>DATHUD010000870.1:0-13981 GCA_035462575.1 Thermoanaerobaculia bacterium | reverse complement strand
CCCGTGAGCCGGTTGTAGAGAAAAACGTCGTAGGTGAAAGGGTTCTCTTCATTCGCTTCGACCTGGCCCGAGACCAGTTCCCTGCCGAAGCTTCGGAAGGCGACGAAACGGCCGTCGGCGCTCACGATCGGGCCGGCCCCTCCAGCCGCTCTCTGCGGGGAGGAGGCTGTCCGGCTGACCAGCGTCGTGGTCCCGGTGACCCGGTCGTGGAGGAACGCGTCCGTGGACGTCTCGAAGTCGTCCGGGTCGCTCTGGCCGGCCATCAGGTTCGTGGCGAGGCTCTCGAAAGCGATGAAGCGTCCGTCAGCGGAGAGAGAGGGGCTCGTAGAAGAAGCGTTGCCGGAGGTGGTGGCCGAGCCGGGAACCCGGCTGACCAGGGTCGTCGCTCCGGCGGCCCGGTCGTACAGGAAGATGTCCGCGTCGCCATTGCTGTCGGTCTGCCCGGCCACGAGGCCGGTCGCAGCGCTTACGAACGCGACGAACGAACCGTCGGCGCTGATCGCCGGAGAGACGGGAAGGTTCGAGAAATCAGCCGCGCCGCCGCCGATCCGGAGCAGGCTCCCGGCCTCCCGGCTGTAGAGGAAGACCGCCGCCTCGTCGTTCGGCACGGCCGCCGGGCCGGGAACCAGGTCCGTGGCGAGGCTCAAGAAGACGACGAATCTCCCGTCGGCACTGATGCGGGCGCTGTAGGAGGCCGCGTTGCCGGCCGTCTTCGGAGAGACGGCCGAGCGGCTGACCAGGAGGGTCGTCCCGAGCGTCCGGTCGCGGAGGAAGACGTCCGCGTGGCCGTTCGTGTCCCGCTGTCCGGCGACGAGCCAGCGCGACAGGCTGGCGAAAACCACGAAGCGGCCGTCAGCGCTCATCGATTCGACCCAGCTCCACCCTTGCGGCGTGGCGGACGGCAGGTCCGGGGCCCTGCGCGAGGCCAGCTCCCGGCCCGCGGCCCCGCCGTCGAGAAAGACGTCCGCCCTCTCGTTCAAGTCCTTCGCTCCGCTCACCAGGTCCGTGGCGGCGCTCTGGAAGGCGACCCATTTGCCGTCCGCGCTCAAGATCGAGCCCAGGGACTCACCGTTGCCCACCCTGCCGGAAGAGGCGGCGCCGTGGCTCACCAGGGCGGCTTTCCTCGAGCGCCGGTCGTAGAGGAAGACGTCCGAAACGCCGTTCCCATCGGCGGCGCCCTGCACCAGGTTGGTGGCAGAGCCCTGGAAGAGGATGAGGTTGCCGTCCGCGCTGATCCCCCGGACGGCGGAAGGACCGTTGGCCGTGACGGTTGAAGAGCCTCCCGCGCCGCTGACCAGGGTGATCCGCCCGCTGGCCCGGCTGTAGAGGAACGCGTCCGAGACCCTCCTCCCCCCTTCCGCCTGCCGGTCCACGTGGTTCTTCGCGGTGCTGGTGAAGGCGACGAAGCTCCCATCGGCGCTCACGGCAAACGAGGCGGTGTTGCCGTCTCCCGCGGTGGCCGGCGAGGAGCTCGCGCGGCTGACCAGGCTCGTCCTGCCGGTCGGGCGATGGAAGAGAAAGAGGTTCGCGCGCCCCGCGAGACCCGTCTGGTTGGGGACAACGTTCGCCGCGGAGCTGTCGAAGACCACGCTGCTGCCATCGGCGCTGATCACCGGCCGGCGGGAGTGGGGCCCATTCGGGTTGGAGGACGAGGTCGTGCGGCTGATCAGCGTGATCCTTCTCGAGGTCCGGTCGTAGAGCAGGACCTCCCACCTGGGCCCCTCGGCGGTGCTCAGGAACGCGACGAAGCGCCCGTCGGCGCTGATCGCGGGGCTGTGTCCACGACGGATCAGCACGTTCTTCCGCGAGGACCGGTCGTAGAGAAACAGATTGCCCGAGTTGGTGAAGGAGACGTAGCGCCCATCCGCGCTGATCACCGGCTGCCAGGAATCCCCGGAGATCGTCGTGTGGTGGCTGACCAGCTCTGTCGTCCGGGTCACCCGGTCGTAGAGGAAGACGTCGTGGGAGGAGTCATCCTCTGTCTGGCCGGCGACGAGATCGTCGGCCAGACTGGTGAAGGCCACATAGCGGCCGTCGCGGCTGATCGCCGGATCGGACGAAGAGTCCAGGCCCGTGGCCATGGCCGACTCCGCGCTCCGGCTGACCAGCTCCGTCGTCCCGGTCACCCGGTCGTAGACGAAGACGTCCGAGCCGACGTTGTGGTCGATCTGTCCGGGGACGAGATTGGAGGCCTCGCTCAAGAAGGCGAGATACCGCCCGTCGGCACTGATCGATCGGGCTTCGCTCTTGCCCATCCCAGAATCGGAGAAGACCCGCGGGTGGACCTGGGAGATGAGCTCGATCTGGCCGGCCCGGGCGGAGGCGACGGCAGAAAGGACGAGCAGGAGGAGGATGGACGATCGATAGAGAGGGCGGAGCAAGGTGAGATCTCCTCTTCAGCGTTGGGATCAAGAGTCTACCCCCTAATGGCTGGGTGGCGGGAAATCCCGTTCCGTTTCAGGGGTGACGAGTGACCTCGCCTCCCTGGCCCCTCCTCTTCCAGAGCCCTTCCTGCTCCTGGTTCACCGCCTTTCGAAACGCCTCGGAGAAGCTGCGCTCCTATCCCCCCGTGGGACAACTTTCTTCGCTTTCCACGAGCCAGATCCCGTGGATGAAGAACGGCGCGTGCTCCGCGACTCTCTGGTTCGAGAAGTCTTTGAACTCTCGGGCCTCCTTGCGGCTGTCGAAGAGATGGAAATCGTTCAGCTTCGGGCCCCAGCGGAGCCGCAAGGCTTCGACGTCCTCCAGCTCCGGCAGGAAGCCGCAGTTCATGAGGCCGCTGGTCGTCCCGCCAAGGTCAGCCACGTCGTAGCCAAGAAAAGACCAGCCGCCGTCCGCGGCCGGGGGATTGATCTCGGGGAGCGTCGTCCCTGGCGATCCGTCAGGCGAAACGCCTCGCAGGAATTCGTCTAAAACCCTCCGTTCCTCGCGGGTGCAAGCGCCGGAGGCCACCCCGAACGCCACGATGCAGAGATCGCCCGGTGTACCGCGGGCGGCGGCGACATGCTTCCTGAGGCTCTCCAGGTTTTCATAAAGGCCATACGGGCCGACGTACGGCGGCCTCAACTCGGGATGGAGAGCGAAGACCGAGGGCCAGACTGCGGTGTCGATCGACAGGGGCGTGACGATGTCGAGGCGTAAGAGGAAATCCCTCTTCCGTCCCTCGTCCCACACCGGGGGCTTCGACGGCCGCGCATCGAAGCCCAGGAGAAGCCAATCTTCGGTCACACCGCCACTTTACCTTACGGCGGGCAGGGTACCGGCAGCGGCGGCGGGATGCAGCCGCCGAACTGCCGGCCGGACAGGAAGCAACGGCAGTCGGGGTAGGGCACCTGGTTGTAGACCCTGAAGTGCCAGTGATCAGCTGGATCAATGCACGGCCAGTGCGTGTGCGACACGTCCACCTCGCAGGGCGGGTTCGCCGGACACGGCGGGCACGTGCAGGGGCCGGCCCCGCCGCCTCCCCCACCTCCTCCCGTCGAGGCTTGGGCGGAACCGGTAGTGACGAACAGCGCGACGATGGCCAGCACCACGCTGGCGGTAACCGGCGCCCCGGCTCCCGCGCCTGCTGCCAGGCCGGCCAAGCCGGCGGCGATGAACGGCCAAAGCCACCAGAGCAGGACGGCGAGCAGGACGATTGCCAGAATGATAACGAAGACGGGCACCAACTCCAGCAGGCACTGGATGAGAGCGCCGCCGGCGAGCCCGCCCGAGATGAGATAAGCGGCGGCTCCGGTCTCAGGATCCTCCACGATATAGCCCACGCCGCGGTAATTGTCGTGCTGGATCTCGGACTCCGACACGATCACGACTTTGCCCTGACTGACGGCTGTGGAGATGTCGACCTTGACCGCCGCCGGGACCTGGAGCAAGGGCAGGACCGCGGCCACGTTGCTCGACGTCACCTCATAGAGGGCGATCCCGCCAAGGCTCGCGTCGAACAAGAGCTGCATGGCGGAGACGCCGCGCCCCCGCGGCTGGTCAAAGAGCTGGTCGAAGACCGAACCCTCGAGGAACGAGCCGGAACGCCCAGAGGAGCGCACGAACGCACGGGTCAGGTCGTCCGTCAGGCCGGCAACCCCGACAAAAGACCGCTTCACGTCCATGATGCGGCTTTGATAGATGCCGCTGCGGGGGGTACCAAACAGGTGGGCGACGTTGAGAGGCGTCGAGAACAGGCCCACCGAGAAGCGTCGCAGGGCGTGGACCTTCAGGCCCTTGGCGGCCAAAGCATCGAGGGCATCACATTCCGCCCAGTAGTGGAGAGCCACCTGCTGCATGTTTTCGACGGCGGTGTCGGACGGTACCCGGTTGAAGCGGTCCTGGACCGCAGCCGAGTGGACGCCGTCGCCGTTGAGGCCGATGACGGCTTCATCGCCAGCGATCACCTGGTAGGGCACCGTCGCGGAACCGGCTGGATCCTCCAGCAGCACGTCAACGAAGTAGGCGCTCCCCATGCGGACGGCCGCTCCGCCGGCCACTGTCGCTCCGTCGAGAGTAATAGACGGTTTGACGTTGATCAGGTAAACCGGTAGCGAGCTGGCGTTGTTGTTGCGCGCTGTCTCGATCACCTGCGCGTCGGCAACTGTGGCGGGCGGAAAGGTCAGCCCGAGCCGCCCGTTGCCGAGCGCCGGTAGGCTCACATGGTAGGTGAACGACGGTGACCCGAAGGCGCGGTCCAGGTTGGAAGCGTAACCGGTGAGCTTGACGCCCAGTCGCAGACTGGCCGGCAGCGTCGATACGGCCGAGGCACGGACCAACACCTGGTATGGCAAGCTCGCCGGCAGCACCTTGGCGCCGCTCGGTACGATGGCGGTTTTGCCGAGCAAAGCGTCTTCGGTCGATGGCACGCTGTTGGCGGCGGCGTACTCCTGAAGATCCTGCTGCCAGTCCTCGACGGAGTCGTAGGCGATGTTGACGTCGATGCCGTTGACCCTGCCGAGCAGGGGATCAACCTGCGCGTTCTGCAGCAGGGCGTTGGTGAAGTCCGTCATGTCGAACGGGATTCCCGCCAGCAGGCCGCTGTCCGGCGAGAGATCGTGCGCCTTGAGACTAGCGTCCAGCGGCACCCAGGTATCGCCCGGCCCGGGCTTGGCGCCGCGGCCGGGCACATAATCCACCCACGCCTCGACCCAGACATGCTCGACGCGGATGTGGCTGGTCTGTCCGTTCTGCAGCAGCCCGACGTTGGGGATGCCGCCCTGGCCCAGGAGCTGCTGCGTTACCGCGGGATTCTCCGTGCCGCCGAGCCAGTTGGCCAGCTTGTCGGCCGGCACCTGCACGGTACCCAGGACGTAGCGCGCCGGCACGTTGGAGGCCCGCAGCAGAGCGATCAGCAAGGTCGCGATGTCGAAAGCATTGCCGCGCTTGGTCAGCAAAGTCATGCGCGAGCCTTTGATCGAGCCGTAGGTGGGTACCAGCTCGACGTTGTCGCGCACCCAGTTGTAGATCGTCAGGGGGCTGTTGCCCAGCTCCGACGCCAGGGCCTGGACCTCGGGCGTGATCTGCACATCTTCGGTAGGCTGCAGGTCCGCCGGCTGCGGAGCCACTGCCGCAGCAGCTCTCGCCATCGGCTGGCGCGAGGCCTTGACGTCGACCTTGAGGTCCCTGAACCGGCTCTGGAATTCCTCGGGCGTCTCCGCCGGCTTGCGGACTTTCCCCGCTGGCCGGTTAACTGGCAGGTTATTGGGGTCCAGGCGCTGATGGGGCCGCTCCTCAGCGGGTTGCTCGGCCAAGGCCGACAGCGACTTGAGCATTTGGGCCCGCTGCTCGGGGCTGCCGCTCCGTTCCGCCGCCGACAAACCCTCGAAAAGCGCCTTCATACGCTCGCGGTACTGCTGCCGCGTCTCTTCCTGGCGCTCCTGGATGACCTTGGGAAGACCGTCCTTCTTCAACATCGCGTTGACGACATCGAAACCGGCGTTCACCTCGCGGTCGAGGCTCTCCAGCCGCTTTCGCAGCGCGTCGACTCGCGCCGCCTGCCGGCCGGTGTCAGGCTCGGTCGCGAGCGCTTTCTCGAGCCGGGCGACCTCCGCCAGCGTCCGCCCCAGCTTTTCCGACACGCTCGCCTCAATGTTCGAGGGCCGCGGCCGGGGCTCCTCTTCGGCGATCCTGGCCCGCGGCATCTCCTGCGCCCGGACGAGACCGGGATGGACAATCATCATCAAAAGAGCCGCCACAACCAGACAACTCGTGCTCCTCATCAACGTCACGGCCCGCATCATCCGCGCCAGGATCCCGGTCTTTCTCATGACTCTCTCCATTCTTCTCGTCAAGGGCACACGGTGGAGTCGAACAGAGCACCCTGATCGACGCAGGTCGCGTCCGGCCGGTTATCGTGCGGCACGCACACCCGCACCTCTCTCTCGCATTCACCGCCGCGGCCGTCGCTGGCTTTGAAGAAAACGTGATAGACACGGCCGTCCTGCCGGCCGGAGCGCTCCGCCCGCACGCTCGCCTTCGGCGTGCCAACGCCGAAGGCGTCGGGGCAGGTGTCACCGGAGCCGAGATCGTCCGTACGCTCATCCTGAAGCACGCCGATCACGGTGACCGTGACGGGATCGCCGTCCGGATCGGTCACACCGCCAATCTTCACCTGGACGAGCTTGTGGTTGGGCGGCGACACGTGGACCGGAATCGCCACGGCACCCGTGCAATCCGGAGGCGCGTTGACCACGGTCAGCACGGCATTGTCGAGGGTCGTCTCGACGTCCGTGCCCTCAGGCTTCGCGAGCAGCACCACAAGATAGCTCTTGTTGGTCGCCAGGCCGGCGGTCGAGAACGGCCGGGTGGCGCTGAAGCTGGCGCCCGAAGCGAGCGTCGCCGTGTCGTTCAGCTCGCCCAGGATGGCGCCGGTCTCAGGGTCGACCAGCAATACGCGGATGGCGAGGTCGGTCAGCGTCGCATTGCCCTGATTCCGGACGATGTAGGACGCGTCGCTCGGATCCCCGGCGTTGACCAACTCGGGATTCAGCGTCAGGTCACCGCCAAGCCCTGCACCGGTCGAGGCAGAGCTCTCGATGGTGAATCCGGCCGAGCACTGCGCGAGCTGGCTGCCCGCGGCGCTGACAGTGAGCTCTGCCTGATAGCTCCCCGGCGCGTGACCCGCGGCGGCGAAGACGAAATTCTGCTGCGCACGGCCGTCCGGCGGCAGCGGCGCGAGCTGGCGAGTCTCGTCGAAGACATTCGAGCCATTGCGGATCTTGAGCACAGCGCTCAAGCCGGTCAGCGAGAACGAGTCGTGCGCGTTCTCGACGGTGCCTTCGAGCAGCGCGATCTCAGTTGCCATATAGCTCAACCGGTCGGAGAGCAGACGGCAGCTCACCGCCGCCTGGGGGATCGTGTCCGGCGTCGCCCGGTTGCAGTCGTCGTCGACGCCGTTGCCGAGGATCTCCTGCATGCCGGGGTTCACCTGGGGATCCTGGTCGTTGCAGTCTTCGGTAGCTGGGTAGCCGTCGCCGTCTCTGTCCTCGCTGGTGAAGCCCGAGCACTGCGAGGTGTCGACTCTGCAGTCCAAGGTGCACTGTAGGAAGCCCGCGGAAAATCCAAAGCTCGAGCACGAGGCGCCGCGGAAGTCGCTCCCGTCACATTCCTCGGGGTTCCGGTTGGCGCTGCCGTCACCGCAGAACAGGTTGATGAACTCCAGACGCGCGCCCCCCGGGTAGAGATAGGAGTCTGCGCTGTTGAGGCCTTCGACCGTGATGCCGTGGGCCTCTGGCGACGACGTCGTATGGGACCCTTCGGGGAGCGGAACGACCGCGGAGGAGTAGTCAGTGCCGCCGATCGGCGAGAACTGGCCGGCCGGGATCGGGTTACCGTCGAGCGTGAGCCCGCTGATTGCGGCCGTCGGAGTGATCACCGTAAGGAAATGATTCACGAACTGCGAACCGCCCACCGTTGAGAACGTGTACGACTTCAGGTACTGGTCGGGCGGGATGACGTTCACCATGGCCGGATCGCCGAGGATCGCTCCCGGGCTGCTGACCCCGGTCATGAACTGGGAAACGAAGATTGGATGATCCGCAGCAAAGACGTGGTTGCCCGCGAGAGGCCCGACTTCGAGGAACCTGCCGCGATCGAGCGTCGCCTGGAGGACGCCGTCACGGGTAACCTGGGTACCGTCCACCGAGGACAGGATACGGTAGATCGAGCCGCCAGGCCGGTTCGGCAGGTTCGCCACCAAGGCCGAGGTTCCCCAGGCTCGCACCGGATGGGCCACCTCGAAAATATGATCGCAAGCCGTCGTCGTGGCGGGAATGTTGGCGCAGAGGTTCCCATTGAGCACGGCGATCGGCCGGTCCGACTCGATCAGGGTGCCGGTCAGGTCGCCGTTCGAGAACACTGCTTCTCCCCGGAAGCCCTGGCCCCGGTTGAGCGTGATCTGGAACGGCACGTTGGGCGGCGCATTCGTACCCGGAGGGAAGCGCAGGGTCTGTGCCGGCGTAATCGTCACGTGAGTGCCGTCGAAGGGGGCGATGACCAGGAACTGACTGCGGTCTCCCGAGTGGGCAAGCGATCCACGGTAGGTCGTCACGATATAGGACGTGCCGAGAGCGTCCACGGGCAGAGCCATACCGGCATCCGAGGTGAAGGGAGCCCGGTTCACGAGGTAGAGCACGAAATCGTCCGGCCCTGAGACGCGGATGGCGTTGTTCAGTACCTGCCCGGCGGACCAGTTGGTGTGGGTTCCCGCAGGCAGATTGACGACCCGAACCTGCCCCGGTGTCACCGGGACGGTCTGCGAAAAGGTCGGCGAATTGACAGGATATTGAATGGTTACCGAAGTGGGCACGTCGCTCGTCAACTGCACCGAGGCCGTCACCGCGCCGAGCGGGTTGGGCATAAGGCCGACGATGAACTCCCTCCCCTTGTTGTCGATCACGAAGCTTGCCGCATCGCACTGGCTGGTGTCGAGGTTGCAATCCGAGGCGCAGCGGAGGAGCCCGCCACCCAGGCCCAGAGACTCGCAGGTCGCCCCGTGGAGATCGGAAAGATCGCAGAGCTCTCCCGGCTGATTGACAACGCCGTCACCGCATGTCGGAGCCTCGATGCAGCCGCCGACATTGAAGCTCAGGCAGTCGGTGGCGCAAGCGAGAGTGCCAGCCGGGAAGCCCTGTGACTGACAGGTCTGGGCGGCGAGATCGGTGCCGTCACAGACCTCGAAGGGCTGGTTGCGCAGATTGTCGCCGCAGACCGGAGCCGCCGAGCAGCCCGAAGTGTTCAGAGTGCACTGGGGGCTGCAGGTGAGGTTGCCCGGCCCCAGACCGAGGCCTTGACAGGTCAGGCCGGCGGGCACACCACCATCGCAGGCCTCTCCTGGCTGGTTGATGGCACCGTCTCCGCAATAGGGCACAAGGGAGAGAGCGTGCAAGGCCCGCAGCGCCAGGGCTGTCGTGTAGGGATCTCCCTCCCAACTCCCGTCGGCCTGCTGCCGGCCTGCGAGGAAAGAACTCACCGTCGCGACCTCGTTGCCGAACGCGGGCACGGCCGCCAGAGCGAGGGCGGCCATAGCCGTGTGAATTACCTGAGAGGGGCCGGCAGGGCCGAAGCTGCCATCGGAGTTGCGTTGGCCGCGAAGAAAGCCCGCTGCAGCGTCGATTTGAGGCGCTAGCAGGAAGCGGCTGCGGTAGGCTGCAAGCGTGAGCAGCGCCTCGCCGGTGCAGAAGATTTCGCTGTCCTCTCCGGCGTCGATGCACGGCCATCCGCCATCCGCCTTCTGCGCCGCGATGAGCGAAGAAAACGCGGGGATCAGAACGTCGTTGCCGACCGTGGCCTGCGACGCCAGCGCAGTCAATGCGAGAGCGGTATCGAGGGGATCGGACACGAAGCTCGCAGTCAATCCCCAGCCGCCCTGCGAGTCGGCGTCGGCCAGCAACTGGGACACCAGGGAAGAGACACCGCTTCCCTCCGCAGCCAGCACAACGATCCGGCGGGCGCGGTCGTCGGTGTCTTCGATCGGTTCGGCCGCCAGAAAGCTCGCGGCCGCGGAGCGGACCGCCGGCGTTTGACCGACCGCCTGGAGGGCCCGCAGGGCCTCCGTAGTCGCCAGCACACGCCGCACCTCGGTGCTTTGCCAACTTCCATCCGCCTCCTGGCCGCCGGAAAGATATGCCACACCACTGGCAACCGGCTGGGCCTTCCCGGGAACGGCGCCGCACAGACCGAAACCTATCGTAACCAGAGCCAGAATCCCTGAATGGAACATGCCTGATGGCACGAACCTGCTTTGGACAAGACTCCAAGGAAGCGTGATCATTACACACTCCTCCGTTCGTATCCTAAGGAGCGAAGCGCAGTGTCTTACCGTCCAGGATAGGCCGCAGAGAAGGTGGACACGAAAAGCTTCGCCGCCTTCGAAGTTCGACTGAATTCAAGCTAGCATCGTTCAAACCGGCCGTCAACAGCATTAAACGTAAGTAACAACATGGAAATAGCTCCCTGCCGCTCCCCGAATTAAGCTATGTGGGATTCGGGAAAGCTCTATGGTGTACGGGAAAACTCGACACGGCTAGGGAACATTTTGAGAGCGGCTCAAGATTACCGCGGCCCGCAAGATTCTTCTGCGGCCCCCCAAGTGCCACCTGATTCTTAGCTCGCGGCAGAAAGGTCAAGCAGGAGGAGGATGGACGATCGATAGAGAGCGCGGAGCAAGGTGACATCTACTTTCCGGTGTTGGCTAAGAGTTTACCCCCCAATGGCTGGATGGCGGGAAGTCCCGTTCCATTTCGGGGCGCCCCCGCTCCTGTCCGGCTCCCTTCCCGGACGGAGAAGCACTTTGGTAGTAGAGGGGGGATGAGCCCGCCTCGGGTTGAACCGGGAGAACCGCTTATGAAGAAGAGCCTGTTCGCAACCTGTCTCCTCCTGCTGGCCCTCAGCGGCGTCATGAGCCCCGCGGCGACCGTCGACTCGACGCCGGTGGGGCTGCCGGACCAACTCGATGCGGCCGGTTGCTGCCAACGGACGTGCAACGTCAACAGCGACTGCGACCAGATCTGCGGCGGCCCGGGCGCCGGCGAGTGCAAGAAAATCGGCTCCTGCTGCAGCGTGTGCCTCTGCTCCTCGTCCGGGACATGAGACTGGGCTGACTCCCTGGGTCCAGGATCGAAGGCTTCCCTCCGGGCAGGTTTTGCGGTACAAGAATCGCTTATGAGCCATCCCACCAAATCCAGCACCCTCGCGCTGTTCGCCTTCCTCGCCTTGGGCGCCGCTCTGGCGGCCAGTGACGTGGCGGAGCGCCACTGGCCGCAGTGGCGCGGCCCGCACGGCAACGGCGTCGCTCCCCAGGGCGATCCGCCGACGACCTGGAGCGAGACGGCGAACGTCCGCTACAAGGTGGAGATCCCGGGCCGCGGCCACGCCTCGCCCGTGGTCTGGGGCGACCGCATCTACCTGCTGACAGCGATCGACGCCGAACCGCCGGCTGCGGCGCCGCCGGCCGCTGGAGCGCCGGCCTCCGGGGCGCCGTCGTTCCGCGAGCGCGGCGTGGCCCCCGACCACGACCTGCGCTTCGTCGTCCTGGCGCTCGACCGCGCCAGTGGCAAGACCGTCTGGGAGCGCACGGTGGTCCGGGCGCGTCCGCACGAGGGAACCCACACCGACGGCAGTTGGGCGGCGGCCTCGGCGATCACCGACGGCGAGCGGGTGTGGGCGTTCTTCGGCTCGCGCGGGGTCTATTGCCTGCGCAGCAGCGACGGCGAGCCGCTCTGGCAGCGTGACCTGGGCGACATGCAGACGCGCATGGGCTTTGGCGAGGGCGCCTCTCCGGTCCTCGCCGGGGACACCCTGGTGGTCAACTGGGACCACGAGGGCGAGAGCTTCATCGTCGCCCTGGACTCCCGGACCGGCGCCGAGCGCTGGCGGGCCAAGCGCGACGAGCCCACCTCGTGGTCGACCCCGCACATCGTCGAGGTGGACGGCCAGCGGCAGGTGGTGGTCAACGCCACCGGCAAGGTGCGCTCCTACGACCTCGCCACCGGCAAAGTGGTCTGGGAGGTGGGCGGGATGACAACCAATGCCATCCCCACGCCGGTCTCGGGCAACGGCCTGCTGTTCGTCACCAGCGGCTTCCGCGGCAACGCGCTCAAGGCGGTCCGGCTGGCCGGCGCGCGCGGCGACCTGACGGGCACCCCGGCGGTCGTCTGGAGCCATGACCGCGACACGCCCTACGTGCCGTCGCCGCTGCTCTACAACGGCGTGCTCTACTTCCTCAAGAGCAACACCAGCGTGCTGAGCGCCTTGGACGCCGCCACCGGCAAGGTGCACTACGGCCCGGCGCGGCTGGAGGGGATCGAAGGCGTCTACGCGTCGCCCGTAGGCGCCGCGGGCCGTGTCTACATCGCCGGCCGCAACGGCGCCACCGCCGTCCTCGCCGCCGGCCCCGAGCTCAAGGTGCTGGCGCTCAACCGCCTCGATGACGGCTTCGAGGCCTCGCCGGCCATCGTCGGCCGCGAGATCTACCTGCGCGGCCGGCGCCACCTCTACGCAATCGCCAAGGAAGGCTCTTGACGCAAGACGGGACCGTCTACAACCCTGCCTGCGCGATCATGAATCTCGACCGGCCGCACCTCACCCGCCGCGCTCTCCTGCGGGGGGCTGCTGTCACGGGCCTGGGTGCGGCGGCCGGCCCCTTCCTCAACCTCGGCAGCTTTCCCCTGTTCGCCGGCTCGCCAACCCGTTACTCGGCCCGCGCCATCCAGCTCGTCGAGCGCAGCCTCGTCATCGACATGCTGAATCCGTTCAGCCTGCCCTCGCTGTTCCGGCTGCCGGGGCGGAACTGGTTCGACGACCCGGCCTCGTTCTCGGCCGCCGACCTCGCGCACCTCCGGGC
Organism: Thermoanaerobaculia bacterium; assembly: GCA_035462575.1. Lineage (GTDB taxonomy): Bacteria > Acidobacteriota > Thermoanaerobaculia > Multivoradales > UBA5704 > DATARR01. Next base: position 1,155 of record DATHUD010000870.1, on the reverse strand, counting down.
CTCCGGGCACACCGTGCTGCACGTCGCCGGCGGAGTGCAGCAGCACGACGATGTGGTCCGCTTTCATCTCCTGTGGAACGGATTCATCGCCCACCACAGCGACACCTTCGCCCGTATCGATGACGTGGAAGGCCTGGAGCGGATCAAGAAATCCGGCAAGACCGGCATCCTCCTGGGCGTCCAGGACTCGGTCCACTTCCGCACCGTGGAGGACGTCGAGCTGTTCTACCGCTACGGCCAGCGGGTCTCCCAGCTCACCTACAACGCGCGCAACCTGTTGGGCAACGGGTGCACCGAGCGCCGCGACGATGGGTTGAGCGATTTCGGCGTGGCGGTGATCGGCCACATGGACCGCCTCGGCATGGCCGTGGACGTCTCGCATTGCGGCGAGCGCACCACCCTCGACGCCTTCGAGGTCTCCAAGCGGCCGGTGCTCATCACCCACTCCAACTGCCGGGCGCTGGTGCCGCAACAGCCCCGCTCGAAAACCGACGAGGCCATCCGGGCGATGGCGGCCAAAGGGGGCGTGATGGGCCTCACGTTCATGCGGATGTTCGTGCGCGACCGCGAGCCCACGACTCTCGAGCACCTGCTGGACCACGTCGATCACATCGCCCGCCTGGTGGGCATCGAGCACGCCGGCATCGGTAGCGACACCGACCTGGCCGGTTGGGACGCCCTTCCCGCGGACACTCGCGAGGCCCTCCGCGGAGCCTACAAGAAGGAGATCGGCTTCCGGGAGAAGATGGACCTCGACGGAGTGGACTCCCCCCGGCGGGTCTTCGACCTCACGGAAGGTCTCATCCGCCGCGGCTACTCGGACCCGGACATCGAAGGCGTTCTGGGCGGCAACTTCCGGAGGGCGCTGACAGCCATCTGGACACCCACCGCGCGCTGATGAGGTCCCGGGTGTTTCGCTGTTCCGCGAGCGGCACCGAGTAGAGTTTTGACGCGGCAACATCAAACCGACGAGGAGTAGAGCAAGCCCCGCAGGGGCGACCGGCATTAGCCCGGGCCTTAAGTCTACTTTGTCAGATTCCCGCCCAGCGACCCCTCGGTGGGCCGCGGTGGCAATCTGACAAAGTCGAATTAAGGCCATGCCATTACACACATCTCGGCACAGTGGATACAGGGGAAATCCGGGCGAAGTCTTCT
>DATHUD010000869.1:0-2648 GCA_035462575.1 Thermoanaerobaculia bacterium | reverse complement strand
GCACGTTCAGCTTCAGCCTCGCCGAGCGCGTGGCCTTCACCCTCGACCTTGGGCGATTTCCTCTCGTCCTGGGTGGCGACTGCAGCATTCTCCTCGGGGCCGCGCTCGCGCTCCGGCGCCGCGGCCGATTCGGGCTGTTCTTCTTTGACGGGCACGCCGACTTCTACACCCCTTCAGCCGAGCCGAACGGCGAAGTCGCATCCATGGAGCTGGCCCTCGTGACCGGCCGGGGGCCGGCGGCACTCGCCGACCTCGAGGGGCGGCGTCCGCTCGTGCGGGAGGAGGACGTGGTGGTGTTCGGCTTCCGGGACGCCGAATCGGCGGCAGAGTCCGGGAGCCCTGACGTGCGCGAGACGAGCTTGCACGCCTTCGACCTCGCTCAGGTGCGTCAATTGGGGCCGGCAGCGGCGGCCCGGCAGGGGCTGGCGGCTCTCGAAGCGAAGGGTGTGGAGGGATTCTGGATCCACCTCGATGCCGACGTGCTCAACGATGAAGTGATGCCCGCGGTGGACTACCGGATGCCGGACGGGCTCTGGCCTGAGGAGTTGAGAGAAGCGCTCGCGGTGGTGCTCGCGTCGCCGCTCGCGGTGGGGATGGAGATCACGATCTACAACCCCACGTTCGACGATGCGGAGGGCTCGGCGGCGCGGGCGCTCGCGCGGGCCGTCACGGCTGCCTTCGCAACCGCCGAATAGGCGCCTTCATATATATTTCCTCCATGATCAGAGATCCCCTGCCTCGACTCGTCCGCGCCGGCCTCCTGACCGGCGTCGTCGACGGGCTCTTCGCGAGCGTCCTCTCCGTCGTGTTCTATGACTCGACGGTGACGCGGCTCTTTCAAGGCGTCGCGTCTACGCTCCTCGGCCAGGAGGCCCTCGACGGAGGGACCTCGACGGCCCTGATCGGCGTTCTGATGCATTTTGGGGTCGCCTTCGGATGGTCCGCCGTTTTTCTGCTGCTCGTCACGCGCTCGGCCTGGATTCGTCGCGTGCTCGGGTCTCGGTACGGAGCGGTCAAGGTCGCCTCGGTGTACGGACCCTTCATCTGGCTGGTGATGTCGCTGGTCGTCATTCCGCTGCTCCTGCATCGTCCGCCCACGATCAACATTCGCTGGTGGATCCAGTTGATCGGACACTTTCCATTCGTCGGACTTCCGATCGCAGCATCGATCGGCAGCGGCGTCTCCAGGTCTCCGCAATGACCAAGACCGTGCAGGAAATCATGGCCGAGGTGGGATACAACGCCGAGTGGCTCGCTCTCGGTATTGTGGACGAGCCCTACCTGCGGACCCAATACGCGAAGTACCAGGGGTCGGAGGATAAGAACCAGGAGCATTATCGATGCCGCGCTTTCCTGGACTTCCTCGCTCGAACGCAGGAGCTCACCGCGGTGGAGATCGAGAGGATCTTTGCTCTGACCGATCACGGCCCGGACGGGGTGGATCTGAAAAAGAACCGCATCATAGAGCTCCTCACTTCCGGTCTCTTGACTGACGAGCAGCTCGGCGCGCTCGAGGACCATCCCGAGGTGGGGCAGCCGCCGGTCCAGAAACAGTACCGGCGGCAATGCATTCTTCGGCGGCTTGAGCGCGAAGGCCTGACGGACGAGGCCTTTCGCCAGGTGAGCGAGTCGAAAGACTCGGTACTGCACGAGCACGTTCTCGACCGGGATGACCTGCGATGCTCCCAGGTGCTCTGGCTCGCCGAGCAGGGCGCCAACAAAGGCATCCGCAACCGGGCGCAAGAGTTGCTTCGGTCCCGGCGGTTCCGGAGCGCCTCGGAGGCCGTCCGTTTCGCCGCGCGGGTGCGCGAGCATCTCGACCTCTGAAGGGCCTATGAAAACCCTCGTCGACTGGCTTCTCCTGGAAGACCAGAAGGATCTGTTCGAATTCCTGGTCGCGCTGGTCCTGATCCTTCTTTTTCTCGCGTTGGCTGCGCTGCTGCTTTGGCCTCTCGGCAGGCTGCCGCTGGTGATGGAGCTGGCGAAGGGTTATGGCATTTTGTGGGTCGTCCTCTGGGTTACGACGGCTTTGGCGGGTCTGCTTCAACGCCTGTTCCGGGTCAATCTGTATGACCGCTCCAGCGCCTATGTGGCCGCAGGCTTGGCCCTCAGCGGCATCTTGCAGGTGGGTTGGTCGGCTTTTGCAGAGCTGACGGTTCACAGCTTTCTGGCAGGAGCATCTTTCTGGGCCGCGGCGATTCTGCATCTCGTCGGAGCGCTCTCGTGTCTGGCGGCTTTCTTTGCGGTGTCTTCGATCTACCAGGGAACCATCTACAAGCTGGTCAATCTACTGCTCGCCGGGGTCAGCTTCCTCGTTTTCAGTGTATGGCCTGGAAGCGGTGGCGTGCTCTATGGCTGGTTGTTCTGGCTTTTCTGACGGGCCTATGCAGTTCAACAAGGTGTCTGAGGGTGCCCTGAGAGGCGTAAATGCCGCGACGCAGAAGGAGGGGAAAAAAGATCGTCCGCCAGTGCCCCCTCTTGCACCTGACCCAGGATCTTGTGGTAGTCTGTCGCGTGTTGACACGACAGTGCCCAGGAGAGCCCAGACCATGGACCAGGAGCTGATTGCCTATTTCGACCAGCGCTTCCGAGAGACCTCCCAGCAGATCTCGGAGACCTCCCAGCAGATCTCAGACCTCCGGGAGGAG
>DATHUD010000868.1:0-12051 GCA_035462575.1 Thermoanaerobaculia bacterium | reverse complement strand
TTGCTGAACACCTTGGCGATGTTCATGCCCTTGCGCACCGCTCCCAGGGAGACCTTGCCGGTCGCGAGAGCCGCCCCCAGCGCCAGGTAGGTGCGCGCCTTTCCGCGGTGGCGGTAGCGGACTTCGAGGACGTGCCGCCAGAGCCGCGAGTACTCGTCGTAGAACTCGGCGAGCGAGAGCTTGGTGGGGAGCACCGCGTGGACGATGTCGTACATCTCCCAGTCGCGGGTCGTCACCTGGTTCCGGGCGGTCTCCCAGAGGTCGGTGCCGGGGAGAGGAGTGAGGACCGAGAAGCCGCTGTTGTAGGCGCCGGTCTCTTCGATCCAGCCGCGCAGCCGCGCGAAGTCCTCGCGGTCCCAGGCCGGATCGACGATGAAGTTGGGCGTATAGCCCACGCCGAGCTCTTTCAAGATCGCGAGGGCCCGGGCGTTGTTGTTCGCCGTGTTGCTCTTGTTGACCGCCTTCAAACCCTCGTCCGTGACCGACTCCAGGCCCAGGAAGATGGAGAGGTCGCCGCAGTCCTTCCACATTTCGATCAGGTGGGGAAACTTGCAGATGATGTCCGTGCGGGTCTGCACGGTGAAATACTTTTTGATCCCGGCGGCCTTGATCTGCCGCGCCATCTCCTCACCCCGCCGCACGTCCATCCAGAAGATGTCGTCGGTGATGAAGACGTTGGGCGCTTCGATCTGCTGCAGCTCGCGGACCACGCGCTCGGGCGACTTTTCGCGGAAGGTGCTCTCGTGGAACTTCCAGACCGAGCAGAAGTTGCATTTGAAAGGGCAGCCGCGGGCGGTCTCCATGAGCGCGAGCGGTTTCCTGAAATTGATGTAGTAGCTGGGGGCATAGTGGGCGATCAGGTGGCGCGCCGGCAGCGGCAGGGTGTCCAGATCGTCGCGGGCCGGGGCGTGACCGGTATGCCGGGGGCCGTCCGGGGTGTTCAGGACGAGGCCCGGGACCTTGGCGAGATCTCTTCCATGGTCGAGCGCAGAAACCAGCGCCGGCATCACCTCCTCGCCGTCCCCCACGGCCACGGCGTCCAGGGCCGGGTGGAGAAACCATCCCGGCTCCCGCGAGGCGTCGTGCCCGCCCACGAGGATGAAGGCTTCGGGATTCTCGCGGCGCACCCGCTCGGCCAGGCGCAGGGTGCGGTTGCGCTCCGTGGTGAAGTTGCACTGGAGGCCCACGACCCGGGGCTCGAAGGCGCGGCACAGGGCGAGGCCTTTGTCCTCCCCCTCGATCCGCAGGTCGAAGATCTTTACGGTGTGGCCGTCGGACTCCAGGCCGCCGGCAATGGAGATGGGGCCGAGAGGCTCGACGAAGGTCAGCATCTCGAGGCCTAGGATCCCCCCGATGGGAGGCTTGAGGAAGGCGATATTCATGACGCCCCTCCGATCTGCATGGAATATCAGATCGCAGGATAGCACGGAGAGACAGGATCACTGTTCGCCCGCGCCGCCCGGCCGGACCTCAATCCATCGACGCGGGCTTGATCCCGCTCCACCGCGCGAGCATCGCGAGCGCCCGGTCCGCCGTGCGGAACACCGGGACGCCCCGCTCTTCCAGAAACCGCGCCATCGGGTCGTAGGGCGCTCCGGCGTCGACCACGGCGGCCCAGGGCTTCGCCGTCTCGTGGAAGAGGCGGGCGAGGCGGCCGGCGACCGAGCCGGGGCGGGTGGCGTCCTCGCCGTGGTCCGGGCCGGGGGCGAGCGTGTCGAGGCGGCCGGTGAGCGGGACGCAGCCGATCACGCCCAGGTCCACTCCCGGGTCTTCGAGGACGATGCGCGCCGCCTCTTCGTAGCCGGCGTCGTCGAGGATGGGGGTGACGTCCAGCGGGTTGTGGACATCGACGATCGCGGCGAGCCGGTGGGCGGCCAGCAGGTCGGTCAGGCGTCGCCGGGTCTCCGGGGCGAAGCGGGCGAGTCGGAAGGGGCCCAGGTTGTCGGCGATCGCCACGCATTCGAAGCCGGCGTTCGAGAGGGCTCCGAGGCGGTTGCCGGCGGGCTTCCGGCCGCGGAGGCGGCAGGCGAGGAGGGTCAGGTCCTCGAAGTCGGCCAGGCCGTCGGCGAGGAGGACCCCCGCGGCCCGGGCGAGCTCGCGGGTGACCGCGAAGTCCCCGGCGATCGAGGCCGTGTGCGAGGCGGCGGCGCCGGCCCCCGCGGGGGTGCGGCCGGCGCGGTAGAGGATGACGGTGCGGCCCGAGGCCGTGATCCGGGCGGCGGCTTCGAGCCAGCGGCGGCCGTCGAGCGGCCGGAACCCTTCGACGTAGCAGGAGAAGACCTGGAGCTCCGGGTCCTCCCCGAGGTAGGTCAGGTAGTCGCCCACGGTCAGGTCGATCTGGTTGCCGAAAGTGATGATGTAGCGGGGGTTGAGCGCCGCGAGGCGGCTCGCCCGGGCCACGGCAAAGGCGCCGCTCTGGGAGAGGAGGGCGAGCGGAGCGGAGGCACCCTCCGGGAAGCGCAGCTTGGGCTCGGGGATGAAGAGGGTGTTGGTGCGGCCGGGCACGGAGCGCAGGCCGAGGCAGTTGCCGCCGTTGACGACCGGCCCGCCCCAGGCGCTCTCCCGGGAGCGTTCGAGGGAGGCCCGGAGCCGGGCCGTGGAGCCGTTGCTGCCCGAGGTCTCGCCCAGGCCGCCGGGGATCAGGATCAGGCTCTCCGCCTTTTCTCCCGCGAGGACCTCCGCGACCGCGGCCGGGATCTGCCCGGCGTCGATGGCGAGGACGGCCAGGTCCACCCGCTCCGGCAGCGAGGCGAGGTCCGGCACGCAGCGGCAGCCGTCGATCTCCTCCCGCCCGGGTTTGACCACGAAGAGCTGCGACGGGTCGAACCCTTCGCGGAGCATGTTCTGGAGGATGATGCGGCCGGGGTTCATCGAGTCCGAAACGCCCATCACGGCCACGGACCGCGGGGCGAGGAGGTTGTGGATCTTCCCGAGCGGCCGGTGGGGCGCGGCCGGCACCTCCCCGTCGCCCAGCTTCAGGAGGGCGTCCAGAGCCACCAGGCCGTGGGCGGTGGGGACCAGGGGGTTGATCTCGAATTCGGCGACGCCGTGGGGCATGGAGCAGGCCGCGAACCGGAGGAAGGTCTCCAGGAGCTCTTTCAGGGTCTCCATCTTCACGCGCGCCGGCTGGCCCCGCAGGCCGCCGGTCAGGAGCGGCGTGAGGACCTTGCCGGCGAGGGCCGCCTCGGTCCGCTCCGGAGAGGTGAGGGCGGGGGAGAGGATGGCCACGTCCCGCCCGGGGCGGAGGTTGGCGGCGAGGAGCTCGGTGTAGATGCCGCCGGGGCCCAGGGTCACGACCGGGCCGAAGTCGTCGGTCCAGCGCATGCCCAGGAGGAGCTGGCCGCCGAGCGAGGGATCGTGGGGGACGTACTCGTTGAGGCTGTAGCCCGCCACGTCCTGCCGGGCGAAGCGGCGCTCCATCTCGCGCACGGCGGCGCGCACGGCGGCGGTGCTCTTGGGCACCACGGCTACGCCGCCCACGTCGCTCTTGTGGAGGATGCGGGGGGAGGAGACCTTGAGGACGATCCGGTCTCCGGGGAAGGGGGAGAGCGGGACGGTCCTGGCCTCGCGGGAGTCCTTGACCAGCACGTGGTAGGGGATGCCGAGCCCGAGCGCCCGCGCCACGGCGAGCCCCTCGGTTTCGAGCAGATGGGTCTGCCCGGCCGCCCGCGCCGCCTGCAGGATCCGGCCGAGCCAGACCTCGGGATGTTCGCCGTGCTCCTCGCCGATGTTCTTGGCCTTGGCCATTGCCGCCTCCGATCCGAGGCCGGGATTTACGCAGGGCCATCCTATGGGCTCGAAAGTGCGAAGAGACCACCCGGGCGACCGAGACGGGCCTACCTCCCGGGGCGGTTTTTGTGTCGTTGGTGGTGATCAAGGTGCGGTAGACTCCCAATGGCCATGAAGCGCTACGACGTCGTCATTCTGGGAGGCGCCTTCAGCGGTGCCGCGGCGGCGGTCCTCTTGAAGCGGGACCGCCCGGACCTGTCCGTGCTGGTGGTGGAGCGCCAGGAGGCTTTCGACGCCAAGGTGGGGGAGGCCACGACCGAGATGTCGGGCATGTTCCTCACCCGGCGGCTCGCCCTCTGGCAGCACCTCGAGATGGAGCACCTGCCCAAGGAGGGGCTCCGCTACTGGTTCCACAACGAGAAGGTGCGGGGCCACGCCGGCGCCTCCGAGACCGGAGCGTTCCAGCGCAGCACGCTCCCCTCCTTCCAGCTCCGCCGCGACGTGCTGGACGAGCACCTCCTCGCGACGGCCGTGGCCGAGGGCGCGGACCTCCTGCGGCCCGCCCGCGTCAAGGACGTCGAGCTCGGCGACTTCGACCACCGGATCACCCTCGAGCGCGACGGAGCGGTCGAGGAGGTCTCCTGCCGCTGGGTGCTCGACGCCACCGGCCGCGCCACCTTCCTCGGCAAGCGCCTGGAGCTGATCGACCGCAACCGGGAGCACCCCACGGCCGCGGTCTGGTGCCGGTGGGAGGGGGTCCGGCACCTGGACGACCTGGCCGCCCGCGGGCCGCTCTCGCTCTCCCGGGGCAACGCCGGCTCCCGCCGTCTCGCGACCAACCACTACATGGGGTTCGGCTACTGGGTCTGGTTCATCCCGCTGGGCAACGGCGAGACCAGCATCGGGATCGTCTTCGACACCCGGCTGGTGGACCTCGACCGCGGCGCGAACCTGGCCACGGCCTACCGCTCCTTTCTGGAAGCGATCCCCGCCGCCGCCGAGCTGCTCGCCGGGGCTCGAATGCGGGAGGAGGATCTGCGGACCTTCTCGAACCTCGCCTACGTCACCCGCCAGTACATGGGGAACGGCTGGGCCCTCCTGGGCGACGCCGCGGCGTTCCTCGATCCCTACTACTCGCCGGGCCTGGACCATGCCTCTTTCAGCGTCGAGGCCACGGTCGAGATCGTCAAGGCCCAGACCGCCGGGGAGGACGTCTCCGCCCGCGTCGTCGAGCACAACGAGACGTTCCTGCGCTCCTACCACCGCTTTTTCCGGTCGATCTACAAGGACAAGTATTTCTACATGGGGGAGCACGACCTGCTCTCCGCCTCGTGCCTGATCGAGACCGCGCAGTACTACATCTTCATCGTCATCCCCGCCTACCGCTTCCACGGGAAGTTCCACTGGATGCCGGTCCTCGGCCCCAAGCCCGCTTTCTTCAGCTACCACCTGATGCGGATCTACAACCGGCGCTTCAAGGCCATCACCCTGAACCGCCGCGCCGCCGGAGAGGCGGGGCGGCGCAACGACGGCCGCCGGGTGAAGATGCTCTTCGACCTGAAAGGCGCCCCCTTCCGGATGGTCGCCAAGGGCCTGAAGATCTGGGCCTTCGCGGAGCTCGACAACGCCCGGCTGGTGGTGAAGCGGCTGTTCGGGGGGCGGCGGGCGGAGGCAGTGGGGGAGATGCCGGTGAAGGAGCACTAGAAGGACGGCTTCGTCCGTGCCTGTCCGTGCCTGTCCTTTTCGTCCGTGTTCTTCCTAAAACAACCCCAGCTCCAGCCGCGCCACCTCGCTCATCATGTTCTGGTTCCACTGGGGATCGAACACGATCTCGACCTCCGCCGCCTCGACCTCGGGCATCCCCTCGATCTTGGTCTTGACGTCCTGCGCGAGCACCGGGCCCATGCCGCAGCCGGGGGCGGTGAGCGTCATCTTGATGTCCACCCGGTTTTTCCCCTCAGGCGTCTCCTGGATCTCGCAGTTGTAGACCAGGCCCAGGTCCACGATGTTGACCGGGATCTCCGGGTCGTAGCAGGTCTTCAAGAGCGACCAGACCCGGTCTTCGAGCGAGCCTTCGGCGGCTACTGCTGCGGCCGTTGCTCCGGGGGCCTTGCCGATGGCGTCCGCGTTCCTCTCCTCGATGCGCAGGAGATACCCGCGCTCGGTGGCGACGGTGTAGCTTCCGCCCAGGGCCTGGGTGATGCGCACCCGGGTGCCGGGGGAGAGGAGGGCGGGGGTTCCTTCCGGGATCTGTACGGCCTCGCACTCCCGGTTGACGACGGCGAATTCCTGTGCTGCCATTTGAGGGCTTCGTCCTTCGGTTCGTTGAGGTTTCGAGGCGTCCAGGCCTCGCGTTCCAGCTTAGCACGAGCGGCAAACGCCGCCGGGGGGGACGGGAGGGCATCGGTTTTGAATGCGGGAGAGAGGGGGGTTCTGCGGAGAGCCCCACACGAGAGGAGGACCCATGCCCCATTGCAGTACTTCCCTCCGCCGGGCCGTGTTCCGGCTCACGGCGGCGCTCGCGTTGCTCGCTTTCCTGCCGGGCGACGCATCCGCCCAATATTTCGGACGCAACAAGGTCCAGTACGAAACCTTCGACTGGCAGATCCTGAAGACCGAGCACTTCGACATCTACTACTACCCCGAGGAAGAGGCGGCGGTGCGCGAGGCCGCCCGCCTGGCGGAGCGCTGGTACGAGCGCCTGTCCGGGGTCTTCGAGCGCCAGTTCACCGAGCGCAAATCGATCATCCTCTACGCGGACCAGAGCGACTTCCAGCAGACCACGGTCGTCCGCGGGCTGATCGGCGAGGGGACCGGCGGCGTGACCGAAGGGCTAAGGACCCGCGTGGTCCTCCCCTTCACCGGCGACTGGGAGGACACCGACCACGTGCTCGGCCACGAGCTGGTGCACGTCTTCCAGTACGACATTTTCCGCGGCAACAGCCGGCAGGGCGGAGGCGGCGCCGCGGTCGCCACACCCGACGTGCCGCTGTGGATGATCGAGGGGCTCGCCGAGTACCTCTCGCTGGGGCGCTACTCTCCGCTGACCGCCATGTGGGTGCGCGACGCGCTCGCCCGGGACGAGCTGCCCACGGTCCGGCAGCTCTCCCGCGATCCGCGCCTGTTCCCCTACCGCTGGGGCCAGGCCTTCTGGGCGTACGTGGGCGGACGCTGGGGCGACCTCGCGACGACGCGGCTCTTCACCCGGGCCACGCAGGTCGGCCCCCAGGCCGCCATGGAGGAGATCCTGGGCGTCGACGAGGAGCAGCTTTCGAAGGACTGGCAGGCCGCGATCCGCGAGGCCTACGGGCCGGTGATCGAGCGGCGCCAGACGCCCCGGACCGCGGGCACCCGCCTCCTGCCCCGGGAAGAGCGCGCGAACGAGGACTACATCTCCCCGGTGCTCAGCCCGGACGGCTCGCAGGTCGCCTTCCTCTCGACCCGCAACCTGTTCGGCTTCGACCTCTTCTTGGCCGACGCGCGGACCGGGGAGATCCAGGGGAAGCTCTTCTCCGCGGACTCGAACCCGCACTTCGACTCCCTGCGCTTCCTCGACTCGGCCGGCGCCTGGTCGCCGGACGGCACGAAGTTCGCCTTCGTGGTCGCCGCCCGGGGGGACAACGAGATCGCCATCCTGGACGTGCGCTCGCGCCGCATCGATCGCCGGATCGGGATGGAGGACGTGGGCGCGATCCGGAACCCCGCCTGGTCGCCGGACGGCCGCTCGATCGTCGTCTCCGCTTCGGCGGGAGGTCTTTCCGACCTCTACCTGATCGACGTCGCGAGCGGCAGCTCGCGCAAGCTGACCGACGACTTCTGGGCCGAGCTCCAGCCCGACTGGTCGCCGGACGGCCGCTCGATCGCCTTCGTGACCGACCGGATCGCGGGGGCCTCCCCCGGCGAGCTGCGCTGGAACGCCATGGGGATCTGGCTTCTCGACGTGGCGAGCGGCCAGATGCGGGAGCTGGTCCAGTCCCCGCAGGGGGCCGAGTACAACCCCCGCTTCGGCCCCGGCGGCCGGGACCTCTACTTCCTCTCGAACCGCGCCGGGGTAAGCGACCTCTACCGGCTGGACGTCGCGAGCGGAACCACCTACAAGGTCACCAACCTGACGACCGGCGTCTCCGGCATCACCCAGCTCTCGCCCGCCCTCACGGTCTCTCCCGCCGACGGCCGGGTGATGTTCTCGGTCTTCCATGACGCCGACTACCAGATCCACGCCCTCGCGCCCGAAGCGGCCCGGGGCGAGGCCGTGGCCGCCGCGCCCGACGAGGCGGTCGAGGCGCGGGCCGCGCTCCTTCCCCCCACGCAGCCGGCGAACCGGAGCGTCGTGAGCACGTACCTGGGCCAGACCGCCGTGCCCGCCGCGCCGGGCCCCGAGGCCGGAGCGCAGCCCGAGGTCGCGGAATACCGGCCCAAGCTCCAGCTCGACTTCCTCGGCCCGAGCGCCGGCATCGGCGTGAGCTCCTACGGGACCTCGTTCGGCGGCGAGATCACGGCCTTCTTCGGCGACATGCTCGGGCAGCGCGAGGTGGGCCTCGCCATCTACGGCGGCAGCGGGGCGATCGACGAATTCGGCGGCGAAGGCTACTACCTCAACCAGTCGCGGCGCGTCCAATGGGGCGTCAGCGGCGGGCACGTCCCCTACATCTCGGCCTTCACCACGGTCAGCAGCGGCACGGTCGACATCGACGGGGAGCAGGTCCCGGCCACGGTCGTCCAGCAGATCCGCCAGACCGTGACCCAGGACCAGGTCTCGCTGATCAGCCGCTACCCCCTCTCGCGCACCCGCCGCTTCGAGGCGAGCGTGGGCGCGGCCCACCTCGGCTATGAGAACGAGCTGCGCGAGGTCGTTTTCGTGGGAAACCAGGAATTCGACCGGAACGAGAGGGATCTCCAGTCCCCCGAGTCGCTCCAGTTCTACCAGGCGTCGTTCGCGTACGTGGGGGACAACAGCTACTTCGGCTTCACCTCGCCGGCCCGCGGATGGCGCTACCGCTTCGAGGTCGAGCCCACCTTCGGAGACCTGGAGTTCCAGTCGGTCACCGCGGACTACCGCCGGTATTTCTTCGCCCGCCCGGTCACCTTCGCGGTCCGGGGCCTCCACTTCGGGCGCTACGGCTCGGACGGCGAAAACGACCGGCTCACCCCCCTCTACCTCGGCCGGCCCACGCTCGTCCGCGGTTACGAGATCGGCGACATCGACCTCTCCGAGTGCACGCAGGTGCCGGGCCAGGACAACGCCTGCCCCGAGTTCGACCGCTTGGTGGGCAGCCGCATCGGCGTGCTCAACCTGGAGCTCCGCTTTCCGCTCTTCGGCGTCGAGGGCTACGGCCTCTTCGAAGTGCCGTTCCTGCCCACCGAGCTGTCGGCTTTCGTGGACGCCGGAGCGGCCTGGACCAAGGACTCGACCCCGGACGTGCGCTTCGACCGCGAGACGATCGACCGCGTGCCCGTGGTGAGCGCCGGCGTCTCCGCCCGCGTGCTGCTCGGCGGCTTCGCGGTGCTGGAGTTCTACTACGCGAGGCCGTTCCAACGGCCGGATGAGGACTGGGTGACGGGGTTCACGATCTCCCCGGGCTGGTAACATTGAGGCCGTGCGATATCTCGTGACCGCCCGCGTCCGGCCCGGCCGGGAAGCCGATCTCCTCGGAGCGATCGAGAGAGGCACCCTGGGCCGCGGCTCGGTCGCGGGCGACGAGTACCTTCGCAACATGGCCCAGGCCCGTCTCCTCGAAGACGGCTCGATCCGGTGGGTCGAAGTCTGCTTCTGCTGGGAGCCGCTCGACGAGGAGCGCCCCTACTGGGAGGAGTACTTCGACCTTGTCCGCGTGCAGGATGCCCACAGCCGGCGCCTCTGCCGCGATTTGAACGGTGAAGAGCCCTGGGCCTGCGGCGACTGCGACTGCACCGAGCGCCTGGAGGAACGGATGGACGGGTGGGGAAAGCCGTTCCTCGAAGTGCTCCGTGAGGAGGCCGGTCCGGGACGTCTCCCCGGGGCGGCACCGGAGTGAGCTTCCGGGACACCCGTCTCTTCTTCATCCGCCACGGTCACACCGCTGCCAACTCGGGGGCCCTGATGAGCGGCTGGACCGACTTCCCCTTGAGCCCCCTGGGGAGAAGGCAGGCCGAAGCGCTTTCCCGCCGCTTTCTGGGGGAACCCCCCGTCTCCGCCCTCTACACGAGCCCGCTCCAGAGAGCGAGCGACACGGCCCGGGCCCTGACCGGCCTCCGGATCCCGCCCGGCGACTTCCATCCTCTCGACGACCTGCGCGAGGTCGGCTGCGGCGAGGTGGACGGCTGGCCCGTGTCCCGGGTCTTGAAGCAGTACCCCGGCTTGTGGGAGGCCAACCTCCGGCAGGACGATCCCGGCTTCCGCTGGCCCGGCGGGGAGAGCTACCAGGAATTCCGCGAGCGGTGCCTCGCCGCGGTCCGCCGTATCGCGGCCGCCCATCCCGGAGAAAGAGTCGCCGTGGTCACTCACGCCGGCGTGATCTGCACCGTCGTGGGCTGGCTTCACGGCACCAGCCCGGCGGAATGGAGGAGATTCCGGCCGGGCAACTGCAGTCTGACCGAGGTGAGCTGGTCCCGCCGGTGCGGCACGGTGATCCGCTTTGACGACCGGAGCCACCTCGTGGGCCTCAACTCGGAAGAGGAGACGGAAGGCCCTCGGGAAGAGATTTCCGCCGCTCTCGGGCCTGGCGCCAACACGTGTCCGCCCGGCGGATGACCCGCAAGGCGTCCCGGGCGGCGTCCAGGGCGGCGCCGCGCTCCGCCGATCCCCGAGCGGCCCCCTCCAGTCTCCAGAGATGATAAGCGAGGGCGCCCGCGAGGGCGTTCGAGGCCCCAGCCATCCAATAGGCGTCCCGCAGATCCCGGTCCAGGCAAGGAGGCAGGCCGCGCGCCGCCAGATAGCGGACGAGGAGTGTGTCGTGCCGGCGCCGGGCCTGCGGCTCCCAGAAACCCAGCGACTGGAGCCACGAGCTCACATCCTCCAACGGCGAGCCGATCCGCGCCCGTCCCCAGTCGAGCAGCACGGGGTGCTCCCGGGAGCTCCGGAGCCGCACCAGGGCGTTGCCGGGGTGGACGTCGCCGTGGATGACGGTCCTGGGCAGCCTCTCGAGCTCGAGGAGATGCCGCCGCATCTCCGGCAGCGCCGCCACGACCTTCCGGAGCGCCGGCAGGCTCCGGCGCAGGGCGCGGAGCTCCGCGGTCTTCGGAAGGGCTTCGAGCAGGGCGAGCGTCTCCCGCGCCGAGGCGATGAGGTCGGCTTCGTAATCCCAGAGGGGCGGAACGCTCCCTTCGTCCACCCGGGTGGTGTGGAAGAGCGCGAGCCGCTCCAGCACCCGGGCCGCGGCCTCCGTCTCTCTCCAGGGCCAGCGCCGCGCCGGCCGGACCGGCTCCAGAAAGAGGAGGCACCGGTCCTGCTCCAGGCGCTCCACCCCCAGGAAAGCGGGAGAGAAATCCCGCGCTGCGGACGCTACGAGCGTCTGATAGATCTCCGCCTCGCGGGACGGCGCCCCTTCCAGGCGCTTGACCACGAAGCTGAAGAGCCGCGGCTGCCCCTGTCCATTCCTGAACCGCGCGCCAACGCGGGCCACGGCCGGAGACTCCAGCCCGCCGCGGAGAGGGCGCACGTCCATTTCGAGCCCCTGGGCCGGCTCTCCGATCTGGCGGTGAACGAAAGCGATCAAGGTTTCCGGGTCGAAGAATGCATCCGTCATGACCCCATTATGACCAAGATGATTCTTGAATTCTACACGCCACCTGCTGGATTCCAAGCTCCGGTCGAGGAGCTCTCGATCGGCGGGTGAGCTGCCGGATCGTTCTTGCCCGCCCAAGGCTGGAACGGCTATCGTCTGGCGACGCATCATGAAGCCGCTTCACCGCCTCCTGCCGTTCCTTCTCCTGGCCGTCGCCCTCGCCGCTCCCGCGTCCGCCGCCGAATGGGTGAGGGTCGATATCCCCGCCACGGGATCGCATTTCTGGCGCTACGTGCCGGACCACCTCGACCGTGGGCGGCCCGCCCCTCTGGTCGTCTTCCTTCACGGCGCCGGGGGCAACACGGATTACTACAAGAGCTTCGTGGCCAGCGCCGCCGAGGCCTCGGGAGCCGTGGCAGTGATCCCCAAGTCCTCCGGCGTGGGCTGGGGGACGGCCACGGACGAGCGGACGATCGCCGAGACCCTGCGGATCGTGGGGGAGGGGATCGCCATCGATCCGCGCCGGACCGCCGTGGCCGGCCATTCGGCCGGCGGAGCCTACGCCTACCTGCTCGCCTATTCCGGCTCCACCTGGAGCGCCGTCTTCATCCTCTCCTCC
>DATHUD010000867.1:0-6919 GCA_035462575.1 Thermoanaerobaculia bacterium | reverse complement strand
CGCCCTGCTTGCTTCGGCCTTTCCCCCACCCAGGGCGGCCACGCAGGGCCGCCCCTACAGTCTTACCGCGGTTCCGGGCGGTGCCCTACCTCTCTTCGCTGGACCCGATCGCCGCCGCCCTCCTCACCAGATCCAGGAATTCGGCGGTCGTCTCGGACTTGGGGAGCGCCTTGGCCGCCGCTTGCGCCTGCCTCAGGACCTCCGGCAAACCGCCCGTTCCACCCGCCCAGGGGGACTGCCTCAGGATCTCGGCGAATTCGGCCACCGAGCCGGCGAGCCGCAGGGCGGGCGAGGCCTGCTCCCAGGAGGGGGCGAGATCGGACCGCCGCAGCTTCTTCACCGTCTCCAGAATGGCCGCGGTCTCGGGCGAGCGGTAGCGCAGGTGGAGAGTGGCGACCAGCCCGTTTTCGGGCGCTCCCGGCCGGAGCTTCACCTCGTAGAGCGCGGTCACGCTGTGGCCGGCGCCCACCGTCTCCTCGCGGGACCCGTGGCCGGCGGCCGCCCGGTTCTCGGAGCCCAGGAGCCGGTAGCTCTCGACCACGGCCGGGTCGAATTCCACCTGCGCCTCGGCGTGCCTGGCGACGGCCGGAGGCGTGCCGGAGCGATCCTCCACCTCCCGCGCCTTGACGTTGAAGCGCAGGAGCCGGTATTCGCTCCCCGGGGCGTAGGGGGACGGAGCCCCCTCGGCCTTGAGGGCGAAGTCTCCACGGGCGGGCGGCGCGTCGCCGTAGTCGAAGAAGCTCACGAACTCCTCGACGCGCACGGATTCGGGCCGCGGCAGGACACCCTCCGTAAGGGACCTCCGGGCCGCGGTGTAGGAGCCGGTGTCCACGTCGAGCCCGAAGGTCGAGAGCCGGTCGGTCTCCGTCTCCACGAACGGATTGGTGCCGGCCGACTTTGCGTACACCCCGGGGTGCTCCGCCTCAGGCTCGGCCTTCATCCTCTGCGCCCTGGGAGCCGGCGGGGGCGGCGGGGGTGGAGGAGGCGGAGCGGACGCGGGCGCATCGCTGGCGATTCCGCCCGGAATGCCCCCGGCGACTCCTCCGGCAACGCCGCCGACCACACCCCCTTCGACACCGCCCTCAACTCCATACTCGACGTCGAGATCCTGCGGGACCTCGACCGGCTGAGCCGACTCGGCCAGGTAACCCAAAGCCCGCAGCTCCTCCTTCGTATCCCGCCTCTTCGCGGCCGGCGGCGGGGGCGGCGGAGGAGGTGGGGGAAAAGCGCTCTCCGCGTCCGCCTCCTGCTGCTCCAGGACCGGAGACGGGGCCGAGGCGGCCGGGGGCGGCGGTGCCGCGGGTTTCGGCAGGGCCAGAGTCTCTTCACGGGGCGCCTCGGAGGCCACCTCTTCCAGGCTCGGCATCTCGCGGCTCAGTTGGAAGGCCAGGAGGCCCGCTCCCAGAACCGTCGTGATCGAGGCGGCGATCAGCCACCTCTGGCGCCGGGGCAGGTTGGTCTCCTTGCGGAAACGGTCGGCCGCGGGGATCGCCTTCCCCACCGTGATGAACGGCGGGATCTCGCTCTTGATCTTCTCCAGGAGGTCCGCGGGGGGCTCGAAGCCCTCCCGTTCGGAGAGCCTCCGGGCAATGTCGCGCTCGGTCAGCCTGCTCATCGAACGTCCTCCTCGAGGGTCTTGGCCAGCAGCGTGAGCGCTCTTTTCAGGCGCTTGCGGATCGCCACCGGCGTGATCCCCTCCTGGCGCGCGACCTCCTTGACCGGCAGCTCCCCCCAGAAGAGGGAGGCCACCGTGGACCGGAGCTCCTCCGGCAACGCGAGGACCGCGCGCCGCAGCCGGTCCCCCGCCGCGGTCTTCCCCACCTCCTCCTCAGCGGAGGGGGCCGGATCGGGGACCACCGCCTCGTGCTTCTCTTCGAGCGGCACGAGGAGCCGGGGCCGGCGCAGATGGTTCAGGAAGGTGGTGTAGGCAATGCGGTGGAGCCAGGTCGAGAACTGGCTCCGCCCGTCGAACCCGGAGAGAGCGTCCCAGGCCTTGCGGTAGGTCTCCTGGGTCAGGTCGGCTGCGAGGTCCGCGTCGCCGGAGAGCTTCCGCAGCAGCCCGTAGACGCCGCGGTAGGTTCTCTCGACGAGCCGCTCGGCGGCCTCCCGGTCCCCGGCCGCCAGGGCCGCCAGGAGCCTCCCTTCCTCTCGTTCGGGCCGGTCCAGCAATGCGCCTCCCCACCCACGGGTCGAGACTGCTGTTGGTTGTGTGCTCATCCTGACCGCTTAGACACCCCGGAAAGAAAAAACACAACCGGGGGAGCGGGAAGGACGGATCAGGCGGCCCGCGATCTCCTCCGCGCCACGGCGAAGGCCCGGTCCAGGGAGCGGTAGACCGCCAGGAAATCCCGGTGCCGCTTGCGGATGCCGGAGCGGGCGAGCACCCGGAGCGGCTGCGCCTGAATGCCCGCGAGGACCACGAAGACCCCGAGGGCGCGCAGGCGCTCGATGGCGGATTCGAGCGAAACGAGGCCGGTCGCGTCCATCACCGGCACGGCGGAGAGCTCGAAGACCACCACGGAGACCCCGGACATGGCCGTGCGGTGGAGGGCGTTCATGGCCCGCTGCGCCGCGCCGAAGAAGAGGGGTCCGGAGACCTCGTAGATCAGGACGTCCTTCGGAATCCCCTCCTTGGCGATCGGGTGCTGGTCCACCAGGCGCGCCCCCGAGACCTCGGCCATGCGGCGCATGAAGAGGAGCGCCGCCAAAAGGACCCCCACGGTCACCGACACCACCATGTCGAAGATCACCGTCAACCCGAAGCAGGTGAGGAGCACCAGGACGTCGCTGCGCGGGGCGACCCGCAGAGCGTGGACGAAGTGCTTCGCCTCGCTCATGTTCCAGGCGACGATCAGGAGGAGCGCCGCGAGCGACGCCATGGGGAGATAGCCCAGGACCGGCGCGAGCAGGAGGACGGAGAGCAGCACGAACAGCGAGTGGACGATCGCCGCGATGGGCGAGCGGGCGCCCGAGCGGATGTTGGTCGCCGTGCGCGCGAGGGCGCCGGTCGCGGCGATGCCGCCGAAGAACGGGGCCACGAGGTTGCCCGCCCCCTGGGCCACGAGCTCGGCGTCCGGATCGTGCGAGCCGCCGGTCATGCCGTCCGCCACCACGGCGGAAAGGAGCGACTCGATCGCCCCGAGCATGGCGATGGCGAAGGCGGACGGCGCGAGCGCCCGGATCAGGTCGAAGGAGAGCCCCAGCGGCCGGCCGTCCGGCCCGGGGAGGGTCCAGGGGAGGACGGGCAGAGGCGGGAGCTGCGGAATGCCCGCGTAGAGCACGCCACCGACCTCGTAGTGGAAGCGGCTGCGGATCGTCGCCACCTCGAACCCGGGGAGCAGGCTGCCCAGGAGGACGGCCAGAAGCGCTCCCAGGGTGAGCCCCACGAGGGGCGCCGGCACCTTGCGCGTGATCTTCGGCCAGAGGAGGAGGACGGCGAGCGTGAAGGCGCCGATCGCCAGATCCTGCCAGCGCAGGGTGGGCAGGGCCCGGGCGAGCGCCACGACCCGCTCCGTGTAGTGCTCGGGCATCTTCGCCACGGCGAGCCCCAGGAAATCCTTGAGCTGGAGCGTCGCGATCACCACGGCGATGCCGGCGGTGAAGCCGGTCGTCACCGGATAGGGGACGAACTGGATGAGGCTCCCCATCCGCGCGGCGCCCAGGCCCACCAGGAGGATGCCGGCCATGAACGTCGCGACGACGAGGCCGCCCACCCCGAACCGGGCGGAGATCGGCGCGAGCAGCACGACGAAGGCCGCCGTGGGCCCCGAGACCTGGACCATGGAGCCGCCCAAGGCCGCGATCACGCAGCCCGCGACGATCGCCGTGTAGAGCCCGTACTGGGGCGCCACCCCAGAGGCCACAGCGAGCGCCATGGAGAGCGGGAGCGCCACGATACCGACCACGATGCCGGCGAGGACGTCCGCCCGCAGATCGTTCGCGGTGTAGCCGTGGCGGAGCGCGCTCGACAGGGCGGTTCCGAGGCGGAGAGGAAAGGCCGAAGCGGCCCCTTGGGAGGATTCGTAGCGCTTGGGCATGGAGTCTAGAGGTCGCCGGAGACGTCCGCCCCGCTTCCGAGCCGCCGCCAGAGGAGGTAGACGGGGATGCCGGTCAGCACGATGGCGAGGCCGGGCCAGGTGGTCTCCGTCCGGTAGACCAGGAGGCACGTGACTACGAGGAGCGCCCCTACGATGTAGAAGAGCGGGACCACCGGGTACCCGAAGGCCCGGTAGGGGCGCTCGGCGTCCGGCCGTTTCCTGCGCAGGATGAAGACGCCGAGGATCGTCAGGATGTAGAAGAGGAGCACCGCGAAGACGACGTACTCCAGGAGGTTGCTGTAGACGTTGCCGTACCGGGGAGCCCCGTCCTCGCCGGTCAGCCGCGTGCGGGGGATGACGAGGAGCGACGCCCACACGCACTGGACCACGAGCCCCACGGCGGGGACCCGGAAGCGGTTGAGGCGGCCGATCGAGCGGAAGAAGAGGCCGTCTTTCGCCATGGCGTAGTAGACGCGCGCTCCCGCCAGGATCAGCCCGTTGTTGCACCCGAAGGTGGAGATCATGATGGCGACCGCCATGAGTCCCGCCCCGGCGGGCCCGAGGATCGCCTCGAGCGCCGCGGTCCCCACCCGGTTCTCCGGGGCGTTCTGGATGGCCTCGATGGGGAGCGCCCGCAGATAGGCCACGTTGGCGAGCACGTAGAGGAGGCTCACCAGGCCCACCCCGGCCCCGAGCGCGATCGGCAGGTTCCTCCGCGGGTTCTTGATCTCCGCCGCCGCGAAGGTCACGTCGTTCCAGGCGCTCGCCGAAAAGAGCGGCCCGGTCAACGCCAGGCAGAAAATGATCAGAAGCGGCAGCCCCCCCTCGGCCGCCGACACGGGCGGCACGGGGAGGAGGTCGGGCGCGACGGTGATGGCGTTTCTGGGCGTCCAGGGATCGGAGAAGCCTGGGGCGCTCCCCCCCACGGCGATCCCGAGGACGATCAGGGCCGCGAGCGCGAGCGTCTTCGCCCAGGTGAAGGAGTTCTGGATGAGCTTCCCCACCCGGACCCCGTAGGTGTTCACGAAAGAGAGCAGCACGATCAGGAGGATCGCGACGAGCTGCTGCACCGAGAGGCTCACCGCGTACCCGGGGGAGAGGTCGATCGGGGGGACGATCCACGCCGTGGAGGAGACCCCCGGCGCCAGCACCCCGAGGAAGCTCGCGAAGGCCACCGCCACCGCGGCGATGGTGCCGCTCTGGATGACCAGGAAGAGGGTCCACCCGAAGAGGAACCCGAGGAGCGGCGAGTACGCCTCCTTCAAGTAGACGTACTGCCCGCCCACCCGGGGCATCATGGCGGCGAGCTCACCGTAGGAGAGCGCCGCGGCGATGACCAGGAGCCCGCTCACCACCCAGGCGAGGACGAGCCACCCCGCCCCACCCACGTGCCGCGCCACGTTCGCGGAGACGATGAAGATCCCCGAGCCGATCATCGAACCGGTGACGATCATCACCGCGTCCAAAAGGCCCAGCTCACGGGCGAACCCGCGCCCCTTCTCGTCGACAGCCGCCGGATCGGACATGGCAGCCAACGATAGAGGATGGACGCGGGGTTGTCACTCCCCGGAAGGGTGGTCCGGGTCCGGGAGCAACTCCAACTGGACGATCGTCTCCATGTGCCCCGTCTGGGGGAAGAGGTCGACGAAAGTGACGCTCGAAAGCCGGTAGGCGACGTCCAGGATCCGCAGGTCGCGGGCGAGCGCCGCCGCGTGGCAGGAGACGTAGGTGATCCGCTTCGGGCGGCGCGCGAGGAGCGCCTTCCGGACGGCGAAGTCCAGCCCCGCCCGCGGCGGATCGACCACCACGCGGTCCACCCCCTCCGGAAGCCCGGGCACCCAGCTCTCGACCACCTGCTGCACGACCTCGACGTTCGCGGCCTTGTTCCGGCGGACGTTCAGCCGCCCGTAGCGCGAGCCGATCTGGTCCGCCTCGACGGCCACGACCTTGTCATAGAGGCGCGACAGGGGAAGGGCGAAGAGCCCCACCCCGGCGTAGAGGTCGACGGCCATCGCTCCGGTCCACGGGCCGACGGTCCGCTCGACCAGGCGCGGCAGGAGCCCCCGGTGCCCCTGGAAGAAGGAGCGGGCGTCGTAGGAGTAGATGAAGTCGCCCACCCGGGTGGTCACCTCGCCCTGGGGGAGCCCCGGCACGACCGGTGCCACGGTGACCGCCCCGTCGTCCCCGGCCGCGAGGTCGAGGCGCCAGGGAGCGTCGGCCCCCAGATGCTGGGGGAGATCCGCGAGCAGGGCTTCGAGCTCGGGCACGAGGAGAGGGCAGCGCGAGACCGGAATCAGGTTGTTCGTCCCCCGGGCGAGGTAGCCGACCCGGACCCCTCCGGCGACCGGATCGATCTCGGTGTGGACCTGGGTGCGGATCCGGTAACCCCAGGGATCTCCCGTGATCAGCTCGACGTCGGCGGGAAGCTCCACCTTGCCCAGGCGCCTCAGGGTCTCCCGCACGGCCTCGGCCTTGAGGCGCGACTGCGTGTAGTCGTCCAGGTGCTGGAGGTCGCAGATCCCCGTCCGGGAGAGCTCCGGGTAGGGATCGGGCCGCCGGTCGGGGCCGGGCTCCAGGATCTCGACGATCTCGGCCCGGCCGTAGTCGGGCCGGCGCTCGACGATCCGCACGCGCAGGAGGTCGCCCGGGGCCGCGCGGGGGACGAAGACCGGCACGTCCTCGAAGCGGGCGAGCCCTTCGCCGCCGGCCACCAGCTTCTCCACCCGGACCGTGATCTCCTCGACACCCGCCAGGCGCGCGCCGGGCGGCGGAGCGGCCGGCGTGGGCGGAGGGGACGGCGCGGGCGGCGCCTGCCCTTCGAGGACCTGCTTCGCGCGCTCGAACGCCTCGGACCTGCCCCGCCCGCGCGGCGGCTCTCCCCG
>DATHUD010000866.1:0-6212 GCA_035462575.1 Thermoanaerobaculia bacterium | reverse complement strand
TTCGACCGGGATAACACGCACGACGCGTACGACCCCGACTACGCCAATCGCTTCTGGCGCGTCCTCGTCCAGGCCGATCGCATCTTCAAAAGGTTTCGCGCATCCTTTACCGGCAAATGCAGCCCCGTCCACTTTTTCTGGGGCGCGGCGGACCTGGCGGTGACGCGATTTTCCGGGCGGCCGGCGCCCGAACATCCCGGTGGCATTCCCAATATCCCGGATTGGATCACGCGAGAGGCTTACTCGCAGGAAGTCAGCAGTTGCGGATTCTGGGCCGGCGGGGGCGCCGTTCCCTATCCCGCTTTCTATTCGTATGCCTATCCGCAACCGGCGGGATTCCCGGAGGCGGCCGTCCGACCGGAAGCCGCCTTCTACAGCCCCGATTTCGGAGAGTTCATCCTTCCGTATGACGTCGTCCGGCAGTCGGATTCCCCAGACGACACGCTGCTCGAATTCCTGCAGTCGACGTATGAAGCCGCAGCCAACCTGGCCCACTGGGACCGAGCCTCCCTGGAACGGGACCACGACCCCAGGCCCGGCGGAAGATTCCCGATCTCGAGCCAGGAATAGCATCTCCGGGAACTTCCCGCGACGGAGCCATAAGGTCTGCAGGCTTTGTCGCTCCGGCGGCTTACGGAGTGAGCCCGCCCAGCGTTCGCCCCGTTCCTCAAGGTAGGCCAACACTATCCCAGGGGGTGGAGCACGGCGCATGGGGCTCCTGTAGATTTTTGACAAACTCTACTTAGAGGAGCATGCCATGAACCATGGCGACATCGCTTATATCTCACAGGACAGGATCTGCCTCTCGCGGGACCTTCTGCGGCCGCTGTCGGTCCGGGAGAACTCGGAGCTTGCAGGAATCTACACTCCTCTCTCGGATCAAGAGCATCCCGACTTCTTCCTGACTCCCATTT
Source organism: Thermoanaerobaculia bacterium (assembly GCA_035462575.1). Lineage (GTDB taxonomy): Bacteria > Acidobacteriota > Thermoanaerobaculia > Multivoradales > UBA5704 > DATARR01. The sequence goes on along the minus strand of DATHUD010000866.1, from coordinate 5,298 downwards.
CTTTCAGAGCCTGGCCCTATGCCGCCGCAATGAGGATCGATGTAAGGCAGGAACCCGGCATGCTCGCCAAGGTCACAGCGCTTCTAGAGGAAGAGCATGTCAATATCCTGCTCGCCCAAACCTCCCGAAAAGGACAACGGGCAGCCACGTGGAACCTGGTCCTCGATTTTGAGAAGCTCCACCTGGAAGAGCCGAGAGCTCGTGACCTCATTCACCTTTCCGAGCACGACCTGCCGAAAGCCATAAAAAGGCTGGAAAACGCGATCTATAAACACGAAATCCTCGATCTTCAGCAGTCCTCGACAAATTGCTATCGGCATAAGGCTTTAAGAATCTGGGACCTCCATTCCCTGGCCTCCTTCTATCGATATTCACAGGAGAAGAAACAAAAGAGCTTCCCTGCCGTCTGCATCACTCGGGATACAATCGACATTTCGCAAGCCGGATCCTATGACAAGGAATGGGACACTTTGTACCATGAGCTCCCCACCCTGGGCTTCGCCAGCATGGACACGGACAGCTTCTGCCTCCGCATCACGGTTCTCCAACAGAGCCAACTCAGGAACTTCCGGACAGCCCGGATCCGTTACATCCAGACTCGGAATGCCGGGGGCGATCTCTCGACTCGGGGCCTGATCCACTCTATCGCCGAGCAACTCAAAGGAGAGGGCGAGAAAGCCGACTGGGATCTCTGGAAACTTTACGACCAGACAGAGCGTGACGATGAAACCCGGGAGCTGGGGACTGTCGACGTCGTCATGGAACGGGTCAACCCTGGTTGGCTGCCGGAACACGAAATTACTGGGGACATCCGGGCCAGGCTCAATGCCAGTGCTCTCAAAAATCGAGGCATCGAATACAAGGATGTGAGCGTCTACCCGATCTCCCACCGGCGTATCTTCGTGTCGATTCAAAGCGAGACGAAATTCAAACGCCGCAGGGACGTCCTCGCCTTGTGCCGCAAGCTGGCCCAGAAGATCGGCGTACACCAGGACAATGTGGTCACGGTGGAGAGCTACAGCGCAGGCTCGGTCACCACGGAAGTCTCGGAGACGATCAAGAGCTGCTCAGGCATGCTTCAATTCTACTTGGGAGACGGCTCTTCGATGGACTGGCTCAACGCCGAGTTCTTTCTGGCTACTTATCTTGGCATTCCGTGCATCCGGTTCGTCGATCCTGCCCAGGAACAGCAGCTTCTCTTTCAACGCGACCGACCGGCTCGGCATCTTCCGGACAACGCCTCGGATCTGGTGTACGAGGAGATCATCGGCGAAGCCTTGTGCGAGCTCGACGAAAAAATGCGTGAGCGGAGCTGAGCTCCTCAGGATAGATGCCCGATCGGGGAAGCTGGTTCTTGCCGCTTCTCCCGAGGGCGAGAGAAGCGGGCAGGGCCCTCCGGCGGTGAGCCCTGCCTGTGTGCTTCAGTCCTGGTGAGGGCTACTCCACTCCTCCCCGCATACCGGGCTTCATCCCCCGCCGCAGGATCAGCCAGCCCGCCGCCGCCAGCAGGAGGAAGAGGGCCCTGGAGAACTATGCGGATTGCCAAATAGGCGAATGGGTATTCATTCTGACCCGGGAGGCATGGGCAAAAAAAATGAGGCCGGCCCGCCTTCTGGCGAACCGGCCTCATTCGGAATCAACGTTTCAGCTTACAGCTTGACTACGTTCTCCGCCGCCGGGCCCTTCTGGCCCTGGACAACTTCGAACTCGACCCGCTCGCCTTCGACCAGGTTCTTGAACCCCTCGGCACGAATGGCGGAGTGATGGACAAAGCAGTCCTTCCCTCCGTCTTCGCGGACGATGAATCCAAAACCCTTGTCTGCGTTGAACCACTTGACAGTACCTTGAATACGCATTTCTTCCACCTGCTCCATGTAGTCTGAGCCGGCGAAACCGTACCCATCTACTGTGTGATCGTGAGAAACCCCTCACGAGGGTTGTTACAGACTGAAGCCGAGCTGTCGGTTCGCTGTACCCGGTGCAACAGGCTGCCCCGGAGCTCTATTCCCGGCGCCCCTCGACTTCGGCCTGCCCGGCGTGCGGCTCGTAGCAGGGATCCTGCCTTCCACACCGCCGGGCGAGAGGATAAGGCTGCATCAGAGCTTGCGACGCCGCAAACCAGCTTCTGACGTGCCGCGAAGACCTTGAAACGGGGAATCCAGGCTTGCGGCGAGCGCCGCAGAGCTTGTTCGTCCGCGAGCAAGCTCGACGCACCAGGATTCAAGCTTGAGTTTTGTTTCGGAAGCTCGAGTCCGGCCGGCCAGGCTTCTCACTGCCCGCGGCAGCTTGAACCTCCCGGACGAAGCTGGTCCCTGGCGGAATCAGGCTTAAACGGGACGGCTCGAGCTTGGAACGTCCCTGAGCAAGCGCGAGCGAAGCTGTCGAAGCTTGCCTGTAACGTCTCGAGCTTGTCCCGGGCAGGTGGCGCCTGTCCGGAAAACGAGTGGCCTCGGGATCAGGATTGGTTGAGAAGGACGAGGTGAAGCGGGCGGATGGAAATCTCCGGATTCTCAGACTTCGCGGGACCCCGGCCCTTCCTCTCCCAGAGCCGCGAAGTGCTCGAGGAGGAGGCGATGAATGAAGACATACCCGCCGCCGACCTTATAAAGGAGAATCCGGTCGGCAGAGAAATCGAGAAAACGCACGATGTTCAGCGGGAAACGGCCCCCTAGGGAGAGGAACGGGCGAAGAAGAAAGTGCCTCATGAAATCGAGCCCACCGTTCAGGAGGCCGAGGCAGCACCCAATCGAACAGGAAAAAACCGCATACGCGAGGCCATAGTGCCAGCTTGCAAGCACACTCAGACTAGCTCTGAGGGCCGTCCTGGAAACCTGTTCGAGTACATCGCCTCCCACCGCGTACGCCTCGCTCTCGAGAATCATAAACAAAATCGGAATAAAACTCACGACTGCTCCGGCGAAACCAAAGACAAGCCCGTGCTTACCCGAAAGCCAGATCCCCTGGTTCGGGTAGCTTCTGCTTTTCTTGGCAGCTCCCGAAAACCCGGAGAGGGCAAACACGATCAAGAGAGCAACGGCCGGCCAATTCTCTAGAACCTCGACAATTGGAGATCCCTCCGCCCCAAGCTCGTCGACTAACGTTAAAGACTCGACAACGAACATCGCAAGTACGATATTACCCAAGAACATCATGAAGACCAGCCAGGCAGGCGAAAAGACCGAGGTTAGATTGCGGATCACATGGCGCCAGGACCAAGTCACGGACTCGAACGGCCGAATGCGGGATTCTGCATTCCATGCGCGGCTGGCCAACCCCGAGGCGGCACTCCAGAATCCGGCGATCAAAGAATAGAAGAGCTTTGTTCGCAAGCTCGAAGTCGCAGGCAGGGTGGAGAAACAGACGACGGTCACGCCGAGGAAGATGAGCGAGGCGCGCAGGATCCGTAGGTGCCACGACGTCATCTCCCGAGACCTCAAGACAGCTTGGGCGACGCCGTCGACCATTCCGACGATCAGCAGACAGAGCACAATCACCGCCCCCAGCCCGTGCGCGCCAATAAAAATCAGGCCGGCCACAAGGGGGAGCCATGGGACGATGGTGGCGACAAGCGTGTAGAGAATCAGGTCCCGCCTTCTCTCCAGCCAACCCGGTTGAATCTCTTCGAGGAGGAAAATGGACTGATTCCTCTGTTTCATGCCGCAAGCCAATTGAGCCAACCAACCGAGAAAACGCTCGCGCGGATAGGGGAGCTCACCGCCGCGGCGGAGTAGCATCCGATCGACGTACCGGTTAAAGAGGTGTTGGCGGCGGGCGGCCGGTTCGGACCAACGGGGGTCGAGCAGCTCCTCGGCCGGAAGGTCCTGGTAGGCGCGGCGCATCACCGCCAGCAGAAGCGGCGACCGTGCGAGCTCCCGCAGCCCGTCATCTTCCAGCAAAACCTTTTGCAGACTGGCGAGGCCCGGGCCGCCATGGGTCAGTGCAGCCTCGACCTGTTCGGATTCGAGGGAGCCGAGAATCATCGAGGCACTGAGCAGGAGCTTCTTGCCGAGCGTCTCATAGTCTCCGAGCCGGCACGCTACGGCAAGTCCGGTGAGCCCCTGCTCTTCCCGGAACCGGTTGATGGCGGCCACGCAGGCGACGCGCCGCGCTTCCGGCACCTCGTCGAGGCCATCCAGGAGGAGCAGCAAGCCATCAGTTTCGAGCCAGCGCCGGCCGATTCTGCGAGGAATCTGATACTTGAGCGCCAGCTCGTCTGTCAGCCAGGCGATGAGAGGCGCCTGCCGTTCCGCCCAGGTCGAGAGATTGAAGACGACCGGGACGGGCTCGCCCGGATTCCTCTCCGCCCGGGCGGCCGCCTCGCGGGCCAGCTCCAGAAGGGCGATGGTCTTGCCCGAGCCAGGGGCGCCGAGAATCAGGAGAGCGCGCCCTGAATCTTCGAAGACCTCGAAGGCTGTCCTCTGCGCCGGCAGTGGGCTGCGAAGCGGCACCGAGGCCTCGAGGAGGGTCTGCCAGGGGCGGATCACGGCGCCCGGATCGAGCTCTTTGGGAATGGGCTGAAGCGGCATTTCCTCCTCGACTCTGCCGAGCAGACCCTCGATCCAGAAGCTGCGGACCCGTTCCAGAAGGATCTGCCGGTCGCGAAGGTCGCCGGGCTCATCGGCGAGCACGGCAGCAGCCTCGGTCGTTGCCGTTGCCGGGGATGGATCAAACGTCAAGGGCCGGGCGACCCGTTTCGATACCGGTCTGCCTTTGCCCAGCGGACGCGGCTTGACGCCAGCCTTCCCTCGCAGGAAGACGTACAGGGCCTCATAGCGCTCTTCCGACGTCAGCTCGTAATGCGTGTGCCCGCGGAGGGGCTCGGGGATGAAGCGCTCCTGCCCCGCCGCAATCATCACCGGCACGAATTTCACCGTCCGGCTCCTGGAATCGTAGATCTCTTGGGTGATCAGCGCTCCTTCCCAGTCGACCCCCTTGCCCCGTCCGGGCTCCTCGTGACCTCGGAACCGGCGGTAGTAGGTTTCGGTACACACGGTCAGGACGAAATCCGCCTCGTCGAGCTGGTCGAGCATCCAGCGCGGCCACCCCTGCTTAGGCGTGCCGTTGACATACTGGTCAAGCCGGGCGTCCAGGCCGTCCTCACGCAGCCGCTCGGCGAGCGCCAGGACCTTCTCCCGGTGCTCGTCCGAGTCGTGGCTGTAGCTGATGAAGACCGCCTTCCCGGCCATGACATTTCCCCGCTCGATCCGATTCGCAAAGGGATCTTATCGTACCAGGAGGCTGTACAGCGGCGCCCCGGACCCGTCGGACCGATCCGGGGCGGGTGGAAGCTTACGGCTC
>DATHUD010000865.1:0-2743 GCA_035462575.1 Thermoanaerobaculia bacterium | reverse complement strand
GGAAATCCAAGAGCGCGTGCTAGGTGTCGAGCATCCCGACACCACAACCTATACATGGAACTTACTCATGACTGTCCGTCAGCTCAACGACTCCGATGCCGAAGCCCGTCTGATCAACAAACTTCGCTGGCTCCTCGATCGAGACGAGGACTCGATCCCATCAGCCGCACAGTGGAAAATCCGCCAAATGCTGCTCGACCTCCTCGGCTCCTCTTGACCCCCGCCAAGCACCCCTCCTTTTAGAAGACGTTGTACCAACCCACGCCTGTGGGCTGGTGCAGTGCCGAGCCGGGGTGTGCCCGGACCGGCCCGTGGATGGAAGTCGTTTCCGAAGAAGGAGAAAATCAATGGATTGGAAACACGTCAGGATGGGGCTGGCGCTGTTGGCCGCCCTCGGTGGGGCGGTCCCGGCGAGCGCCCAGGCACCCGGAGCCGACCCGGTCCGGGAGCTTACCCGGGCGGCCGAGCTCGTGTTCCAGGGGACGGTGCTGAAGCTTGGCGCCGCGAACCTGGAGGTCGTCGAGCCGAACGAGAAGACGGCGGTGGTGCGGGTGGACGAGACCCTCGCGTCCACCGGCACGCTGGACGACTTTACGGGCCGGGAGGTCACGGTCTTTCTGAAGGACGCCGGCTCGGCGAAGGTGGGGGAGCAGAGCGTCTTCTTCACCACGGTCGGGCTCCTGGGCGAAACCCTTGGAGTTGTCGAGGTCGGACGCCGGAACGGTCCTCCGGCGGATCTCCGGGCCCAGGTGGCTTCCGTCCGGGGGCAGCTCCGCGCCGAAGAGGTGAGGGCGCGGGTGGCCGCGGCGGATCTCGCCGTGTCCGGACGCGTCGTGAGCGTCAAGGCGGCCGCGGGCGCGGTGCCCGTGAGCGGTGTGATCACGGAGCACGATCCGCAGTGGCAGGAAGCGGTGGTCGAGGTGCGGACGGTCCTCCACGGGCAGGCCGCGGAGAGCACCGTGGCGGTCTGGTTCCCCGCCAGCCTCGACGTGATGTGGGCGCACGCGCCCAAGCTCACGGCGGGCCGCGAAGGGACGTGGCTGCTGCACCGGCACGATGCGGAAGGCCGCGGCCCCGTCTGGGCCGTTCTCGATCCCCAGGACCAACTGACGGCCGAAGAGGCGCGGATCGCCGAGGGAGGGGTGAATCCATGAACGTCAAGAGAACGAAACTCGCGCTATTGCTGATCGGGCTGGGCCTCATCCCGGCGATGTCTCTGGCGCAGGTGACCGTGATCAACATGATCCCCAACGCGCAGAGCAACGAGACGGGGCAGGACAGCGAGCCGAACCTTTCGGTGAATCCGGGGAATATCCTGCAGATCGCCGGCTCGGCTTTCACGAGAAACCCGACGGGCGCGACCACCACCGCTCCGATCTTCGTCTCCACCAACGGCGGCGCCACCTGGACGATGAACAACATCGTGCCCAGCGGCAACGGCAGCACGGGCGACATCTCGCTGCGCTTCGGCAGCGCCAATTTCCTTTATACCGGCACGTTGCGCGGCGGCTCGGGCCTCACCATGAACATCCTGCGCACCTCCAACTTCACGGCGGCGACCACGATGAGCCTGCTGCGCAGCCGGACGAACGTCGATCAGCCGTATGTGCAGACGGGCACCACGGCCGGCGGCACCGACCGCGTGTTCGTGGGCGACAACGACCTGGCCGCCGCGAGCGGGCGCACGGCGACGGTGGATCGGACGCTCTCCGGCAAGGTGGCCACTCCGACCTGGTCCGCGCTGCGCGCGGAGCGGCGCACCACGTGCGGGCAGGACGGCCCGCCGATCCGCACAGCCGTCCACCCGGACGGCACCATCTACGCGATCTATTACCGCTACCGGCCGCCGTCCCCCTGCGTCACTCCCCTCGCCTCGGACGTGATCGTGGTGCGCGACGACAACTGGTCCTCGACCAGCCCGCAATTCGCGGCGCTCACCGACCCGAGCGACGGCCTCGCGGGGCGGATCGTGGTGTCGAACATCCGCGTCCCCTTCATCAACTCCAGCCAGTCGACCTTCGGCCAGGAGCGGTTCGTCAGCTCGAACGTGAGCATCGCGGTCGATCCTGCCAACAGCTCGCGCGTCTACATCGCCTGGGCGGACTATCCGGGCGGCGTTCCCCCCTACACCCTCCACGTCCGCCGCTCGGACAATCGCGGTGTGACCTGGACGGCGAGCGATCTGATCACGATCAGCAACGCGACCAATCCGGCCCTGGCCGTGAACAGCAACGGAAAGGTCGCCTTCCTCTATCAACAGAACACGCCGCAAGGGGTGCCGCTGGCCAACCAGCGCTGGGAGACCCACGTCCGCCGCTCGACCGATCTGGGCGTCACCTGGAACGACCTGATCCTGGCGAACACCTCGGCCGCGACGCCCACGGCGACATTCATCCCCTATATTGGGGACTACGTGCACATCCTGGCACAAGGCAAGGATTTCTATGGCATCTTCTCGGCCAGCAACGCTCCCAACCTGGCCAATTTCCCGCAGGGCGTCACCTATCAGCGAAACGTGAATTTCACCACCCAGCAGCTCTTCCGCACCGACGGAGTGACCGCGGTGGCGGTCTCGATCGATCCGTTCTTCTTCAAGATCGTTGAGCCGTAAGCTTCCACCCGCCCCGGATCGGTCCGACGGGTCCGGGGCGCCGCTGTACAGCCTCCTGGTACGATAAGATCCCTTTGCGAATCGGATCGAGCGGGGAAATGTCATGGCCGGGAAGGCGGTCTTCATCAGCTA
>DATHUD010000864.1:0-2496 GCA_035462575.1 Thermoanaerobaculia bacterium | reverse complement strand
GAGGTGGCCGAGAGGATGGGCTACCACCCGTCGAGCGTGCGCAAGGTCGCCCGCCGCTGCATGGCGGCCCTCACGTACCAGATGGTCGCCCGCGGCTTCACGGTCAAAGAGCCCGAAGACATCCCCGACGCGGACGCCTAGGCGTCCTCCCCCTCCCCGCGGTCCCTTTCCGTTTTTTCGAGGGCCCTTTGCGTGCGCCGGCAGATGCCGCGCAGGATGGCGACGTCCCGGCTGTCCGGGGCCGCCCGGGCCGCGAGCCGGCGCAGGTCGCGCAGCACCCCTTCGAAGGAGTCGTCCCGCGCGAAGCCGACCCGGGAGAGCACGTCCGCAGCGTGGCCGAGGAGGCCGTCGAGCTCCGCGGCGGTGGCCGGCGGCTCCGCGAAGGAGACCGGGGGCAGCGGGGTGCCCCGGGCCACGAAGAGCTCGTAGGAGAGGATGAGGACCGCCTGGGCGAGGTTCAACGTCGGTTGGACCGGGGAGCAGGGGATGCTGACGACCGCGCCCGCGAGCGCCAGCTCTTCGTTGGTGAGCCCCCCCACCTCGGGGCCGAAGACGAGGGCGGTCGGGGTGTCCGGCGCACTTTGCGCGAGCCAGCCGGGGAGCTCCCGGGGGTCGAGCACGGGGATGCCCAGCCGCCGGTCGCGGCTGGAGGTGGTCCCCACGACCCGCCGGAACGGGGCCAGGGCCTCGGAGAGGGAGCCGGCGCGCAGCGCGCTATCCAGCACGTGCTTCGCCCCCACGGCGAAGGCGGTCCCCACCTTGCCGATCTCGGCCGCGGGCTCGACCAGGATCAGCCGGTCGAGCCCCATGTTCGCCATGGCGCGCGCGGCCGAGCCGACGTTTCCCTCCTCGCGGGGGCGGACGAGGACGACGGCGGGGGGCAGGGAGGCTTCGGTGCTCATGGTGGCCTTATATATACTTCCGACGGATTCTCGAACAGTGGGAGGAGAGCGATGAGCCCGCACGCATACCTGGTCTTCACGGGCACCGGCCCGATCCTGGTGCTGTCGACCTATCCGCGGATCACGGACGAGCGCCTGGTGAGCAAGCTCCGGTACAAGGGGATCGACAAGTTCATCGCCCACGAGGTGGACTTGACGGCGGTCAAGGCCCGCTATCCCCACTCCTTCGACAACATCGTGAAGGATCTGGAGCACGAGGAGGATCTCCGGGTGCTCGACTTCAACGGCCACCAGATCATGGCGAACTTCTCGCTCGCCGAGCTCGGCGAGCCGATCAAGTACGAGGGGTAGCCCTACGCCCGGAAGTCCAGCAGGTCGTACCCCATCTCGGCAAACAGCCTCGCTGTCAGCGGGAGAGGGAGGCCGACGACGTTGGTGTAGTTGCCGTCGATCTCTTCCACGAACAGGGCGCCCAGCCCCTGGACGGCGTAGGAGCCGGCCTTATCCAGGGGCTCGCCCGTCTCCACGTACCAGGCGATCCGCTCCCGGGTGAGCGGGGCCATGCGGACCCGCGAGGTCGCGACGTCCGCCACGAGGCGTTCCCGGCCGGGCTCTGAAAGCGCGACGCCGGTCAGCACCGTGTGCTCGCGGCCGGCGATCCTGGCGAGCATGAGGCGGGCGTCCTCGGGGTCCACGGGCTTGCCGAGGATCTCCCCGTCCAGGACCACCGTCGTATCCGCCGCGAGCACGATCTCCCCGGGATGGGCTTCTGCCCGCGCCTTTTCGATCGCGAGGCGCAGCACGTAGTCCCGGGGGGGCTCGCCGTCTCTGGGGGTCTCGTCCACGTCCCCTGAGCGCACGGCGAAGCGGAGCCCCAGGCCCCCCAGCAGCTCGCGGCGCCGGGGGGAGGCCGAGGCGAGGACGAGGTCGGGCCGGGAGGCGCTCAGGGGTAGTAGCCCTTGAGGGTCTTGGCCTCGAGGGCGGGCCGGGAGAGCTTGACCTCGATCGAGCGGAACTTCTCGTCCCGCTTCGGGTTGGTGGACTGGTAGGCGAGCAGGTACTGCGAGCGCAGCTCCCCCTCGATCGACTCGTAGACCCGGTCGAGCTCGCCGGCGCGGTCCACGAAGAAGGAGCGGCCGCCGGTCTCCTCGGCCAGCCGGTTGAGCTTCAGGCGCACGTCCGAGTCGCGCGTGGAGAGGCCGATCCCCACGGTGTAGAGGGCCACGCCGCTCCTCTTCGCGTACTCCAGGGCGTCGTTGAACGGGTAGCGGCTCCCCTCGTCCTTGCCGTCCGAGAGGATGATGATGGCCCGTTTGCCGCGGACGCCGCCGAAGTAATAGAGGGCGTAGATCAGGCTGTCGTAGAGGGCGGTGTTGCCGTCCGCGGTCAAGCCCGCGAGGCCCCCCGCGAGCACCGGCTCCTGGTTCGTGAAGCGGACGGCGAGCGTCGGCTGGTCCGCGAAGGTGATCACGGACGCCCGGTCCTTGGGGGTGAGCACCGTCTGGAAGAAGCGCAGGGCCCCGCGAATGGCCGAGTCGAGCTTGTCGCCCTCGCCCATGGAGGAGGAGGTGTCCAGAAGGATGCCCGCGTAGAT
>DATHUD010000863.1:0-6533 GCA_035462575.1 Thermoanaerobaculia bacterium | reverse complement strand
CGCCGTCGAGCGCCTCCTCGAGTCCCACGAGCTCGCTCCCCTGGCGCCTCCGGCGGCCGACGCCCTCCGCTCCGATCTTCTCGCCCTCCAGGCTGCACGGACCCCCTCGGACCAGGCCTACGAGGCCCCGGCGGCCGTCTCGGGTCTCCTGATCGCCACCCACATTCACCGGTGGCAGGGCTTTCTCGACGCGACTCCTGAAACGGAGGCCGAGCTCCGTCTCGCCCTCGCTGCCGCTGTCCTCGCTCTGCGCAAAGTCGAGCCCCACGGTCAGACCCTCGCCACTCCGCTCTCCGTGCTGAATCACCGCGCCCAGATCCTCTACCAGGACGAGCCCGACCAGCCTGAGCTCGCACCGGCCCGGGAATTCGCGCGCCGCGCGGTCCACGAGCTCCTTCACGACCACCGCTCCCTCCAGGCGCCCCTGATTCCTGCCGAGCAACGGGTCTCTCCTCATGCCATCGCTCGGCTCCGCCGCGATCTCCAGCGCGAGCGTCTCGACGCTCTCGATCGGGGTGACCTCGATCCTGCCTTTGACGCATCGCTCCGCGTTCTTGAGATCCTCCAGGGGGGAACCCCCGACGCCGCCGTACCCGTTGGCGTTGTCCGCCGGTACCTTGACGCCACCGAATCCCCCGGCGCGACCGAGGCCGACCGTCGCGCCCAGGACTTTGCCCGCGAAGCGTTGCTGCGTCTCCTTGAGGAGCATTCCCGGCCCCAAGCACAGGATTCGAACGAGGTTCCTGGCTTCATCTCCCTCGCCCTCTTCCACGAACACCGGCAAGCGTGGCTTGCCCGGATCGCGTCTGCCGCCGACCCCCTCCAAAGAGCCCGGGCTCGCGCCTCCGAAAAGGCAGTTCTGGCCCTGTTTCCCGGCCGGGGCCAGCTCGCCCAGGAGACCTCAGCCGTCGTGAAGCGTAGCTCTGAGCTCGACCGCCGCATCGCCGCAACCGCCGACGCCGACGCGCGCCACCTCTTGATCGCGGCTCGCCGCGCGCTCGACGCCTTGCTCGAGGAGCACCGGGATCGCACGTGCAACCCTCGCCAGAGCCACCTCGGTTCCGGAGCCTCGCTGCCCGCCTCGGTTTTCGAACGCCATCGCGCCCGACTCCTGGCGGAACGGTCCGATGCGATGGACCGTGGCGACTTCGATCCCGCCGCCCATGCCGCTCTGAGCATTCTTCCCGTCCTTCTCTCCTCCGAGAGCGACTCGGTCCCCGTTGCCCTGGTCGAGCGTTATCGCGAGGCGGCCGCCCTCAAGGCCACTCACGCAGACGATGTCCGCGCGCGTGGCCACGCGCTTTCCCTCCTCGACCAGATCCTTTCGGAAAACCGCACTCCCCCATCCCCGTCTCCGGCTTTCCATGAGGCTCCGGAGCGCGTCTCGGCGAGCCTCCTCGTCGAACAGATGTCTCTCTGGAAAGGCCGGGCCGAAGTCACGACGTCCTTCGCGGAGCGGCAAGCCTGCCGGGCCGCTGTCGTCCAGCTCCAGGAGCTTCTCCCCTCCCACAAGCCCGGCGCTCTGTCCGTGACACGACGCGAGATTCGGTTTCACATCGAGCGCCTGGGCGACGCCCTCGGCGCCTCGACCGACTCCGTTGAACGCCCCGCCCTCGTCGCGGCTCGCCGTGCTCTTCGCGACACGCTCACCGCCCACCAGCGCCACCTCGCTCCCGTCGACACGCTGAGCCCCCACGCCGGCCCAGACTGGATTCCCGCAGCCTTTTTTCACCACCACCAGGCGGCTCTTCGCGCCGAGCTCCCCTTTGCTGCGAACCCGGCTCCCACCGAGGCCGCTCTCCTCGCTCTGCGCGATCTCACTCCCGCTTCATCCGAGCCCGGGGTGCACGTGGAGGTCGTGCGCCGACATCTGGCCTCGGTCGCGGTTCTCGAACCCTCGGCTCCCGCCACCTACAGCGCCGTCCGCCACGCCCTCGAAGCCGTGATCGCCGACCACGCCCGGCAGGCCTCCCCGCGATTGGATCCCCGGGGCTTCGACCCCGCGACTGTCGCCAACGCCTACCAGATCTCCCGGGCCCTCCTCGACCAGCACTTGCGGGACGCTGAGGCGCTCCTGGAGCGCTCCCCGGAAGCGGCAGCCTACCTGCTCACGGCCCGGCTTTCCGCATTGCGCGAGCTCGCCGCTATCGAGAGACCGACCCTCCCGGTCGAGGCGGTTTACGCTTCGCTCGCCCGCCACGACCGCGCCTTCTCGCTGGCGACCGATCCGCTTCACCGGTCGTACCACCTCCAGGCGCGTTCGGCTCTCGTCTCCCTGCTCCAGGACCATTCCCGCCTGACGATCCCGCGTCCTCTGGATCGTGGTCCTTCGAGCTTCCAAGACCCCGGAGACCAGATCTCTTTCGCTCTGTTGCGGAGCCATCTCCAGGGTTACAGCGCCCAGATCACCGCGCATTCCTCCCTCGAGCGCCCGACCGATCGTCGCCTTGTTCATCAGGCGCGTCTCCGTCTCGAAACCTTGACGCCCCTGCTCCCGGCCACTCCGGACGGCACCGTGTCCGCCACCCTCCTGCGAGAACAGCGAAGCCTTCTCCTGGAGAAAGCTCGCCACGATCCGGACCGCGCCTCGGATCTCCGCGGTCAAAGCGACGCTCTGGCAGCGGTTCTCTATGACCACCAGCGCTCCTACCGCAACGATGCCGGCGCTCGCCTGGAGGCCTCGTCTCGCGCGCTTCGCGAGGCGGAAGCCGCGTACTTCGCCGATCCTCGCGCTGAAACCTACGCTCTCTGGTGCGCCCACCTCCAGCATCATCAGAACGACCTCACGGAGTTCCGCCGCACCGAGGACGATCGCCGCCTCTCCGGCCGCCGAACCTACTTTGCCCGCGAGGTTCGAGCCCTCGCCCGACACTACGAGCGGCGCCTCCTGCTCAATTTCACCCCCGACTACCTCCAGCTTCGGGCCGAGGCCTGGCTGCGCAACAAGGCTTCCCAGTTCGCCTTGCGCCCCGTCTACCGCGGCCTTTCCAGGCTGCCCGGCGGCTCGGCTCTCTCCTCGGGTCTCAGCGTCGCCAGTCAGGCTTCCCAGCTCTCCTATCGCACCTATCTTGAGCTCCAACTGCTTCGCCACGCGCTTCGCTCCGGCGCCCTAGAGAATGGCAACCTCTCCACCCGGGCCCTTCTCGAGGCCCTTCGTCACGCTCGCGTGGCCCCCGCGGCCGCCCTTCCCACCCGCCCCGCGACCTCCCTCGGCGCCGCGATCGGCGGCTGCCGGACCGCCGATCTCGCCTTGGCTCGGGGCGTTCGCGCGTTCCGGCGTGACCAGCTCGACCGCCCGCGCCTCCTCGCGCTCGCTCAGAACGCGCTCTCCGCCCGCGCCGAGCTCACGCAATTCACTCTGTCGCAGCTCGGCGTCCCGCGCCTCGAGCAGCTCGAAACGCTCCTCGGCTCGCGCTCGAAAGCTCTGGGCACCTGGCTGGGCTCCCTGTGGGAAGCCGGATTGTCGGCCCGGAGCGTGACTCAGGTCTTCATCCAGGTCGCCCCCGTGGTCTTTGCGGACAAGGCTCTCTCTTTGAGCTTTGTCGCCGCCCGGGCCCTGGTCCGGCATGCCTTCTCTTCTTCTATGGCCTCCGCCCAAGAGGCCCTCATCCTCCGGGAGCAGCATGAGCAGCGCCGCTGATCGCGAACGCCGTTCGCGCAACGTGCTCTGCCTCTCCGTTCTCGGGCTGCTCGTGCTCGTTCACGTGCTCCCGGACCATCTCCGCCTGGTCGTCACCCCCAGCATCCCCCGCGGCGCCTACTGGCGCTCGCTCCCCGCAAGCCGGCCCGGCCCGGCGACCTCGTCGCCTTCTGCCTCCCCGAGGATCTCGCCCAGCGGCTTCTGACCCACCATCACCTTCTTCCGGGCCGCTGCCCGGGCGGCTCCGGTCCCATCGTCAAGCGCGTGGCCGCGACCTCTCCCACCGTCGCCTGCGCGACACCCGCCGGTCTTCAACTCGGGGGACACCTGGTCCCCTGGCCCCCTCCCGCTCCACCGGCCCTTCGCCTCCGCCGCTATCGCGATTGCGGGCCCATCCCCCCGGGATGCCTGTTCGTGCTGGGCGATCTCTCGACGGCGGTTGACTCGCGCATCTTCGGATGCGTTCCAGAGTCCCGTCTCCTCAACCGCCTCATCCCCATTCCTGGATTGACCGAATCATGAAGGCGTCCTCCCTCTACCAACTGCCCACCTCCACCCGCGCCCGGAGGACAGCCGCCGGATTGGGTCTCTTGCTCACCTTCGGGCTTCTCGCTTTGACGGGCCTCTGCGCGGCTGCAAGCCGCCTCGCATTTCTCCTCGGCTATCCGCCGTCCTACGGCCTCCCCGTCCTGACGACTCACCTCTCCCCTGCTCCCCGCGTCACGCTCGCCGCTTCAAGCCTCCTCCTCCTCTTCGCGATCGTCCGGGCGCGCCGCCTCGCCCTCGCCGCGCTGTCCGGCGTCACGTTCTCGCTTCTCCTGGCTCACTACCCCGTCTACAGTCCCACGGCTTACTTGCGCGCCCGCGACGCGCTGCTGGGCTCCGAATTTGGGCCCGATCTCGCTTCCGCCGAGCTCTGGGGACTTGCCTGCGCCTCGCTCGCCGTCCTCCCAGCCCTGCCTTACGCACGCTCCCTCTTCAGGCTCACCCGGCTGGGAGATCTGCGCGGATCCAGCCGGTTCGCCACCAAGAAAGACCTTCTCGAGGCCGGCTTCACGCTCGATTCGCCGAACCGACCGCTCGCCTACTCCTCGGGCCTGCCGCTCGGAATCTTCACCGACTCTCTCGGCCGCCGCTCGCTCGTCCGCCTCGAAGGCGACTCGCACGTGCTTCTCGTCGCTCCTCCACCCAAAATGCTGGGCCACATCCTGGAGAATCGAAGCAAGAGCTCCGACCCGAAGAGGATCGTGACGCGGGATCGTGACGTGGTGCTGTCCGGCCTCCTTCGCTGCGGCCCGCTTACGCGCGAGACCCCAAGCCCAGAATCCACCCCTCCACCCGCCGCACCGCCGGCTCTCCGGGCAGCTCCAGGGACGGCTTCGACCGCAAAGCGCGCAACATCCCCACCACGCTCAGCAGGGGATCGAAATCGCCAAGTGCCAACTCCGTACTGGACGGAAATGCCGCGCCCCTAGTAGAATACTCTCGATCTGCTACTCGTTCCGGGTACCGGTGCCGAGGAGATGAATGGTCAAGCTGACGATCGCTATGGATAAACGGGTCTTGGAGCGCGCGCGCTCCAAGGCTTCTCAGCAGGGCACCTCTCTGGATACCCTCCTCCGGAGTTACGTCGAAACGTACGCGGGCGGCGAGGAGGATCGGGAGCAGGCGGTGAAGAACCTGCTCGATCTCTCCCGGAAGACCGAGAGTGGAAGCGGTGGCCGCCGGTGGACGCGAGACGAGCTCTATGAACGATAGAGTCTTTCTCGACACCAACATCTTCGTCTATCTCTACGACTCGGATCAGCCTGACAAGCAGGCGCGGGCGAGAGCCTTGGTCGAGCGCTTCGGGCTCTCGGGCGAGATCGTCATCAGCACGCAGGTGCTTCAGGAGTTCTACGCCTGCTGCGTCACCCGCAAATTCGCCCGGCAGCTCTCGGAGGAGCCGGCGGAGGCGGAGCACCGGGAGATCCTCCGCGAAGCCCTCCTCCCTGCCAAGGCCAAGAGGCCGCTCAAGGAGCTTCTGCTCGCGATGCCGTTGGGAGGCGAGGACGCCGATTTCGAGCGGGAGGTACGGGAGTGACGCTCTCTACTCCAGCCCCAGGAGACTTCTCCACTGCCGGGCCGCGTCCCCTTCCAGAGAGAGCCGTTGCGCCTCGGTGTCGTAGAAGACCTCCCAGGCTCCGTAATCCGGCCCGGGGCACCCCAGCCCGATCCAGGTGTCCAGGAGCTCTTGCAGGGTCGGTCCCAGCACCGCCTGGTCGAAGTCCCCTCCCTCGTGATTGAGGTAGATCACTTTTCCGCGATGAGGACCGTCGGTCACGAGGATCACCATGTCCCCGCCCAGGTCGTGCAGCAAAGGGAAGACCTGCTCGAGCTCATACTCGTGGTCAGCCATTCCATAGTCCTCGGGATTCCGGAAGGAGTCCTCCCAGTCCTCCCAGTTGACAAGGTCCGTCCCGAGGCCGGCGAGGGAGAGGCTGAATTCTCCGCCGGAGACCTTCCGCAGCTCTTTCGGCAGATCGGCGAGCAGGAGGGACCAGTAGAAGTCCACCCCGGCGGAGATCTCAGAAAAAAACCAGACGAGGTCGTCCGGCAGCTTCCGTCCCAGCGCCGTCTCGGCCGCCGAGATCTCCTCACGGCTGGCCGGAGGCAGAACCTTGAGCCGGTTCAGGTCATCCGGCTTCATCTTCGAGACCGCTTCGAGGGTTCGTTCCATCTGGCGGATCCACTTCTCGCGCAGGTCGGTCATGGGGCTGGTTTCCTCCAGTCGAGAGGCTGCATCTTAACGCGGTAGATCCATGGTGAGTCGCAGGTGGCTCTCTCCGGGCCACCGCGCCAGGGGAGGAGGACCCGGCCGCTGGTAAACTGGAGTGCCATGAAGCTGAACGAG
>DATHUD010000862.1:0-3847 GCA_035462575.1 Thermoanaerobaculia bacterium | reverse complement strand
CCATCCAGTTTCTCCTTTCACTGAGTCGCAAGGTGATCGGCAATCAACTGCGGATAGTCATATTTCCAGTGCGGCTGCAACACGACGCGCCCGACGGGGATCTCGCCGCGGCGGGCCTGTCTCTCCACCGCGGCCGCGGCCTGGGCGTAGCCGACGTTCTGCCCGGCCTCCAGCGCGCCGAAGCCGCTCAGGTGATAGCTGCCCGTGCCTCCCCAGCGATAAACGTAGTAGATCTCCTCCAGCTCGACGAGGCGGGGCGCGGTCGAGCCGGGATAGCGGCTCTCCAGTTGCTGCTCGAAGAGCAAATCGTAGCCGCATCCGTCCGCCGCATAGCCGCCGATGGCGTCGAACAGGCTGCGCGACCAACAGCTCCCGGCGTGAAAGATGTTCTCCAACGGGCCGCTGAGCTTGCCGTCGTTCCAGAACCAGGCTTGATGCGCCTTGAAAAAACCCTTCGCGGGGTCAAAATTCGCCACGGAAAAGCTCAGCCGATGGGGCAGGTAGACGTCGTCGTCGTCCCAGACGAAGAGCAGATCGTGCGACGCCAGGGCGGCCGCGGCATTCATCTTCTCCCCCGCGGTCCGAAAGCGCTTGGGAAGGTTGATCACCTGCACCTCGGGATGGTCGAGCTCCAGGATCTGACCGGAGTAGTCATTCAGCACGATCATCTCCTTGGGTCCGGCGTAGTCCTGCTGGAGAAACGAGTGAACCGCCTCCTCCAGGAGCCGGGGCCGGCCGTAGGTCAGGCAGAAGCAGCTTACCGGGGGTTGGGTCTCCATCGTGCCTCGTTCCATCCTTTGCCAAGAGGTGTGTGTGTGACCGGCGAGCCCATCATAGAGGCCTGGCAACGTGTTGGGTATCCTCTCTAGGGAGGATGTTGAGGCCCTCGGCCTCCACCCTAGAGAGGATGCCGAGGGCCTCGGCCTCCACCCTGGAGAGGATGCCGGAACCGGGATCGCGGAGTATGATCCAGCCGATCGTTTCTGAGAGGCTGCAGCATCAACAGGAGAAAAATGATCATGAGCCAGGATGTACCGTTGCGCTATGACCTCGGAGGGTACAAATCGTCCGCCAGGGGACGGATCACGGTCAACCTGGCCGGCGAGAGCGATATTCACCACGACATCCGGGACCTCGACGCCTATATCTCCGAGGACGGGGTCGTCGACGAGTTCTACCTCAGCCACACCCTCGAGCACATTCCGGCGGTGGACTACGGCAAGTTCCTGCGCGACCTCCACCGCAAGCTGCGGACTCTCGGCAGGGTCATCGTGATCCATACCGACGCGGGAAAAGTGCTCGAAGCCTGGTTTTCCGGCCAGCTCTCGTTCCGCGCCATGCGCACCACGCTGTTCACGCCGCCGGACCGCATGCGGGCGAACGCCTTCAACCTGCACCACAGCATGTGGACGGCGGAGGAGCTGGCCAAGGACTTCCGCGCCGTCGGGTTCGTCGCCGAGACGTTCGACGCCGGCGCGTGGGCCTACGATCAGCTCGACGAGCTCCTTCCCGAAGAGACCCGGCCCTGCTTCGGGTTTCCCATCAGCAATCTGGGCGTGCTCGCGACCAAGGTGGAGCGGGCCGGAGGAGATCGTTGATCCCCAACGTGATCCATTTCTGCTTCGGGCTTTCCCCGGACCAGGGCGGCAAGCCCTTCTCCCTCGTCCACTACCTTGCCGTCCGCTCGGCCGTGGAGACCAACCGCCCGGAAGCCGTGCGCTTCCACTACCGCTACGAGCCCAGCGGCGAGTGGTGGGAGCGCGCCCGCCCGTTCCTCGATCTTCATCCCGTCGAGCCGATGGCCACCCTCTACGGCGTGCCGGACCCCCATTACGCCCACCAGGCGGATTACATACGGCTCTCCGCGCTCCACGAGCACGGCGGCATCTACCTCGACATGGACGTGCTCTGCCTGCGCTCTTTCGAGCCGCTGCGCCGCCACGAGACCGTGCTCGGCGAGGAGGGGAAAGACGGGGTCTACGGGCTCTGCAACGCGGTGATCCTTTCGGCGCCCGGCTCCTGGTTCGTCCGCAAGTGGTTGGAGGGATTCGATCCCAACACCTCTCTATGGAAAGGTTTCCGTTCGACCGGGCGTGACGCCCACTGGAATGAGCTCTCCGTCCGCTACCCTGCCTATCTGGCGCGCCTCTACCCCGACCGCTTGCACGTCGCCGGTCACCGCGCCTTCTTCTGGCCTACCTGGACCGAAGAGGATCTCCAGCTTCTTTATCGGGGGACCGGGACGAGCTTTGCGGAATCCTACTGCGTGCACCTCTGGGAACAGGTCGCCTGGGAGCGGTACCTCAAGGACCTGGACGTCGATTTCATCCGGTCGGTGGACAACAACTTCAACCGGCTCGCCCGCCGCTTCCTCGAATGACTCGCAAACCCGCCGGCATCCTCTCTGGAGAGGATGCCGGCGCCGTTTTCTCTCGCGCCTAACAGCCGAGGTCGGCTCTGAGGGCGTTCGTGGCGTCGATCAGCGCCTGTCCATCGGCTGCCGTGAGAGTGCCGTTGCCGATGTAATCGTTGATCTGGTTGATGAAGGCGCCGAGCTGGCCGCAGGCCGCGGTGGTCTGCTCTGCATCCAGCTTGTCGAGGACCTGTTCGAGCTTGGTGACCAGCGGATTGGCCTTGTTCGGCGCCAGCGTGCCTCCATTGACCAGTGCGTTGATCTCGGCGATGAGCGCCGCACTCTGGTCCTGGGGAGTGGCGGCGGCTTCGAAAGCGCCGATGTCGCAGGCGGGGCCTTGAGGACGCGCCACCCCGCGCTGGTCCGTCGCCGGGCAGATGCCGCCCGCATCGATCGCCGGGCTGCCGGTGAGCAGGGCCTGAGTGTCCGTCGGGCCGCCGTTGTTCGCCAAGGGCCCGAGAAGCGGAGCGGCCCCGGGCAGGTCGCCGGGACCGGTCAGGAAGCAGGAGTTGTCGCTGTCCAGGTTGTGGTCGCTGCTGTCAAAGGGACCGGTGTTGAGGCAATCCCCTCCCGGATTGTCAGCGATGATGGTGTTGGCTACATACCCAGCCGCGAGCAGAAACAGGCCTCCTCCGGAAGGGGCCTGGTTCGCGGTGACCGTGACGTTGGCCAGATGGGCCGGCGTGAGGAACAACGCGCCACCGCCCCATCCCACCAAGGACGTATTGCCGGTCAACGTGCTGTTGGTGATCGTGGTGTCACCAATCGCTGTGACGATGCCCCCGCCACCGAGACTAAGGAAACCCAAAAAAAGGTACTCGGAGGTCGCGAGGTTGCCTTCGATCGTGCTCTGGTCGATGATCAGGTCGCCTTGCCAGAAGATCCCTCCGGCCACTTCGGCCTGGTTGCCGGCGATCCGGCAGCGGCGGAGCGTGAGGCTATAGGTGACGCCGAAAACGTTGCCGCCGCCGTTTATGGCGCCACCGAAAAGAGTCCCGAAACCATCCGGGGTGGCCGCGAGGCCATTGATCAGTGACAGGTCGGTGATCTCGATCGTTATCGGCATGAAAACATCTGTGCCGAACTCGAAGATGCGGTCGACACCGTTGCCGTCGATCACCGTCGACCGGGCGCCATCGCCGATGATCGTCAGGCTGTTCCCGGTGATGATTTGGCCCAAAGTCAGGACGTAGTGCCCGGCCGGGACGTGGAGGGTGTCGCCGGGGCTGGAAAGGGCCACCGCATCGCGGAGCGAGCAGGTGGCGCTGCAATCTCCGAGGGACTGATCGACGGTGGTGTTGATGACCGGAGCCGCGGAGGCCGGGGCCGCCATCAGCCCGAGGGCCAGCACGGCGGCCAGAAGGCCGCGTGTTCCAAGGTTGAATCCTTTCCCACAAAGCGTCTTCAGACGTTCCAAGTTGCCTTCCTTTCCAG
>DATHUD010000861.1:0-4825 GCA_035462575.1 Thermoanaerobaculia bacterium | reverse complement strand
CCGTCCACCGTCGGGAATTCCCACGGCTTGTCGAGCTTTCCCTTCGGCTGTCGAAGATTCCCACGACCCGTCGGGTTTTCCCGTCCTTCGTCGAGATCTCCCGCGGTCGTGGGATTTCTCCTCACGCCTACTTGTTCTTCCTGGCCTCCGCCTGCATCTCGGCAAACCCGGCCGCGGCTTCCTGGACGTCGTCGGGAAAATCCTCGAACTCCTGCACCTGGCGGATCTCGATGACCTCATTGTCCGAGCCGGGACAGCGCGACGCCCACTCGATCGCTTCTTGCTTGGAGCCTACCTCGATCATCCAGTAGCCTCCAAGAACCTCCTTGGCTTCGATGAAGGGGCCGTCGGTCACCTGGGGCTTGCCTCCGGAGAAGGAGACGCGGGCACCCATCGAGGGCGGGTGGAGACCGTCCAGCCCGCGCAGGATGCCGGCCTTCTGGAGGTCTTCGTTGTACTTCATCATCGCGGCCACGGCGTCGGCTTCCGGCATGGTGCCCGGCTCGGCGGTCTCGTATCCCTTGGGGATCATCAGCATCATGAATCGCATGGAAGGTCTCCTTTGGCTTTCGGGTTCGGAGCCGGGCTCCCCCCCGGCTCTACTGGAGAGTCGAACGAGGAGTCCCGAAATCGACAGGGGGGACGAGATTTTTTCAGGCGGCGGGGGATTCAGCCCTCTCCGGTGACGGTGTGCTGGATGAACAGGGTCCTCTCCTCCACCGTCCCGTCGATCTCGAAGGGTGTCTTGTAGGCGAAGGTATTCTCCGATTTTTCTGGATCTTGATCGGCGCGCAGGATCCGCCCTTGGGTCCGGACTCTGAGATCGTCCAGCAGCTTGTCGTGCGGCATGGCCCAGCCGTTCGTGTTGCGCCCCTTGGGCTTTTTTGCTTCGTCCTGGTCCACCGGGAGCATGGCGACCAGCTTCGAGGTGTTGGTCATCATCTTCAGGCCCTTGTCTTTCAAGGTCCCATTGTGGCTGCCGTGGTGGCTGACCTTGTAGAGGACGGTGCGGTTGAGCAGGCTCTCGGCGGTCACCCCGCCGACGCTCTCGAGCTCGTGCCAGGAGAGCCAGTTGCCCACCTGCGCGTCCCCGGGAAAGAGCAGGACCGGGCCGCCCTCTCCCAGCTCAAAGGCCAGGACGAGGCTCGTATTGTTCACGTGGGCATCGAGGTTCAAGGCCAACTGGCTCGCCACTTCGAGCCAGTCCATGTCGACCTGCCGCCACTCCGGGGCCCGCTCCCTGGAGGGCTCCAGGTAGCGGGTCCGGAAGAACTCGCCGTGCTCGGGATCGGCCGCGGCCTCTTCCCGGGAGTAGCGCCGCTGCCAGGGGTCGAAGGGAAAGGTCAGCTCGTAACATTCCTTTTCTTCGAAGGTGGCTTCCGGACCCAGGGGACAGGCGGCGGCGTGGAGCGCGGCGTCCTCGTTCAACGGCAGGCCCGCCAGGTAGACCTCGCTTTTACCAGGAGCCTTGGACGGATCGTCCTTGCCCAGGCGCCTGGGGTCGGTCGGCGGCCCCAGGGGGTAGATCCGCAGGCCGGAAAGGTTGCCGAGGGAGAGCGGCTTCAGGCCGGGGCGGACGTACTTCGGAGCGTTCACTTTTCCGCGCACGATCTCCAGGAGATCCTCCGTGCTGGTGAAGCCGAGCAGGGCCTCCAGGCCTTCCACGGTCGAGCGGAGCGCCGAAAACCTGTCCGTTCCCGGGCTCTCCAGGCTGAGGCGCGCCCGCAGCTCGCCCGCGGCGGCGACCGCGGCGCGGAGGGCCAGGCTGCGTTCCTCGGCCATCCGCAGCGCGACGGGGTCCTCCCGGTTTTCGGTCCACGGCAGCCAGACCTGTTTCACCTGGAATCCGCGGTCTTCGAAAATCTCCCGGCCCTGATCGAAGCCGGAGAGGTGGTCCCAGTGCGCGTGGGTGACGACGAGCAGATCGAGGCCGCGTTCGCCGACCTCGCCGCGGATGTGCTGCAGGATCGTCCGCATCCACGAGTCGGCGCCGCGCGTCCCCTTCAACACGCCGCAATCGATCAGGATGTACGACGTCTCGCCGTCGTCACCGCGAAAGCCCAGCAGGAAGCAGTCGCCCAGGCCGGTGCAGTACATGCGAACGATCGCGCCCTTTTCCGGGGGTTTCATCCGGAGATCCGGCTCACTCATCGTATGCCTCCTGGGGCTGGTCGCGATGCAGCATGGCGAAAGCTTCGGTGTCTTCCGTGCGTCGGGAGACGCCGAAGTAGGTGGCCCGCAGCGATCCGCCGCTTTTGTCCTGATATTCGACCTGCCGGTTGTAGCGCGCGGTGTTCTTGATGCTCTTGACGATGGCGTAGCGGACTCTGCGGGCTTCGGGGGCGGGGTTGATGAGGATCGTGCAGCCGCCGCGGAACCAGAGGTCGGCGTCCTTTCCCTTTTCAGGCTCGAAGACGCGCTCGGGGATGTACTTGCCCTTCCGGTGGTAGATGGGGAAGCGCTGCGTGACCTCGACGATCAGCTCGACGATGGACTGCCCGTCCGGACCGATGCGGCGCGCGGGGCGCAGGGAGTGGACCTCGAGGTCTTCGGGGGGCAGTGTCGAGTCGATGCCGAGGATCTCGAAGGCCTCAGGCTCTTCGGGCAATCTCTTCCGAAGGTATTTTCCCAGGCGTTTCTGAGACTCCTCGATCTGCTCGAAGACCTTCCGCCGGTCGCAGGACAGGTCCCAGCCCGGCATGAGGCGTTTGAACTCTTCGGGCTCCGGAAGGATCCTGGCCAGCAGAGCCTGTTCGGACGGGCCGGGCGAATGCCAGCGGAGGCTGTCCTCGGAAAGCACGCGGACGCCCTCCGGGAAGATCCCGCGGCGTCTGAAGGCTTCGATGACGGCGATGCGATAGCCCCGGTCGTCATCGCGGACCAGGTCGTGGTCGGCGGTGATCAGGGCGCGGAGGTACTCGCCGAACGTGAGGTCGACCGGAGGGCAGTAGTCGAGCGCGCGGATGCACATGTTGAGCACGTGCCGGGAGGACTTGGCCGCTTCGTCCGCCAGACGGTTGACCAGGTCCGGGTGCAACTGTCCGTCGGGCAGCTTGCCGGTGCCGCCGGTCGCGATGCGCAGCAGGTCGGCGATGCGGGTCTTGTAGATGGCGAGGAACGCGTCGAACACGGCGGCGACCAGGTGGGCGCCGCGGTGGTGGGGCACGGGCTCGCGCCGGTACTCCCCGGGCGTCGGGTCGTGCGGCTGCCAGCGGCCGGTGCTCTTGTCGACGGTGCCGATGGCGCTCCGCAGAGCGCCGCGGACGCCGGTCGCGCGCCCGAATTCATGGGCCAGCTCCCCCAGCAGGTTCTGCCGGGCCAGATCGCCCTGGGTCCTCGCGATCTGGTGGCGGAGGACTTCGGGAAAGGAGAAGTGCTGGAACAGGGCGGCGATGTCGGAGATCGCCTCGTGAAAGGCGAGCGAGTCCGGATTGGTGGGCTCGATGAAGCGTCGGTGCAGCCCGTCGAGCAACGCGTGAGTGGCCTCATGGACGATCACGTCGTGGGAGAGGCACGTGAACACGGTGCCGTTGGGGAATTGACGGGCCGAATCGGAGCCCGTGGCCGGGAAGTAGCCGAACAGCAAGGCTTTCTTCTGCGGGCTGTAGTAGGCGTTCGCCTGCCTCAGGGCATGAGGATAGATGCGCAGACGGCGCACGAACTCGGCCTTCCAGCGGCCCTGCCGGTTTTCGATGTAATAAGGCGACCAGAGCGCCAGCCGGCCCAGGGCCCGCTCGAAGTTGCGGATGGTGGTCATGACGACGGCATAGACCATCTGCTGGTGGAACTGGGGATTGCCCTGCGAAGGGGCCAGGCCGTCCTGCGCCAGCAGGTGAGGATCGTTCAGGTCGACGGGGGCGTAGAAGCAGCCGCTCGCGGGATCGCAGTCGATCACCTCGATGTACTCGCCCACCGGCCCTTTCTGCAGCTCCCCGCCGTGGCCGCGAGGCTCTCCGGGATCGGGCGGGATGTTCCACTCCCAGGGGACTTTCAGAACGACCTGGTTGATGACCGCGTTTTCGAGCTCCGTCTCGAAGCTGGGATCGAAAGCGTAGACGCGGAGGCGGCGGTACGGGGGTCGGTGTCTGGGGGGTGCCTGCGCGGCGCCCTCGTCATCCTGCGGCATGGGAGCCTCCCGGCAGGTCAGCCCGGCGTTGATCGATTTCGAGCGGTTTCGAAAAATCCAGGAGTCAATTATAACGCCGACCCGTGTCCAGGGCCTCTTTGGCCGGAAGTTCCCGGCAACCGGCTCGACTTCGTGTTCATTTTTAAATAGGTTCTCGGCTATGACACCGCCCCTCTCTCTCGCCGCTCCCCCGCTGCTCAGGCTCCTGCGAGAGAGGGCGGCGGAGGCGCCTCAACGGACCGGTTTCCGTTTCCTGAACGCCACGGGCGCCGAGGCCGAAGCCCTGACGCTGGGAGAGCTGGACCTCCGGGCGCGGACCGTGGCCGCCTCCCTCCAGGAGGCCGGAGCGGTGGGCGAGCGGGCCCTGATCCTCCACCCTCCCGGGCTCGGGTTCGTCACCTCCTTCCTGGGATGCCTCTACGCCGGCACCGTGGCCGTGCCCGCCTATCCACCGGGGAGGAACCGCCCCCCGGCGCGGCTGCGGTCGATCGCCGCCGACGCCCGGCCGCGGGTGGTGCTGGCCCCGGCCGCGATCGCTTCCACGGGGAAGGCGTTGGCGGAGAAGGTGCCGGAGCTCGGCGGCGTCCGGTGGATCGACACCGGCGGGCTCGACCCCGGGCTGGCGGAGGCCTGGCGCGAGACCGCGCCCGCGCCGGACGCGCCGGCCTTCCTCCAGTACACCTCCGGCTCCACCTCGGA
>DATHUD010000860.1:0-9132 GCA_035462575.1 Thermoanaerobaculia bacterium | reverse complement strand
CGCCTGGGCCTCTTTGGCGGCCCGGAGCGTCAGCTCGCAGTGGGCGCGGTGCATGGGGTTTCGGGTCTGGAAGGCCACCACGCGTCGCCAGCCCTCGCGGGCGAACTCGGCCCGCAGCTCGGCCGGGGTGTGGCGCAGGTGACGGAAGTCGTAGTGGGCGGGGAGCTGGACCCCCTCGATGCGGCCGCCCACGGCGACGCTGTTGGTGCGGTGGAGGAGATGCGCGACACCCGGGTGGTCGGGGTCGGTGGTGCCGAAGGTCGCCTGAGCGCTCTTTTCGCGGTCCGGCTCCCAGAGCTCTTCGACGTGCATCACGGCGAGCATCACCCCTTCGGGGTCGCGCAGGGCGAGGGGGCCGCCCACCCGGAGCTTTTCGGCCACCTGCGGGGTCACGTCCAGGCAGATGGGAATCGGCCACAGGGTGCCGTCGGCCAGGCGCATCCGCTCGCAGACGGAGTCGTGGTCGGCCTTGCCCATGAAGCCCGAAAGCGGCGAGAAGCCGCCGTTGACCAGGAGCTCCAGGTCGCAGAACTGCCGGGGGGTGAGGTCCCAGGACGGCCAGTCGCGGGAGGAGACCTTGAGCTCGGCGGCGCGCTCGGGGGAGGTCAGGAGGTCGATCAACTCCCCACCGTGGGGCGAGATCAGATGGCTCGTGGCAGGCTCGGCGCCGCGGTCGGGCGCCGGGCTCGGAAAGGCGGAAACTCGACTCATAAGCGAACTCTCCTCGTATGGACGCGGATGGAATTACGGAGTGACGGATGCTTCCGGCAGACGGTCCTGGTGGTATTCAAGAAAGAGGCCAGCCGCATGAATCAAGGTGCCTCTCAGGAGGAGAACGGAGACAAAGGGGGGAAGGGCACCACGGACTCACACGGACCCACACGGACAGCAAACACAGGCTGTCCTCTGTCCGTGCAGGTCCGTGTCGGTCCGTGGAAGTCCGTGTTCCCTTACGGCCGCGAGGGGGAAGGCTCGGGGTCGTCGTCCGTGACGATCACCCCGATCAGTCCGGCGCCCAGGGCGGCGGGGATGACCACGCCCTTCCTCCAGGCCACGACGCAGGCGCGGCAGACGTCGTCCGAGCGGCGGATGCCGGCGTGGTTGACGCGGGTGACGATGCCGTCGCAGAGGAAGGCCAGCACCTCCCGGCCCTGCTGGTCGGGCGAGGTCTCGCCCACCGTCATGTTGCTCGCCACGCCCTGCTCCTTGGGGGTGAGCTTGATCTGGCAGTCCCGGGTCACCGGGGTGATCCGGGTCTCGGAGCGGGCCACCACCTTGCCGGTGGGGTCGACCAGCGCGCCGTAGTACTCGACCTCGGTGTTGCGCTTCTCCGGCTTCGGAGGGATGGCCCAGTACCGGCCGCCCGGCTCGGCCTCCATGTCCACCCAGTAGAAGGCCTTGTTGCCGTTGGCGTCGTTCCTCCAGCGGAAGTAGAGGCGGGGCTCCTGGTCCGCTCCCGGGGAGGTGATGGTGCCGCGGACGACGGCGTTCTTCTCCTGCGGGATACAGGGGAGCTTCTCGATCGAGACGGTCTGAGCCCAGGCTCCAGTCGTGCCGAAGAGCAGTGCCAAGGCGAAAAGGCCGCGTGCGTTCATCCGAGATCTCCTCTGAAACGTGCCTTCATTCTAGCAGGGTCGCTACTGCCCGAGGATCTTGCGCTCGTATTCCTCGACGAACGGGGTCTTCTGGAGCTTGGGGATCGCCCGCTTCATCGTGGCGGCGGCGCCGGGCTGGTCCCCCAGCTTGTAGAGGGAGACGGCCAGGTAGAAGAGGAGCTCCGGCTCGTCTTCCCCGGGATCGCCCCCGCGGCGGAACCAGGTGGCGGCCTCGGACCAGTTGGACAGCCGGTAGGCGGCCTCCCCCGCGAGATGCTGCGCGTCCTTCGCCTCGGGGTGGGCGCCCGCCACGTCGCGGGCGAGCTGGTAGGCCTGCTTCAAATCCCGGGTCGAGGCCTTCGGGGCGTCGAGGAGCTTGCGCGCCTGGGCCATCTTGGCCCGCTCCTCGGAGGAGATGGGCTTGGGGAGCGCCGGGGCCGGGGACGCGGGAGACGGAGCCGCCGGAGCGGGAGCCGCCGTCTGCACGGGGGCCGGGGCGGCGGGCCGGGGCTCCACCTTGCCGGGGCGTTCTCCGGCCGGCTTCGTCCCTCCCGCCGGAGCGGCGGTTTTCGCCGCGAGCCCGCGGAAGGCCGGAATGTTCTCCAGGGTGGCCGCCGGGATGCGAGCGGCGAGCCGCTGATCCAGAAGGGAGCGGAGGTCGGGCGCCAGGGTCCCCCGGCTGTAGGTCCCGAACCGCTCCTCGATCTCGGTCAGGCGGCGGAAGCTCTCGCGGAACCCGTCCAGGTCCTCGGCCCGGTCCTGCGCCAGGGCGAGCCGGGCGATGCAGTCCGTCAGGGCGCTTTCGTCGTCGAGCATGCCGAAGCAGGCGAGGCGCAGGTCGCGGGCCGCGGTCGCGTAGTCCTTGCGGTCGTAGGCGTGCATGCCATCGCGCAGCAGGCTGGTGTAGAACGGGTCGACCACGGCCCGGGCCGGCAGGGCGGCCCCGAGGAGGACGAAGGCCAGGGGGAGAAGTCTCTTCATGCGGCGCTCGCGGGCAGAGGGCGGTCCTCGATCACGGCCCGGGGGTTGTCGGTGGACAGGCGCCGCGCCATCGCCTGTCCGAAGCGGCCGGCGATCGTGCGGCAGGCGCGGGAGAGGCCGGGCGGCCGGCGGCGGGGTCCGTGGGAGTCGCTCGCCACGAAGTGGACGAGCCCGGCACCGATCAGGGCGAGCGCGTCCTGCTGGGGAGCGCGGCCGAAATCGCCGGTGACGCTCATGGCCGTCACCTGGGTCAGGGCGCCCAGGGAGACCAGACGCGCCACGAGACCGTGGTCTTCCGCGAGCCAGGGGATGAACTCGGGGTGGGCGACGATCGGGCGCCAGCCGGAGACGGAGAGCTCGTGGACGAGGTGGGCCGCTTCGCTCTCGGTGCCGGTCTGGCCGAACTCGATCAGGAGGTAGCGCGAGCCGGCCAGGGGGAGGATGCCTCCGCCCTCGGGGAGCCGCGCGACCTCCGCGAGGAACTGGGACGGGGAGTCCACGTGGACCTCGCCGCCCAGGAGCACCCGCGGCGAGGGCCCGATCACATCCTGGATGTCCTGGGCGAGGCCGGCCAGGTGCGCGCGGTCGTCGTTCCACCAGGGGCCGCGGCGCTGGTGCGGGGTGGCGACCAGGACCTCGCAGCCGTCGGCCGCGGCCAGGCGGCACATCTCGGCCGCCTCGCCGAGGCTCCGGGCACCGTCGTCGACCCCGGGCAGGACGTGGCAGTGCAGGTCGATCATCAGGCGGCGGATCCGGCCTTGGTCTCGCTCTGCTCCGCGCCGTAGGACTCGTAGTAGCTGTAGCGCTTCCCGAGGCCGCCCTGGAGCGGCCGGTGGCGGTTGAGCACGGCGCCCAGGATCTTGATGCCGGCCTGGCGGAGCTTGTCGCGGCAGAGGCGCGCCTCGTCGCGGGTGACCTTGCCGCTGCGCAGCGTCAGCACCACGCCGTCGACCAGCATCCCCACGAGCGTGGCGTCCGTCACGGCGAGGGCCGGCGGGGTGTCCACCACCACGTAGTCGAAGCGGGCGCGGGCGGTCTTCAGCCACTCGCGCATCCGGTCCGAGGCCAGGAGCTCGGACGGGTTGGGCGGGATCGGGCCCGAGGGGGTCACCCATAGGTTCGGCACCTCGGTGGGGAGGAAGACCGCGTCGGGATCGGCCGCCGAGGTGAGCTGGTTGACGAGGCCGAAGCGGTTCGACACGTGAAAGACCTGGTGGAGGCGCGGCTTTCGGAGGTCGCAGTCGACGATCAGCACCTGCCGGCCGAGCTGCGCCAGGACGACGGCCAGGTTCGCGGCCGTGGCGGTCTTGCCCTCGCCGGCCATCGCCGAGGTGACGGCGATCAGCTTGATCTCCCGGGCGGAGGAGAGGAGGAGAGCGGTCCGCAGCGACCGGTAGGCCTCCGAGATCAGCGTCCGGGGCCGCTCGTGGGGCACGAGCTCGATCTGGGCCGCCTGATCCGGGGACGAAGCCTTCTTCCTTTCGAGCCGCGCAGTCGCGCGGGCCGCCCGCTTGATCGGTCCGCTCTTTCCCTCCGCCGGGTCCGCGCCGTAGCCATAGCCGTAGCCGGCGCCGTAGAGCTTGCCCGCCTCGACGATGTCCTGGATGGTGGCGAGCGGCGGCAGTCCGAGGCGGCGCTCGATCTCTTCGGCCGACTTGACCGTGCGGTCCAGGAACTCGATCAGCAGAGCGCCGCCGACTCCCAGGAGGAGCCCCAGGAGCAGGCCGTAGGTGAGATCCTTGCGCAGGGACGGGGCGGACGGGCCGCCGGGCACCAGCGCCTGGTCGATGATGCGGACGTTCGACTCCCGGGTGTCCTGGAGCCGCACGGCCACCTCGGTCTCGGACTGCTTGCGCAGCAGCTCGTCCAGAAGGTCGCGCCGGGTCTCCACCTCCACCTTGAGGTTGGTGAACTCGACGGAGGAGGAGTTCTGGTCGATCGCCTCGGTCTTCATCCGCTCGAGCTCGGAAAGAAGCGCCTGCTCCTGCCGCAAGGCCGTCTGGTAGGCGGCGTAGGCGCCGCCCCGGGCTTTTTCCACCATTTCGGTGATGACGCCGTCCAGGTGCTCCTGGCCTTTTTCGATCTCGGCTTTCAACGTGAGCATCTCGGGCCAGTCGGGCTTGTAGGTCTTGAGCTTGGTCTCATACTCCCGCTCCAGCCTGATCTGGTCGGAGCGCAGGCCGCCCACGACGCCCGCCGCGAGGGTGTCCGCGATCGCCTCCTTGGGGGTGAGCATCAGCTCGCGGTAGGTGGACTCCTTCTCGATGCGGAGCTTCTTGGACTCGATGTAGTTGATGTTGATCGCCTCCAGACGCTGGAGGGTGACGCTCGAATTGCTCTCCAGGGGGACCATGTCGCTCTTCCGGCTGAAGGCCTGGAGCTGGTTCTCCTTGTCCTGGATCTCCTCTTTCAGCGCCTCGATCTGGGTGGCGATGAAGGTCGAGGCCTTGCCCGCGGTGGCGTAGCGGTCTTCGACGCCCATGTCGATGAAGGCTTCGGCAAAGCCGTTGGCGATCTTGGCGGCGAAGTCCGGCTTGTTCGAACGGTAAGTCAGGCGGACGAGCTGGGTGTTCCGCACCGGCTCGACCGCGAGCCCTCCCCGGATCCGGTCGGCCAGGAGCCCCAGCACGGCCTCGTCGTCCTCGGCGCTCGGCCGGGTGGCGGAGTCCTTGCGGGCCCCGGCTCCGGGATTGAGCTCGGAATCCTCCATCAGGTCGAGGTTCCTGACCACCCGCTCGGCCAGGCCCCGGCTCTGCAGGAGCTCGTACTGAGTGGGGTAGAACTCCATGTTCCACCAGTTCTCGTACCAGGGGTTCTGGGCTGAGCCCACGGGCGTCAGGCTCCGGCGCTCGATCTGGATCGTCGCCGACGCCGCGTACTGCGGAGGGGTGATGGCGTAGTGGATCGAGGCGGCGGCCAGGCCGACCAGGCAGGTGGCGGCCACCAGCTTCCAGTGCCGGCGCACCATGCCCCAGTACTCGGCCAGGTTCAGGTCCATCTCGGGCTCGGGCTCGGGCCCGAGCCCCGGCTCCGGGAGAGAGGGGAGGGGGGTAAGGTGTTTCAAAAGAACGACTCCTTGACCACGATCACGTCGCCCTGCCGCAGCTCCACGTCAGCCTCCTTGCCGGCGAGGATCTTTTTGTAATCGACCGTGAGCTCCCGCGGGCCGGAGGTCGAATTCGCCCGCTTGACCAGGATCTTCATCGAGGCCCTGTCCGTGAGGCCGCCGGCGTGCGCGATGGCGGCGAGCAGGGTGATGCGCTCGTTGCTCTTGAACGACAACGCCCCGGGCCGGCCCACCTCGCCCAGGCAGTAGACGATCACCTCGATCGTCGCCGGGACATTGATCAGGTCGTTGGCGAAGATCGGGATGTTGACCTTGGGGTTGCCCCGCACCAGCAGGTCGTCGAGGTCGATCGCCACCTGGTCCGAGAGGCCGTTGTCCGAGCGCCGCAGCACGTAGACGACGTTGCCGTGGTTTTCGGCGAGCCCGCCTGCGGCGGTGAGGGCTTCGAGAACGGTCCAGCGGCCGGAGAAGGCGAGATTGCCCGGCTGCTTGACGGCCCCGATCACGGAGATCGGGCGCGAGCGGAACTCGGAGATCCGGACGGCGACCGAGGCACGCTGCATGTACTTCGACTCCAGCCGCGTTTTGAGGAACTGGGCGACCTCGGAGGCCGTACTGCCCGTGACCGGCACCTTGCCCAGAGGAGGGAAATCGATCGTTCCGTCCTCTTCCACCCGCCGCGGGCCGTTCAACGTTTCGTCCTCGGACACCCGGATTTCGAGCAGATCGCGTGGCCCCACCTTGTATCCAAGGGGCTCGCGGTCCTGTGCCTCCGCCGGCGCCAGGAAGGCGCACAGAGACAGGATCACCGGGACGAGAACAGCTATCTTCTTCATTGCCCAACTTTTACCGCTTTCCACTATGGTACTTCAGGAGACCGGCCGGGGTCTACTACCGCCCTCCCCACAGAGACACCGTCGTCCCCACGGAGGTGAAGGAGCGGTCTCCGCCCGGCAGGTTGGAGTCGAGCTCGGAGCGCACCGCAGAGATCTCCAGGTTGACGGACCGCCACACGTTGACAGTGACCTGGCCGCCGAACGAGTCGACGTCCTCGCTCCTCGGCGGTGCCGCCGGGGAGAACGCGGTGTAGTCGTACGTTCCGGTCTCGGCGAAGATGCGGAGCTGGATCTGGCGGGCCACCCCCAGACCCAGGGACGCGCCCGCCCTCTCATCGCTCAGGTAGGCGTAGCCGGGGGAGAGCGAGTAGAGGAGGTCGCGGTTGCCGTAGACCGAGAAGGAGAGGCCCCTGGCCACCTCCCACCGGACCGACGCCCGGCCGGTCACGTCCTCGAACGCCACGAACGCCGCGCCCTCCCGGGCTTCGAGCGACCGGGCCGCGAGGTCGGCCTCGACGGTGATCCGCCGCCGCTCGTAGCGTGCCTCGAGGACCGGCGAGGTTCCCTCGTTCGACCGGTCGAGCGCGCCCTCCGCGAAGTCGGAGGAGGTCCTCTCGACCCCCACGCCGAACATCCACGGCTCCCGCGGGCGCCAGCGCAGCCCCACCCGGGCCGACCGGTCCTCCCGGTCGAGGAGCGAGATCTGGTCCACCCGGGAGTCCGGAAGGTCGTCGTCCAGGGCGGTCTGCTCCGCGAGCGATCCCACGGCGAAAGCCGAGATCGCCCCCGTGAGCTTCACCTCCGTCAGGAGCCGGAGGCTGTCGGTGCGCGCGTTCGCCAGCTCCGGGATCTCGGGGGTGACGATCCGCTGCTGCTCCTCCCGGTCCGCCATCACCTCGACCGAGAGGCGGTTGAAGAACCCATGGAAGCCCAGCCCATAGCGGCCGTTGACCCGGCGCCGGTCCGCCTGATCCTTCCACCAGACGTACTCCGGCAGGGCGGCGACCGTCCAGGTCACCTTGCGGCCCGTGTGTAGATAGGCCCGCAACCCCGCGCCCACCGTGGCCGTCCAGTCCGCGGGAGGCTCGGAGCCGGTCGAGTAGAGGCTGCGCACGTAGGCGACGTTGCGCAGACCGATCCACGGGGCGATCCGCACCGGGCCCAGGTGGTAGCGCGCCTCCTCGATCTCCTTCTCGAGCTCTTCCTTGCGCTGCCCCGGCCGCTCGGAAGGGCCGCCGGGCAGCGTATACTGCGTCCATTGGGCTTCGGCGGTATTTGTGATCGATAAAAAGAGAATTCCAGCGAGGAATACTCGAAAGTCAGATCGCATGGTCTCTCCAGGCCAGCGTGGGCGAATAGTTGTCGGTTGCCTAGGAACCGCGGAATGATACGCCATTCCGACCGACTGCTCACCTCAGTTCTCGCTCTCCTCCTGCTCTGGGCCCCGCTCGCCTTCGGCGGCGTCGTGCCCTGGGCCGCGGCGAGCCTCGAGATCCTCTCCTTCTGTGCCCTGGCCCTGGCCTTCCTTTCGGTCGACCGCCTTTCCGCGTTGCGGCCGGCGGCGTTCCCGGCCCTGGCCCTGGCCGCCGTCGCGCTGCTCGGGCTGATCCAGACCCTCCCCTGGCCGGCCGGGGTGGTGCGGACGCTGTCGCCCGGGCACGCGCAGCTCTACGAAGAGACCGCCCCCGCTCCTGCGACGCCCCGTCTCACCCTCGCCCTCTCCTCCACGCGCGCGGCGGCCCTGGCCTGGGCGACGGGCGCCGCGTGTCTCGTGGCCGGGGCCGCGGCCGGCCGGATCCGGGTCCATCGCCGGTGGCTCGCGGGGGCGTTCCTCGTGGGAGGCCTCTTTCAGGTGCTCTTCGGGGCCCGCGGCTGGATCGCCCGCGACAAGGCCCTCTGGGGGGTCGAGCTCGCCTCGAACGCCGCCCGCCTGCGGGGGACCTTCGTCAACCCCAACCACCTCGCCCTCTACCTGGGGATGGCGCTGCCCGTGGCCTTCGCCTGGGGATGGTGGGCGGTTCGGCGGTCGCGCGACGAGCCGCAGATCGAGCGCCGGCTGCTCCTGCTCGCTCCCCCCTGCCTGCTCTGGCTGACCCTCTTCCTCGGGCTCGCCTTCTCCGGTTCGCGCGGCGGCATGCTCGCGGCGCTCGCGGCGGTCACCGTGCAGGGGGTGCTCCTGCCCGGCCTGAAGCGCCGGTGGTGGCTCGCCCCGGTGGGGGCGGTCGTGGCCCTGGCCGGGCTCGCTCTGGTGGCGGCCGTGGGGTTCGAAGAAGGGCTGGGCCGGCTGATCGCCACGCGCGCGGGCGACGTGAGCGTCGGTGCGCGGCTCGACGAGTACGCGGCGGCCCTGTCCCTCTGGCAGAGGTTCCCGTTCACCGGCACCGGGCTCGGCACGTTCCGCGACGCCTTCCCCCTGGTTCAGCCCGCGGATCTCGCGGGCACCTTCTGGCACCCGCACAGCGACCTGCTGGAGATCCTGGTGACCGGGGGCGTCCTCGCCGTGGCGCTCGCGGCGGTGGGGCTCTGGGGGTTGGTGCGGAGGCTTTTCGTCGTGCACCGGGGCCGCGGCCGGTCCGAAGATCGCGGCGCGGCCCTCGCGGCCCTGGGCGTGCTCGCGGCGGCGGGGGTCCACGCCTGTGTGGACTTTGCTCTC
>DATHUD010000859.1:0-5331 GCA_035462575.1 Thermoanaerobaculia bacterium | reverse complement strand
GCGCTGACCGCCACCAGATCTCCGTCGCTCAACTGATCGAAGTCGCCGCTCGCCAAAGTCGCGTTGTAGTCGCCGCCGAGGACCCAGTCTCCATCCTCGCCCCTTTCGATCATCTTCTGGACGGCCCGGGCGAGGATTTTGGAAGCCATTCGACGGCGCAGGCTCCCTTCGCTCTTGGCCTTCAGGTGGAGTGGGACTAGGAGGAAGTCGAAACTTTCCGTCTGGGTCGAGCGGACCCGGAAGAGCCCCGGATAGCGATCGAAGATGCGCCCCTGCTCCGCCTCGAAGTCGATGTCGTCGAAGTCATTGCTGTGGGTCCGGAACCAGCGGTCGATCTCCTCGGGCCACTCCACGCGCTCGCAGTGGACGGTCTTCCGGTTCCAGATCACCGTGGTCGTCTGCCGGCTGGTGGGCGCATTCGGCTCGGAGGCCAGATAGGCGAAGTCGGCGTGGTACTTGTTGGAGAGATGGCCCACCAGGGCCTCGGTGGCTTCGGGCGACGACTCTTCGAAGGCCCAGACGTCGAGGTTCATCTGGAGAACGACCTGCGCGACGGAGTCCAGCTTGTCGCGGTAATACCGGTTGAACCATTCGATGTTCCAGAACCCGACGTCGATGTCCCGTCCCTCTCCTTCATAGGAGTTGACGACCCGCTCGAAGTCCGAGGCCGCCCCCTCGCTGTCGCGGCCCAGGGCGCCGAAGAAGCCCAGCACGGCATCGGTGGCCCTGAATAGACCGAGGACCTCGTTGGCCGCGGTGCGAGAGGGGCTTCCCGGCGCGAGCGATTCGAGATAAGTGGCGATCGCCGCGAATTTGATTCCTTCGTTGACGTACTCCGCCGGCGAGGAGCCGCTCGCTTCCTTGACCTTCCGGCTTGCGTGATGGAGGGCGACCGGACGCCAGGAGTTGTTCGCGACGAGCGCTCCCGAGCTGCCGAACTCCGTGTCGGACTTGTAGTGGAGGACGACCGAGTCCTGTCCCCGAACCTCGTTCTGCTGCACGACAACGCTCTTGGGCCGGCCCGCCGGGTGCTGGATGATATTTGCGCAGGCGTCATTGGCAATCGTGAAGGCGTGGCGATAGATGGGGAAGTAGCCGAACTCGCGGCCGGGGCCCCCTTCCACCCACACGAATGTGAAGTCGAGCCCGCCGCCCGTCGCCGGGCTGGTCAGGAAGAGGCGATCCGGGTTGCAGCGGTACGTCTTCGTCTCCAGCAACCTGCCGCTCTCGTCGTTCTCGTAATTGAAGATGCAGACCGCAACCTCGCCGACCTGCTTCGAGTTGAGCACGTGGTGATTGGTCAGAAGGATGTTTTCGGAGATCAGGACGCCGGTCCCCGACCAAGATCCCTCCATGCCCTCGTAGTCGATGCCGGACGTCTCGATCTTGCACACGGCGCGGGCGCGGCTGGCGCCCACGCCTAGGAACCACGACGGCAGGAAGTTCGGGATGTCGATCACCCGCTCGAACCGGACTTCGGCCTCCCTCGCCGCGGGTGCCGGCCTCGGCTCGCGAACCCGGCGGGTTGGTCTGGCGGCCTCGTAGGCCT
The DNA here is from genome assembly GCA_035462575.1 of Thermoanaerobaculia bacterium. Taxonomy (GTDB): domain Bacteria; phylum Acidobacteriota; class Thermoanaerobaculia; order Multivoradales; family UBA5704; genus DATARR01. Next base: position 3,782 of record DATHUD010000859.1, on the reverse strand, counting down.
CGGGCGCCGGTGCGGTTTCCCGGAAGGCGGGAGAGACGCTCCGGACGGCGCTTCGGGAGGTCAAGCCTCGGCCGAGGGAGGCCGTGGCGAGCATGACCGCGCCCGTCGACTCCGGATTGATCGCGAGACCTTCGAGCTGGGAAAGGCCGCCGAACCGGCCGGCGGACAGGTCGGTCGGCCGCGCCGCTTCGAACTCGGCGGCTTCTCTCGCCGCACCGGGAACGGACGCGGCGCGGAGGAAAGGAACTCTGGAGGACAGATCACCTTCGGACATCGTGTCTCGTCTCCTTCCTGTCGCACCCTGAGCGTGAAGCGCAGGGACGAATTCTCAAGGAAGGAGACGGACATCATCCGAACTTTCCGCTCCGCTTTGGACTGTTCGCGCCGTCAGACCCTGCGCTTGCGCAGCGCCGCCACACCTCCCACGAAGAGCAGCAGAGCCAGGCCCGCCAGACCCGCGGGGGACAGCGTCGGGATTTCGAGAAGCGAGATCGCGGTCACCGGGTCGCTGTCGGTCACGGTGACATCGGCGCTGTCGGGGTCGGTCACGCCTTGAGGGGCGGTGATCGTGGCAGTGTTCGCGACCGTTCCGTTTGCGGCGGGGGAGAGGGTGCAGGCCACCGCGTAGGTGGCGGAGCCGCCGGCCGGGAGGTCGATGACGTCGTTGAGGTTGCCCGCGACGGGCCCCGCCGTGCAGGTCGCGCCTCCCGCGGGCGTGCAGGCCCAGGTGCAGCCCTGGAGGACGGCGGGGAAGGTGTCGGTGACGGTCGCGCCGGTGACGTTGCTCGGGCCGGCGTTGGCGGCGACGATCGTGTAGTTGACCGGATCGCCCGCGACGACGGACGTGGCGTTGTTCGTCTTGGTGATCGAGAGGTCGGCCGTGGGGGGCTCGAAGTCCCAGGTCGTGTCGGAGACGCCGGTGACGGCCACGCGGATGGCGTCCAGATTGCCGACGAACCCGACGTAGGTGCTCGCGGTGTCACCCATGTTGAAGCGGAGCGCAAAGGCGCTCGCGTTGTTGAAGGCGTTGAAGCGGGCGTTCGGGTTGGCGCTCAGGAAGGAGGCCAGCGTGACGCTCGAGGCGTTGGAGCTGTCGAACCAGGTGCCCGTGAAAGCGTCCCACTGCTGCCAGACGCCCTTCACCACCGAGGCGGTGGGGGGCACGTAGTCGAGGCGGTGGTCGTAGGTGCCGTTGCCGTCCCGGTCCACGTAGAGATTGATGTACCAGTTGTTGGACGTGGTCGAAGCCACGTCCACGAACGTCCAGAAAGACAGGGCCGTCAGTTGGCCGAGCGGCTGGTCGTGGTAGTCGTTCCTGCCCAGGATGATCTTCGAGTTGGCGACCGTGATGCTCGTGGCGTAGCTGCCGGTCCCCAGCGGAGGCGTCCCCGGGCCGGCGACGAAGCCGGCCGTGGGGGCGGTTCCGAACGGGCCGATCCCCCAGCCCTGGAGGTTGTCAGCCACGACGACGGTCTGCGCGGAGGCGGCGGCCCCCCAGGCGAGCAAGGCTACCGCCAGACAGAGAATCCTTCCGAGGCGCTGCGTGCTTCGAGACATCCCATCCCTCCCATCGGTCGCACCTGCGTTGGCTTCAAGACGGCAGAATTTCCCTGGATGTATCACGGGGAAGCCGGGGAGGCAAGGCCGGGCCCGCGCGGGCCCAGGGGCTAGCCGACGACGCGGAAGGGGTAGCCGCCGATCTCTTCGGCCGTGCCGTCCGCACGGAGGCCTTCGAGCTTGAGGCGGTAGTCGCCGGGGGAGAAGAAGCGGGCGGGGAAGGTGATCATCACTGTTTCGAGCGCGTTCGGCTTGAGGCCGCCTTCCCGGAACACCGGGCGGCCCGCGGTGCCGGTGATCGTGGCGCGGTAGGTAGAGAAGGCGGCGTCCGCTCCGGGATCCACGGCGAGGGTGAGGACGCGGTCGATCTTCCCGAGGTCGATCGTGGCGGCCGGCTCGCCGCCTTCGCTCCGGACCAGGGAGAGGAGGAACACCGGCGTGTTGACGAGGGGGCCTTCGGCCCGCGGCTCCTCCTCGGGCGGCTTGGCCTGGGCGATCCGCGCTTCGAGCTTGCGGCGCTCCTCGGCGCTCCGGTCCTCGGTTTCCGCGAGGCGGCGCTCGAGCTCCCCGACCCTCTGGCGCTCGGCCTCTCCCTGCTCCCGCAAGGCGGACGCCTGCTGGGCCATCTCCCGGTTCTCCCGGAGGAGCCAGAGCGCGGGGAGGGCGGCGACGAGGAGCGCGGCGAGGGCGAGGGCGAGCCGCCCGCGCCGGAGGAGCCAGGCGAGAAGGCCGGCCTGCACCACCGTCCGGGCCGCATCCTCGGCCGCCAGGGCTTTGAGGCCGAGCTGGAACCCGCGGGCCGCCTCGAGCTGCTCCAGGCACTCCGCGCAGCCCGCGAAGTGCTCCTCGAAGAGGGCCTCTTCTTCGGGCGGGAGGGCTCCCCGCCGGTAGAGGTCGATCAAGCCGTTGTCCAAGACGTACTGGTGGTCCATGGCGTTCAACCGGCCGTGCGCCGGATCGTCTCCCACACCCATAGTGTGACGAGAAGGCCGATCATCCCAAGGGCGGCCCTGCTTCCGGCGCGCTCCAGGTAGATCTCCCGGTAGCGCTGGCGGGCGCGGTGGAGGACGCGGTTGAACTGAAGGCTGGTCATCCCGTAGTCCGCGGCGATGCGGTCCTTGTCCTCCTCGGCGATGTAGAAGCGGAGGAGAACCTCGCGGTCGCGCTCGGTGCCGAGCTCCCGGATGACCTGGCGGACGAGGCCGGCGTTCTCGCGGTCGAGGAGCTGCCCGAGCTGGCCGGCGTCCGAAGCGGGGACGGCGAGGAGGGCCTCGCTGTCCGGATCGGTCTTCCTCCGGGTGGCTTTCCGGTAGTGCTCGATGGCGAGGCTTCTGGCGATGCCGGCGAGGAAGCCGGGGAGCTTTTCGGGCTCCCGGAGCTCCCCGCGCCGGAGCTTTTCGAGCGCGACCCGGAACGTGTCCTGGAAGAGGTCCTCGGCCTCGGGCCGGCCGTTCGTGTGGCGGTCGAGGATGATCGCCACGGCGCGGCCGTAGAGCTCCACCACGCGCTCCTCGGCGCGGGAGTCTCCGGCCGCGATCCTCGCGACCAGATCGACGGCTGTGTCCTGCCTGACCAGGGTGCTTTACCTATCGTGGAAAGTCTCGGGGACGCGCGGATTCTACCACGCGTCCCCTGCGCCTCAGCCGCCGGGCGGCCGGGCGTCCGCACCCCAGACGCCCACCTGGTCGGGGTCTCCCCAGGTGGTCGAGCCGTAGAGGGAGGTGTAGGAATCTCCGGTCGTCTGAGCAGTGCTCAGAGAGATGTAGACATGGAGAGGCTGCTGCTCGTAGTAGCCGGACCAGCGCAGCGTGTTGCCGTCGAACAGGAGCGCCAGGGGCTGGTGGGGATCGTCGCCGGGATTCGGCGTCGAGGAGAGCTGGACCCTCGCGCTGCCGTCCATCACCGTGAACCCCACGCACACGGCGTACTCCGCCGAGAGGAACGGTGGAGTGTCACCGTTCGTGCCCGTACCGATCAGGACCGTCCATGCATACTGGAGAAAAGGGTTTCTGCCGGACACCCACTGCACGGTCCAGCTCCCGACGAAATCCCCGACGTTGACGTTCATGACGTTTCTCCTCCTCCTTCGGTGGGGTGCTCCATCCCGAAGTGGGATGGCGGGATGACGAATCTCACCTTGCAGCTTACTTCCAGTCTCCTTCCAGGATGAATCCGGCCCAGAAATACGGATCGCGCCAGCGCCGCTCTCCCCGCAGCCGGAGCTG
>DATHUD010000858.1:0-2906 GCA_035462575.1 Thermoanaerobaculia bacterium | reverse complement strand
AAGATCGGACCGAAACCACTGAGAATCGGACCGGAATGAGGTAAAATCGGACCGAATTCAGTAAATTCAGGACCGAATTGAGCTGAAATCGGACGGAAACGAGTAGATCGCGGACAGAATTCAGTAGATCCGGGACCGTTCTACTGCTTTTTCGGACCGGAATCCCCGGCCAGCTCCTGCCGGACGGCCTCGCGGATCGCCGCGACGAGCTCGTCCGACAGCACCGGGGAGGTGGCGGGCTCCGCCTTGTGGGCAGGGCGGGACGGAGCCGAGGCAATCCAATCCGACACCCGGTGCTCCGCCTGCCGCACGAGGTCGGGGCACCCCGTGTCGAGCAGATCGCCCGGCGAGACCCGCAGGAGCTGGGCGAACGCCACGATGTGCCGCACCCGCAGCTCCAGCGTCCCGTCGAGCAGCTTGTCCAAGTTCCCGTTGCCGATCCCGAGCCGCCGCTCCCAATCGCGGACGGGAATCCGCAAGGCGCGGACCGCCTCGCGCAGCACAGCGCGCAACTGCCGGAGATCGTCGGTGGCCATGAGCGGGGGGATTTTATGCGGGAGGGGAGGGGGGCGCAACTGTCCCGCCCGGCTGTCCCCCCAACACCCTTGCTCTTAGAGACGCCCCGGCAACCTCGCCGGCGGCCTCCCATCCGCAAAGGAGAACCCCCTCATGAAGAAATCCAGCAAGAAGCTAACGCTCCACCGCGAGACCTTGCGCTTCCTCGAGGACATCCGGCTCGATAACGCCCATGGGGGTTACACGGATTACACCTGCCACAACAGTTGCAACTCCACACCCCTTTCCGGGTGTGTGACGTGCACCACGCAAGGCCCCCGCGGCTGCTGATACGTTGTCCCTGGCTTGACCTTGCTGGGAGCGCCGACATCCCTGCCGGCTTCTTACTTCGCTTTTAATTAGATGGCCGGCAAGGATGCCGGCGCTCCCAGCAGGCTTGCTTCTGATAAAATCAAAGGCTACTTGAGCCAGGTCTTCCTCAGCTACCGGCACGTCCCGTGCGACGAAGAGCTCGCGGAGGGACTCTGCGCCTATCTCCAGGCACGGGGCCTCCGTGTCTTCCTCGACAAGCAGATCCGGATCGGCCTCGACTGGGTGGCGGAGATCGACCGCCAGCTCCGTGCTTCGCACGCCTTCGTCGTTCTCCTCTCCGAGGATTCGATCCGCAGCGACATGGTGCGCCAGGAGATCGCCACCGCGCATGAGCTCCTCCTCGCGGGTAAGATGTCGATCTTCCCCGTGCGCATCGGCTTTGAGGGGAAGCTGCCCTACGACCTCGCCTCCTATCTTCATCGCATCCAGTACGCCCTCTGGCATCCCGGCGAGTCCCAGGAGGAGCTGTTCGGCCTTCTTCACAGCGCGATCCTCGACGGCGCCCCACTGCCGGTCACGCCCTCGACGGACGACACATCCGTGGTCTCGCTCGCGGACCCCTCGGTCGCCGCCGAGTGGAAAGGCGCACCGCTGCCCGCGGCCGATCCACGGATCGTTCTGGAGACCGGCACGATCCGGCTCGATTCACCGTTCTACGTCCGGCGGAGGGAGGACGACATCGTCGAGCGCTGCCTGAAGCAGGCGGGGAGCACGATTGTCGTCAAAGGCCCCCGGCAGAGCGGCAAGAGTTCGCTGCTCGCCCGGGCCCACGCCTCGTCCAAGCTGGCTGGACGGCGCTCGGTCTACCTCGACTTCCAGACCTTCGACGAGGATCAAATCGCGAGCCTCGGAGCCACCCTCCGGACCCTCGCCCGGCGGATCGCCCGCACGCTCAAGACCGCCGTCCAGCCGGCCGACGTGTGGGACTCGGACCTCCTCGGCGAAAAGGGGAGCTTCGCGGAGTTCCTGGTGACCGCGGTCCTCGACGGCCCGCCGGTCGTCCTCCTCCTCGACGAAGTGGACCGCCTGTTCGACCGCCCCTATCGTGGCGACTTCTTCGCCGCCGTCCGCGGCTGGCACAACAACCGGGCCACCGAAGAGGCCTGGGAAAACCTCCATCTCGTCCTCGGCCACGCCACCGATCCGGCCTTATGGATCGAAAACTTGAACGAATCGCCCTTCAACGTCGGAGACCGTCTCCGCCTGGAGGAGGGCTTCACCCGTGAGCAGGTGGCGGACTTGAACACCCGTCACGGCAGTCCCTTGCGCGGTCCGGACGAGATCACGGGTCTGATGGAGCTGGTCGGCGGCCATCCCTACCTCCTCCGGCAGGCTCTCTACGTCCTGGCCACCGAGCGCTGGTCCCTCGCCCGACTGCAGGACGAAGCCGCCAAAGACAACGGCCCCTTCGGAGACCACCTCCGGCGGCACCTCTGGGCTCTACATCAGAGCGAACGGTTGCGGGCCGTCGTCGCCCGCATCGCACGAGGCGCCGGCTGTGAGGACGAAACGCTCTTCCAGCGTCTCTCGGCGGCCGGTCTGGTCCGCGGCGAGACCCGCGCCGAGGCGCGCCTGCGCTGCGATCTCTACCAGCAATACTTTTTGAGACACCTATGAGCGAGCCAGAACCTATTGCCGCTCCTTTCTACGTAACCGGCGGCACCCTGAAACCGGGCGCGCCGAGCTACGTCGAGCGGCGGGCCGACACGGAGCTACTCGAAAGCCTTCTGGCCAGCGAATTCTGTTACGTCCTCACTCCCCGCCAGATGGGTAAATCCAGCCTGATGGCGCGCACGGCGAAGCGACTGGAGGAAGAGGGCGTCAGCAAGGCGATCGTCGACCTTACCAAGATCGGTACCGAACGAGGAGACCAAGCCGTATCCCAGTGGTATTTCGGCATTGCGCACCTGATCCATCGCCAACTCGAGATCACCGAGCCGCTTCGCCCCTGGTGGCAGGAGCGGGCCGACCTTTCGCCGGTCCAGCGTCTCACCGACTTCTTCCGCGAACTCGTCTTG
>DATHUD010000857.1:0-4501 GCA_035462575.1 Thermoanaerobaculia bacterium | reverse complement strand
GCCCTCCTGCCGGCCCTCCTGCCGGCCCTCTTGCCGGCCCTCCTGCCGGCCCTCCTGCCGGCCCTCCTGCCGGCCCTCCTGCCCGCCCTTCTGCCGGCCCTCCTGGAGAGCCTTCTCGCGAAGCTCACGGTCCCATCGGTCGATGCTCTCAAGCAGCATGGTTTCGATCTCCTCCAGACTGGAAGCGGCGGAGGCTTCCTCCTGGGACAATCCGAGCCGCGGCAGGATGAGCTTCCGCAGCCAGGTTTCGAACGCCTTCCGCAAGGGGGCCTCGGAAGGCGGGATGTTCTGCCGCAGCCGATGAACGCTCGCTTGGACCTCGAACCAGTCGCGGCTCGTCTCGATGCGAAACAGGTCGGCTACCGGACTGTTGAGCGCTGCCAACGCCTCGGGAGAATAAGCCGCCTCGTTCACCAGCCGGTAGCGTAGCTGCGGCCGGTAGATCTCCGCCGAAGCGTCGAGCTCGCCGATCATGGAACCGAGGTCCGTCGCAACGTTCCACGGCTCCCACCCATTGTAGACGACAACGGGGATGACCAGCGGCAGCTTCCTCCAGCCCGCCGCCGGCTGACCGGCCATCAGACGCTGGTAGAAGAGGCTCACATAGCCCATGAGCCGGACCGGCATGGAAGGGTCTGGCCGCGACTGGAACTCCAGGAGGATGTAGACGAACACCGGCTCTCCGCCATCCTTGCGCCGGAACTGCCAGATCACGTCGCTCTCGCGGTTCTCGTGCCTGGGGGAGATGAAGGAGGCGTCGACGCGCTCGCCGGAGCCGAGATCGATGCGCTCCACCCATTGTTCACCCACGATCTCCCGCAGGAGATCCTGGATCATCCGCCGATGGGCGAAGAAGAGCCGGTAGCTGAGGTCGTGTTGTCCCACAATTTTCCGCGCACAACTCTACCACGGAATCTCGATGGGGTGCTACAAGTTACTTAAAAGGGTGTCGGTGGACCAACTGCGTTCCTATCAGGCTTCGCAGAGCGCTGATCGACGGCGCGAAGAAATAGCCGCCGCCCGTGGGGATCACCCAGTCGGCCATCGTCTTCAAGGAGACCTCTCCGCCGGGGGTGCGCAGCAGGCACTCGCGCCCGGCGCGATTCTGCCCCACGAGCAGATCGTGCCCGCCGTCCTGAGGCCCGTTCTGCCGGTTCATCCACTTGTTGTTCAGGACCTCGAACTGCCGGCGGATCGAGGTCTGGTAGCAGAGGAAGAGCAACCCCCGCTGCCCATCCGCCGGATCGGCCGCGCCCTCTTCCTGGGGGAAGGGGTCTCCCCAGGGGATCCCGCGGCGCAGGACCTGGAAAGTGAGGGTCTGGTGGAAGGCCCCGCCCTGATCGGTGGGCAGGTCGCGCGGGTTGACCTTGCGGACGTGAGCGAACCGCGGACAGAGGTGCCCTAGAACGTCGGCCGGCGCCCCGGAGACGATGCGGGGCGGCGCGCCGGCCTCGGTGAGCACGGCGACCGGGTCCGCCGGAGCGTTGAACTGGAAGTGGTTGAGAGCGAAGGAATCATCGACCATCGCCGGATCGTCCCGCTCCGGGCTGCGCGAGAGCGGCGCGCCGCTCGGCCACCGCCCCACCAGTTGTGCCGCCAGCCGGGCCTCCGTCATCTCCGCGAAAGGTGGATTCCGGACGAGCTCCGCGACCTTCTCGCGGAGGAAGGCGCGGAACGCCGCCACGTCCTGCCGCAGGCGGCGGAAGACCAGGAACGAGCCGTTCCTCATCCACTCCGGGCCGCCGTCGGCGATGGGGCCCGGGCCGCCCTCGTCGTCTTGCTGCGTGGCGTACCCGAAGACGAACTGCCCCGGCCAGACGAGCGGCTGCCCCGGCTTGCCGTGGGTCAGCGCCCGGGGATCCGCCGGATCGATGTAGCGCCGGGTGAGGAAGTGGAACGGGAGGTCGGACAGCCGCCCCCGGGGCCCCACCTGCGAGATGCCGTCGCGGAACCCGAAGTGCTCCTTCTCGCCTTCGAGGACGAACGCCTCCTGGTCGTAAACCACCCGCAGCCCCGAAGCGGGCAAACCCGAGAGCGACCCGCGAAGCCCCCCGGCCAGATCGCGGAGCTGGCAGGCGTCCGCCGCTCCCAGGATCAGCAGCACGTCCGGCGTCGTCTCCGGGGTGCCGCCCACGATCCAGCGCGAGGGGTGCCCCTCCTGGCCGGGACGGGCGGGATCTCCCAGGCTGCCGGAGAGCAGGGCCATGCCCTTCCGGAACGAGGGGTCGCGGAGGGTGTCGGCGTCCGGCGTCAGAAGGCGCAGGCCGCCGATCGAAAAGGCGATGTTGATCCACGGCGCCGAAGGCTCCGCGGGCAAGGCCGACTGGCGGCGCAGGAGCGACCGGCGGAGGTTCCGCAGGGTATTGACGTCGCGCAGAGTTGCGATGGACGGCACCAGCCGGGCCAGCCAGGACCTGGCGTCCGCGGTCTGGCCCTCGTTGACTTTGAGCCCGAGCAGGACCTGGTGCCGGGAGCCGAACCCGGGCAGGATGTTGCCCTGGATCTCGTCGACGTCGAGCACCGGCTCGACCGGCGCGCCCGGGATCTCGGGGCCCGTGATCACGTCCGAATCGGGATCGAAAGCCTGTGGGGGCTCCATCGTCGCCTCGCTCAGCGGCCGAGCTGCGAGCCGAGCCCGCTTTTGGCTTCCGGCTCCGCCGTCACCGCACCCGCGGCTCCCTCCGCAATGTCCGCGGCTACGAAGGGCGCGGCGGCGAGCTCACCGGAGGGAGCCGGCGCCTCCGAGAGCACGGGAGCGACCTCGGCCCAGGCTTCCGGCGGCAGGTCCGCGCAGCTCACCGCCCTCCCGAAGAGGTGCTCGATCTCCCCCTTCTCGGGATGGGGGCAGCACTGCCCGATGCAGGCGCGCAGCGCCACCGGCCCGTCCACGAGCTGCTTGGCGATGCCGGTCAGCACCATCTGGATGCGGTCGGCGATCTGGCCGCCGAAGCGGATCCCGTCGCCGTCGAGCAGCACCTGGTCGACCGTGAAGCCCAGCTCTTCCGGCACCTCGAAGCGGGCTCGCAGGATCCTGCGGTCCTCCCGGCTTCCCCGGTCCACCTGCCAGGCCGCCGCCATCTCCTCTCCCGCCGGCCCGGAAAAGCCGTCGAGCGCGAGCTCGGAGATGTAGAGGCCCACCGGATCCGCCAGGGAGACCGAAAGCCCGGAGCGGGCGAACCCATTGACGGCGGCGCCGATGATCGGGTCGCTCGACCGGTTGGGGTCGCCGAAGCCCGAGCAGCAGACCAGTTGCTCCGGGTCCACCACCGCCTGGCCGTTGCCGTCCCGCCGCTGCACCGAGGCCCCGCCGCCCACGCGGAACTCTCCCCGCAGAGTGTTCGCCGGGTGGGTGAGGTGCATGATCCCGTCGGTCGTGGTCCACTTGTTGAACGGGTTGTAGGTCCCCTTGCGGGCATAGAAACGCCAGCCGAACGGCTCGCCGGTCTGCGGATTGGGGTCGTCTTCGAAGAAGGCCACGTCGAAGGGCCAGACGAGGTCGGCGGCCGACACCTCGGGGCTCACGTGCTCCCGGTAGAGCTCCTCCACGAGCCCCAGGTCCCCCGCCACGAGGTCGCGCCGCGGGTCTCCCGCCGCGAAGAACGGCCGCGTCCCCTCGGCCAGGAACTCCCAGTACTCGGGAGCCTCGCTGGAGAAGCAGATGCGGGTGATCCGTCCCACGCCGTCGCGGTCAACGTGCCACTCGCAGTATTCGTCCTGCTGGCGGTAGAACAGTTGGAGCTCCTCGCGCAGGACGCCCTGCTCGTCGACGCGGCGCAGGGCACGCCCGTTGATCCGCAGCGGACGCAGCGTCTCGGCGGCCAGCCAGCGCTTCTCGTCCGGCTCGTCGTCGTCCTCAAACCAGCGGGTGAGGAACCGCGGAAAGGCATCCCAGGCGATCGACTCCGAGGCGGGCTCGCCGGGCGTCTCGTCCTTCAAGGGATTGAAGAACAGGCTGGGGACCTCCGGCGTCCCGTACACTTGGGCGGCATTGTCCATCCAGGACGACACAATCGCGCTCCAAGCCTTGGCGCGGTCCTCCGCGCTGCCGGGCCGGCGCGCGAAGTCCTCGAGGAATCCAGGGGGATGAAATCGGTCCACGTCTCCTCCTCGTCTTCGCGGGTGGATGGACGCCGGCCCGCACCCGCGGCGTCCGGCGCAGCCAATTCTAGCGCTCAGAGAGGCTACGGCCAGGGCCTGGCCGCCGAGGTTCAGGTTGCGGGTGAGGTTGCGCACCGTGCGGATCGGGATCTGAACGTCGGGCGTGTCGCGCACTGCACGGTCGTCGTGATGCCGAGGAGGTTGCGGGTGCCGACGCTCCCGTCGGCGTTTTTGTAGCCCTCGAAGGTGTACCCCTCAAGGGGCGGAGCGTCGGGCGGCACGTCGGTGCACCCACTCGAGCCCCTCGGTTCCCGCCGCCGATGCCGACGCCTCGGAGATGGCAATTTTCAACCGCTATCCCGGCCCGCTAACGGCTAAACGGCCGCGAATAGCCGTTAGCTCC
>DATHUD010000856.1:0-4155 GCA_035462575.1 Thermoanaerobaculia bacterium | reverse complement strand
GGACGGGAGGCTGGGAGAGGGTCGGGGTGAGGGTTTCGGGGTGGGGGCTTATGCATATAGCTCTATCGCGTTGACGCTGATACGGCAGTAGCGTAAACTCGGAAAAGTTCCAGAGATTCAAAGAGGTAGGGGCGCTTCGTTCCTTGGTAATAGCGCTTTTCTTGAACACCTGAGGCATGTTGAGGGACAGAGTCGAAGCTAAGGTTTGCCGCTGTGCAGCTCGAGCGCGCGGCCGTCTTATCTGCGCTGGAAGAAACATGGAGGGCGAAGCCGCGCGAGGTTCTGCGATGATCTTTCCCCGACCAACCCGCGGCGCGAAATTCCTTGCGCCGCACAACGCGAGGGCGCAAGGAGACACACCATGAACAAAAAGAAGATCACCAAGAGGATCGAGCTTAACAAGGAGACGCTACGCAACCTGTCGGAGCGTGACCTGCAGGCCGCGGCGGGTGGCGTATCACAGCTCGGGACCTGCCGTTCCGATTGCTACTGTATCAGCGCCGATGGCTCCTGCCCCCCCACCTGGCCCGGTTGCTGACCGTCGAACGGCCGAGGCGGTTTGGCTTTCGTCGCCTCGGCCGGGCTTGCGATCAGTTTCTCTGGGAGCGTTGGCCGCCGAGCTTTGAGTCTCGAGAGGCGAAAGGCCGGATCAGAATATGAAATGTTCGACGGAGCGGATCAAGGGTAATTTCAAGAGTCCCGAGTGCGATCGTGAAAAGTGGGTCAAGCGCTCGGAGTCGTCGAAATCTGCTCCGACGCAATGAAGGCGCGCAACCCAGGCGGTCCAGTGGAAGGAAACTGCCCAGATGGCTTTTAGCGAAGCTTTGGCTGCTCGGGTTCGGGAGGTGCTCGGCCGGCAGAAAGGGATCACCGAACGGAAGATGTTCGGGGGGCTTGCCTTTCTGCTCAACGGCAACATGTGCTGCGGTATCGTCGGTGATCGGCTCATGCTGCGCCTTGGAGAGAGCGGAGCGGCCGAGGCTTTGGCGGAGTCGCACGCGGGTGTGATGGACTTCACCGGCAAGCCCATGAAGAGCATGGTCTACGTCGATCCAGGCGGGTTCGCCTCCGAAGAGGCTCTTCGGAAGTGGGTCCGGCGTGCGGTTGCGTATGCCTCGACCTTGCCGGCCAAGGCCTGATTCGCTTCCACTCGAAGACCATGCGGACTCCCGTGTTCCTCCATCTGCTGACGGCGATCCACGCCATCGGTGCCGTGGCCTGCTTCGTCATGGCCGGCGGGAGCGCTGCCTCCGGCGCCTTTCGGGAGGCCCTCGCCGTCTCGGGCGGCAGTGCGTACATGGTGAACCGCTTCGGCGAGGCCACCTGGGCCTTTCTTCTCTTCGTGGGGGTGGTCCTCGCCATACTCGCCTATGCCTCCTGGCGGGTGCGTCCCTGGGCCTGGCACCTGACGCTCCTGGTCTACGGAATCGGTGTGATCGGCAGCCTGTGGCAAGTCAGCATCGGCATCCGGCAAGGCTGGGTGGCTGCAGTCGTGAACGGTGCGGTCGTCGTCTACGCCGCCACGCCCGGAGTGCGGCGCGCGTATCGGCGGCCCCGCCCCGGAGCCGGGCCGCTGACCCGAAGCCCGTCCGCGTCTCGTCAGAAGTGCAAGCAAAGACGAGCGGTTTGAGCCGCCCTCGACCGCTGAATCACTTCCCCCCTTCCTGGGGCCCTTCGGCCTGCTCTTTCGCGGCCTCCCCGGAAGCATCGGCGGGGGCGCCTTCCTGGGGACCTTGCGCTGGTTCTCTCTCCGCGGCGGAGGAGCCCGCAGGAGGAGCGCCCTCCTGCGGCCCTCTCGCCTGCTCGCGGATCGTCTGGGAGGAGACCGCGCCGCGCTTCCTCTCCTCCGGCCGCTCGCCTTCCCCTTCCTCGGCGGAGGCCAGCTCGGCGTGCTCTTCCGCGGCCCGGGCCTTGCGGCGGCAGCACGCGCGGAAAGTGTGCTCGCAGTGCTCCAGATCCTCATGGCTCGGGGGCTCGGCGCAGGGTGGCGGAGTCATGCAGACGTTGGGCGGGCAGATGCAACCGCGCTGCAATTGTTTGATGATCTCCCGGGCCACGCACCGTCCCAGCCTCACGCCCTGCTCGTGGTCCGAGCGCCAGTGGATGCCCGCCCAAAGACGCGCCATCCCCGCGTTGTCCGCCAGCTTGTCGAATTCCGCCGTATAGTCGGGGAAGAAGAACGAAAGCATTTCGCTGGCGGCTCCGGAGTACGTGCTGTGGCCCGACGGGTAGGCCGGGTGCCTCGGAGTGCCGGGGGAGGGGTCCGGCATCAGCCGGCGGTCGCCGTCGCCCGAGCCGGTGGCGTTCACCACGCGGTTGTAAAGCACGCTGACGCGGTAGTCGTACTCGACGGGGCGAGGACGACGGCGCACGTCCGCGCGGTCGGTGTACCACTTGTAGTACCAGGCCGCGAGGAGGGCGCTGTAGATCGCGACGTCGAGCGCCATCCACACCAGAGCCTGCCGGGGCGGCGACCAGTTGGCGGTCGAGATCAGGTAGTTGAGCGCGTGCCGGTGTCCCAGGCCGGGCGTCTCGCTCTCGAACCAGCGCGCGAGCTCGCGCCCGGTCAGGATCACGGGTTGGTCTTCGCTGCGCTCCCGGTTGAAGACCGCTCCCAGCGGCTGCGGGCGCATCTGCAGGAAGGGGCTGATGGCGAGCCGCCGCCGGTTCTCCGGTGGCATGGGCAGGGGGAAGGGGTTCTGGACCGCCGAGCTCGGCTGGGGATTGCCGGGCACCGGGTTGGCCAGGGCCCCCGGATCGTCGCGCATCGAGGCCAGCTCGATCAGCTCGGCGATCTCGTCGTCCAGGACCGCGGGATTGGTGGGATACGGAGGGAAGTAGCACTCGCTTCTCCGATTGTCGGTGATCTTGACGAGGTCTTCGATGCGCACCACGCACGGCATGGGGCAGGGAGACACCGTCCAGAAGCCCGCCTCGGGCTCGATCTGCGGTCCCCGAAGGCCATACTGCTGTGTGCCGGGCGGTTCTGGCGGCACGGGGAGCGGCCACGGCCTCTCCGAAGGCCCGGTCCTGCTGCCGCAACAGAGTTTCGTTTCGTTGTCGCCCATGGCGAAGTCTCCTTTTCTTTTGGGTGTGAGCGATGTTGTATGGAGGTCGCGCCGAGCTCCCCGATGGGCTCCCTGGCTCCTTTTTCCTTGGAACGGAGGTCCCAAAGACGCAAGATCTAGAGGCGTTCTCACGCGTCCGGTTGTTACACCGGCGGGACGAAGTTGAAAGGTTGGACTTTGAGAAGAGCGCGTATCTAAAGATGTTGATATTCGGCCTGCACGGCGGGCGCGGGGGGCCGCAAGATTCTGCGGGCCGCAGAAGACTTTTGGTGAGCGAATCGAACGATGGGCGGTGATCGAGGACCAAGCTACGGCCGAATCTCTGGGAGAAGTCGCTCGCCCAGGTGGGGAGAGGCGTCTCCCCAACAGGGCAGCCGCTGCCCATCGTGGGGGGAGAGGTCCCCCGAGTCGGGGGAGAGGTCCCCCTGCTCGGGAGAGACGTCGACCGGGCTAAGTTGCGGCGAATCCGGAGACTCTGCGGCAATTCCGAGGGCTTTGCGGCAGGACAAGCGGACGGGAAGGCTTCTACGCGGTGAAGTCGTAGGCCCCAAGGATCGACTTGAACTTCTCGGCAAGTGCAAGGAAGTCCTGGGGTTGGAGATCGCCCTTGTCCCAGATCCTCTCGATCTCCCGGAGATCTTTGACGACCTCCTCGGCAGGAGCCATCTCCTCGCTCCCGAGCACATAGGAGAGGACGCGCCGGTTCCGGCGGTCGAAGAAGTCCTGCTTCTGGAGGACCGCCGCGAGCCGTGCCGCCTCAGCCCACTTGCCGAAGGTGACGTAGTCAGGGTTGACCACCCAGACTTCCTCCTCGTCCTCACTCTCTCCCGCGCTCTTCTCCCACTGGTCCAGCTTCTCCAGGGTCGTCGCCAGGTCGCCCCCCGATTCGACTCGCTCCGCCTCCTGGATGAGATCCGTTCCCGTGCCCTCGAAGGTCTTCTCCAGAACGTTGCCGATCCTCTCGATCCGGCTCGCAGCACCCTTGCGGTCCTTCGCCTCGAGGCTCAACCGGGTATCGGTCAGGAGGACGCCGACCATGAAAGACTGGCGGTCGGATTCTGACTCTCCGCCGTGGCCTCGAAAAGTC
>DATHUD010000855.1:0-8153 GCA_035462575.1 Thermoanaerobaculia bacterium | reverse complement strand
GGCACCGACTCCTGAGAGAATGCCGATCGTGCACATCAGCAGACTGTCGCGCAGGATCGTCCCGACAGCCTTCCCCGGAGTGGCGCCGAGCGCCAGCCGCACCGCCAGCTCCCGCGTCCGCTGCCCGACCGCATAACCCACCACGCCGGCCACGCCGACCACCGCGAGCAGCAGGGCGAGGCCCGCGAACGACGCCAGCAGCACGGAGTTGAGGCGGGGTGCGGCCGCGTTCGCGGCGATGGCGGTCCCCATCGTCTGAAAGGCGGAGAGCGGCTGGTGCGGGTCCAGGCGCTTCACCACCTGCCGGATCGCCGGGACGAGCCCGGAGGGGTCCGTCGAGGTGCGGACCACGAGCGTCATGGTCGGCAGGAGATACCAGGAGCTGGGCATGTACATGGTCGGCGTCAGCTCCTGGGCGAGGCCGACCTGCCGCACGTCGCCGACGACTCCGACGATGGTGAAGTCCTGGCCGTTCCCCAGAGTGACCTGACGGCCGACCGGGTCGCGTCCGTCCGGCCACAGACGCCGCGCCAGTCCTTCGCTCAGGATCATGCTCGTCCGGGGCTCGCGGCCTTCGTCGAAGGTTCGCCCGCGGCGGATTGGAATCTGCATCGTCTGGAAATAGTCGCCGACCGCAATGCGCCAGTGGGCCTGCACGGGCTCGCCGGCCGCGTTCTGGGCTCCGCCGGCCGGAGCAATCTGCATCTCGGTGGTGTTTTCGCCGAAGGGAACTTCGCTGCTCATCCCCGCCCCGGCGACGCCGGGCAGCGCGCGGACCTCCTCGACCAGCGCGTTGAAGAACGCGTAGTTGCGGTCGAGCATCTCGTCCGTCGCCACCGAGCGGGTGACCTGCGTCGTCAGCAGGTGCTCCGGATCGGCAAAGCCCAGGTCCACCTTCTGCAGGTAGAGGAGGCTCTGCGTCAAGAGCGCCGCACAGATGACGAGCATCGTCGCCATCGCGAGTTGGACGGCGACGAGCGCGTGCCGCGCCGAGCTCCGTCCTCCCGTTGTCGAACGCCCCGCCTGCTGCAGCGCGCCCTGCACGTTCGCGCGCAAAGCCAGCCGCGCGGGCAGCAATCCGGTCAAGAGCGCCGTCAGCAGAATCGAGAGGCCGGCCACCAGCAGCGCCGGCAGATCGAGCGCCGGCGAGCCGCGGAGAGGAAGCGTCGCCGGCAGAAGGGCTGCCGCCAAGCGAACGCCGGCCCAGGCGAGCGCAAGCCCGGCAGCTCCGCCAGCCGCGGCCAGCAGCAGATTCTCGGTCAGCATCTGCCGCACCAGCCGCGCGCGGCTCGCCCCCAGCGCGAGACGGACGCCGATCTCGCGCAGGCGCCCCACCGCCCGCGCGATCTGCAGGTTCGCGACGTTGGTGGCCGCCACCAGGAGGAGCAGCGCCACCGCCGCCAGGACGATGCGCAGGTTCTGGGCGGTCCGGGCATCGACGATCCAGTCCCGCACCGGGACCACGTGGACGCTCCATCCCTTGTTCGTGCCGGGAAACTCCCGCGCGAGCTGCGCGGCGATCCCGGCCAGCTCCTGCTGAGCCTGCTGCAGCGTGGTCTCCGGCGCCAGCCGGCCGACCACGAGGAGCCGGTGGTCGGCGCGGTTTTCGTCCGCTTCCGGGTCGAAGCCCAAGGGCAGCCACAGGTCGACGTCGGTCGAGAACCCGACGTCCTGCGGCACGACGCCGACGATGACGTGCGGCACGAGGTTGACGCCGATCGTGCGGCCGAGGACCGAGCTCTCTCCCCCGAACCGCCGGCGCCATAGCCCCTCGCTGATCACCGCCACGGCCGGAGGGTTCGGACCGTCCTCCTCCGCGGTGAACGTGCGACCGGCGACCGGCCGCACGCCCAGCGTGTCCCAGAAATTCGCCGAGACCCCGAACCCGGTCACCCGCTCCGGCTCTCCCCCGCCGGTCAGGTTCGAAGGCAGGCCACGCAGAGCCGCCAGGTGCGAAAAGCTGCGCGTCCGTTCCTGCCAGGAGCGGAAGTTCGGCATCGACGCCGTGAAATCGTCGATGCCGAGCGCGAGATGCGTCTCCCGGATGCGGACCACGCGGTCCGGCTCGCGGTACGGCAGCGGCGCGAGCAGCACCGCGTGCACGATGGTGAAGACCGCCGTCACCGCGCCGATGCCCAGCGCCAGCGTCAGCAGGGCGGCGGCGGTAAACGGCCAGCTCGGACGCCCGGTGAGCGACCGCCAGGCGTAGCGAAGGTCCCGGCTCAGGATCTCCCCCTGGGTCCGGACCGCCGTCGTCAACGTGTCCAGCAGCACGGAAAGCCAGAGAGCCGTCACGCCCGGGAGGCCCCGCGCCTGGCGCTCCTCGCGCCAGCGGCTGCGGAACGCCGCCCGCATTTCGCCCGCGTACTCCTCGCGAAACGACTCCGGGTAGGCCCGCAGCAGGGCCGTATAGAGCCGGTCAGCCCAGACGGGAAAGCGGATCGGGGAGCTCATGGCTTCAGCCCTCCTCCGTCGCCAGACCCGCGCGATGGCCGAGAGCCACCAGCTCGGTGAGCCGGGCCAGCTCGAGCTGCGCCACGCGCCGCCCGGCAGGCGTCAGCCGGTAATACCGCCGGCGCTCGTCATCCTCCTCGGGGTCCCGCCGCTCGTTCAGCTCGACGATGAGCCCCTTCTCGAGCAGCCGTTGGATCGTCGTGTACAGCGTTCCGGGATTCAACTTTGTCCGGCCGCCCGTCCGCTGCGCGACCTCCTGCATGATGCCGTAGCCATGGCGGTCGGCGTCGGAAAGAGCGACCAGGATGTGGAAAGTGGCCGAAGGGAGAGGAAGCAGGCTTTCGAGATCGTCGAGGTGTGCCATGGCCCCTAATATATCTGAGGCCAATATATTGGGTCAAGAGCTAGCCTCCCGGCCGAGCTCGTCGGCTTATCTCTGGGAACTTCCCGCGACGGAGCGCCAGAGAAGCAGACGGAGCCGGAGATAAGCGGAAGGAGTCAGCTCATCGGCTTATCTCTGGGAACTTCCCGCGACGGAGCGCCAGATAAGCAGACGGAGCCAGAGATAAGCGGACGGGGTCAGCCCATCGGCTTATCTCCGGGAACTTCCCGCGACGGAGCGCCAGATAAGCGGACGGAGCCAGAGATAAGCGGAAGGAGTCAGCCCGTCGGCTTATATGTGGGAACTTCCCGCAACGGAGCGCCAAGGCCAAGGGTATAGATCTTGGCGTTTCATACCAGGGAAGAAACCGCATGGACGAGGTGATCCTTCCCTTCGTATGTGGATAGGAAGGCGGATATCGTGCAGCAATAAGCCAATCTTTACCCTTTCCGCCGAGAGGAACCCCAAACAAAGGTACCAGCCGAGTCTCTGAGGGCCACTGGCCGCCGCCACTGACGCGGATCTTGTGGCCGCCATCGCGGGTGCGCTCCAGAAGAAGGATTGGGCGCCCCCAGAGACAAGATGCCAGCCGAGTCGCTCAAGTGAGGCCAACCAAATAGCTTCCAGCCGATTCGTCAGCCAATCCTGAGGACGCTCGACGAATCCTTCCTTGACTCCCGAACTGGGTTCCAGGTGATTCGTAGGATGGTGCATCGGGGCTCAGCCGGGATAGGCCATGCGCCCCATCAGGGCCACGAACCGGGGCTCGTCGCGCAGGGCGTCCCACGGCGGGTCTACCTTCAAGTCGCGCAGCATCGAGTCGCGCTCGGCCCACGAGCGCTCCAGTTCGTCGAGAGCCGCCGGCCGCTCGCCCAGGCCGGCGTGGACCAGCGCCCGAAAATAGGCCGGGACGTAGGCCCTCTGCCCCCGCTCTCGGAGCTCGGCCAGGAGCTCGCGGGCGCGATCCATCCTTCCGGCGCGTCCGCAGGCATAACCGAAATAGCCAAGCAGGCGCGACATGCGGCTCGACAGGCGGAGCGCCTTTTCGAGTGCCGTGAGGGCCTCCTCGTGGTTCCCGGTCTCGGTCAACGCCGCCGACAACCACCAGAGCGCCGGCACGAAGTCCGGATCCATGGCAAGCACCTGGCGGAAGTAGGGGATCGCCTCGTAGAAGCGGCGGGCGAAGTAGTGCACCGCCCAACCGTGGAGCGACGGGATGAGGAGGGACAGGGGATCCAACTCAAAGGCGCGCTGCAGGCGTTCCTCCGCGGGGCCCGAGCGGCCGAGAACACCTAAATAGGTGCCGGACCACTGCCAGATCACGGCATTGCCCGGCGAGAACGCCAGCGCCCGGTCGTACTCGTCGAGAGCGGCCTGCCAGTTGGCGGGAAGGAATTGCCAGTGGAAAAACGCCCGCACGCGATGGAGGTCGGCGGCATTGGCATCGAGCTGCGCGGCGCGTTCGAGCGCCGCCTCGACGCGTGGCCGCGTTTCGGCCGGCGCCATGATGCCGTAGTTGGAGAGCAACCCGAAGCCGTCGGCGAGACCGAGATGCGCCGAGGCGTACGTCGGATCCCGATTGATGGCCTGCTGGAAGCATTCGAGCGCCGTGCGGTACTCGGCCTCAGTGCGGCGGGCCAGCGCGTGGCGGCCCCGTACGTCGAGCAGGTAGGCCTCGGGGTCCACGCTTCGGGATCGAGAGCCACGAGCGGACACCGGGCGTAGCGTTGCATCGATCTCGCCCGCCACCGCGCGGGCGATCTCGTCCTGCAGCGTCAACACGTCGCGCATCGGCCGATCGAAGCGGTCGGCCCACAGGCAACGCTCGTTGAAGGCGTCGACGAGCTGCGCCGAGACACGGATGCGATCGCCCACTCGCGCGACCGAGCCGACGACCAGAGCTTCCACGCCCAGATCACGGGCGATCTCGGGCAGCGGCCGCTCGCTGTTTTTGAAACGCATCACCGAGGTCCGAGCGATGACTTTCAGCGCGGTGGCGCGGGCGAGGTCGGTGATCAGAGCGTCGGTCATGCCGTCGGCGAAGAAGTCTTCGCTGGAGTCGTGCGAGAGATTGTCGAAGGGCAGGACCGCCAGCGAACGAGGGGGGCCGACCGTGGTCGCGCCGTCTAAGTCCGCACGGGCCGCCTCCCTGGCGAGCGCGGAGAGCTCCCGGTGCAGCTCGCGCGCACTCGCCGCGCGGCGTTCCAGGTCCTTGGCCAGGCAGCGCTCCACCAGGCGTTCCAGGGCTGCCGGTATGTCGGGGCGCAACCGCCGCAGCGGGGGCGGCGTATCGCGCAGGATCCCGCTCGCGGTCTCGGCCTCCGTGCGGCCCGCGAAGGGCGAGCGGCCGCTCGCCATCTCGTAGAGGACCACGCCGAAGGCGAAGAGGTCGCAGCGGTGATCGACTGGCCGACCGCACAGTTGCTCGGGAGCCATGTAAGCGGGAGTGCCGAGGACGGTGCCGACACGCGTCACCGCCGCAGGGACGCCGAGCTCCAACGTCGTGGCCGACGCGGAGCGTAGCTGCGCCAGTCCGAAGTCGAGGATTTTGGGTCGACCGTCGGGTGTGACCATGATGTTGCCGGGCTTGAGGTCGCGATGGATCACACCGCGGTCGTGAGCCGCGGCGAGCGCGTCGACGAGGGACACACCGAGGTCCATCAACTCGGGCAGCGGCAACGGGCCTGCGGTGAGACGCTGAGCCAACGTGGTGCCATGGACGAGCTCCATCGCGAGAAACGTGGTCCCGCCGTGCTCGTCCAGATCGAAGACCGTGACAATGTTGGGGTGATTGAGCGCTGCGAGGGCCTCCGCCTCGCGGCGGAAACGCGCCAACCGATCGGCGTCCTCCTGCGCCTCGGGCCTGAGGACCTTGAGAGCCACCCGCCGGTGCAGACGCAGATCCTCGGCTTCCCAGACCTCTCCCATTCCGCCGCGGCCGAGCAGCGCCACGACGCGAAAGTGTCCGAGGTAGGTGCCGGTCTGCATCGGGGAGACCTCAGCTCGCGGCGCGCGGAGGTAGGAAAGCGCGGACTCGGGCTACACATCTTTATTTTATCTCGACAGAAGATGGGAGACAACCACGGGACGGGCAGGACACGGTGCCAGGACACGTGCCATGCTACAGCTCCAGCCCCGAGCGCCGGATCAGGTCCGACAGGCACCGGGGGGACTCGCGGTAGATCTCTTCGAGGTCCAGGTTGAGGAGGCGGCCGTCCTCCACGAGCGCCGGCCGGCGACCAGGCCGTGGCGGACGGCGGCGCGCGTGGCGGCGAAGGCGATCCGGTCGTAGGGATCGGCCTGGGCAGCGGTCCATGTCTCCGGGTGCTCCGCCGAGAGCACGAGGAGATCGGCGAGCTCGCCCGTCCCTTGAGGCTCCGGACGGCGGCGGCCACGTCCTGCTGCTCCAGGGCGTGGGTGTGGACCGGCCTGGCCTATCCAGCACCTACCACCCTTGATAGCATGACCTGTCCAGATGTACCTCAGGCGGGCGGCTCAGCGCACAAACAGACATCCCCCAGCTTCTCGACCTCGTCGACAGGTCAGCTTCCCTTTTGACCATGGAGGATCGACTCTTGGCAGCTCGCCGCAAAGCAAAGCCCCCTCCGCTTCCGACGTTCGATCCGGTGCCCTCGGCCCGGTTTGGCCTGGAGATTCTCGACCGATCCAAGTCCCGCCGCGCGCTGATTGGACGAGTGGCGATGTGGTACTGGCTCGACGACGAGGCGGATCACGAGTACACCAAGGCCGTTGACTTTGCCGTCCCCCAGGGCAGCATCCCCTCGATTCTCGAAGTCCTTCACCAAACCGACGCCGAGGTGTCACAGCTCACGATCGGCGGCATCAATGCACGAATTTCGAAACAGGGGGTTCGGGCTGATTTCATCGATCGATCGAGTGAGGAATGGGGTAACCTGCAGCCCCTCTACCTCGACGCCATTCGCGCTGCCGAAGCGCAGGACGATCGGTTCGAAGGGATTCCCGTAGCCCCGCCCGAGCACCTCGTCGCTATGAAACTGGCGGCCGGCACCGATAAAGACGAGCGGGATGCCATCCGCCTCATCGCGAAGGTCAAGGATCTGGACGTCGAAGCGACGCGCGACCTCGTGCGAAAATTTCTCGGGCCCGGACTGCTCGGCAGACTTGAAGAGTGCCTCCGCCGCGCAGGACACCCACGGGCCAGGCGGGCCTACAGTCTGGGTTCCTGAATCGTACCCGAGGTGCACCAGGCTACAGATCCAGCCCCGGGCGCCGGATCAGGTCCGTCAGGCACCGGGTGGATTCGCGGTAGATCTCTTCGAGGTCCAGGTGCAGGAGGTGGCCGTTCTCCCTGCCTCTCCCCCGAGAGCACGAGGAGGTCGGCGAGCTTGCCCCCTTCGATCGTGCCGATCTCGTCCTCGAGGCCTAAAGCGCGGGCTCCTTCGCTGGTGGCGAGGCGCAGGGCGTCCAGGCCGGAGAAGGAGTCCGGGCCGTGCTTGACCTTCTGGATCAGGGCGGCCAGGCGGACCTCTTGGAGGCAGTCCAGATGTTGCTGCAGGCCGCGCCATCGGCGCCCACGCCCAGGGGGATTCCGTGGCGGCGGAGGGCCAGGAGATCGGCGATGCCGGAGCCGAGCTTCAGGTTGGAGCTGGGGCAGTGAACGATGCTCGTGCCGTGGTCCCGCAGTCGGCCGAGATGCCGGTCGGCGAGCCAGACGCCGTGAGCGAGGCGGAGGTCGGTCGAGAGCAGGCCCTGGTCGTCAAAGTAGTGGATTTCGTCCCTTCCTCCCTTGAGGCTGCGGACGACGGCGGTCTCGTCCTGCTGCTCCAGGGCGTGGGTTTGGACCGGCCAGCCCCGGAGGAGCGCCAGGTCGCGGAGCCCGGCCCAGAGCGGATCCGAGCAGGTGAGGATGAAGCGCGGGTTCAAGGCGTAGCGCAGGCGCCCCTCTGCCGCGCCGTCGTAGAGATCCCCCAGAGCCTCTGTTTCGGCGAGGGCCGCGTCCGTACCCTGACGCATCGCTTCCGGGAGACTCTCGCCGGAATCCATCAGGCACAGGCGGGGGAAGGCGCGGAGCCCTGAGGCCGCAATGCCGTCCAGCAGGCCCCGCACGCCCGGGCCGATGCCGATGTCCTGGATCGTGGTGGTGCCGCCCAGAAGGCACTCGGCGGCACCCAGCAGAGCGCACCAGTAGGCGCTCTCGTCGTCGTGCGCCGCCTCCAGGGGCCAGATCCGCTCCCGCAGCCGGAGAAGTGGGTGGCACCTGGGGCCTGGGGCCCGGGGCTAGAGAGACTACGGAAGTTGGGCTAGTAGCTCAACCAGACACGCTTCAACTCTCTTG
>DATHUD010000854.1:0-2369 GCA_035462575.1 Thermoanaerobaculia bacterium | reverse complement strand
CGCCGGCCCGGCGTATCGCGCGCCGAGGCGGTGTAAGGCGCGCTGCGGCAGCGCGGGAGACTTTGCCCCGGCGTTGGAACGCCGAGCCGGCGTCTCGCACGCTGGGGCGGTCTAAGTCGCGCTGCGGCAGCGCGGGAGGCTTTGCCCCGGCGTTGGCAACGCCGGGCCGGCGTCTCGCGCGCTGAGGCGGTGCAAGCCGCGCTACGGCAGCGTGGGGGACTTTGTCCCGGCGTTGGAACACTGCTGAATTGCGCACCACGACCGATTGGCGCTCTGCTCTCCCGGTTCTTGTATTAGACTCTATGCCAGGAGACAGCAGTTTAGTCAGACAGATATTCACGGCGAACGCCAGGAGGGGATCATGGCAAAAGGCAACAACGCGCAAAAGAAAGAGACCAAGAAGCCGAAGAAGGGCGCGAAGGGCGGGGCGGACAAGCCGAAGGACAAGAAGAAGTAGCGGCCCCTCCGAGGCTCCTGCAGGGGCGGCCTTTCCGGGCCGCCCCTGATTTAACCGAACTTAAGAGGCACGCTTTGCAGCGACTGGCAGCCCCCGCGAGCTCTTCACGTCGGGAAGCGGCGCGCGTGGCAGACCACTAGGCGACTTCAGCGTGCAGGCGGACACCCAGTGCCCGAGCAACCTTCAAGATGGTTGCAAAGCTGGGGTTTCCGTCTTCGCTGAGCGCCCTGTACAAGCTCTCTCGGCTGAGCCCGGCATCGCGTGCGACCTGCGTCATGCCCCGCGCGCGTGCGATATCCCCAAGAGCGCGAGCAATCCCCGCCGCATCGTCGGGAGCCTCTTGGAACCAGGCATCCAGGTACGCGGCCATCTCCTCGGGGGTACGCAGTTGTTCGGCAACGTCGTACGCGACAGTCTTGGTCTTGGCTTTGGGCTTTGCCTTGGCAGCCGATTTTTCAGAGGTCTTAGCCATGATACGGCACTCCTACAGGTTCTTGGCGAGGGCTATGGCGTTCTTCTTCAGCCCAAATCGTCAGCCCTGACTATCCCTGGTGCGCCTGCCGGATCGCACACACCGACGACGCCCGCGCCACCAACCGCCCCTCGCCGTCCTCCAAATCGCATTCGAGGTGAGCCGTCCCCCGCCCCCGGCGGACCACGCGGGCGTGGGCGGTGAGGCGGCCTTCGACGACCGGCAGGAAGTAGCTCATCTGGAGCTGGAGCGTTGAGAAGGACTCGCCTTCGGCGGTGACGGTGGCGAGGGCGGCGCCGATGGCAATGTCCGCCAAGTCGCAGAAGATGCCGCCGTGGAGGGTGCCCATGGCGTTGTGGAGGTGTTTTCCGGCGGTCAGCTCGATTTTGGCCTCGCCCTGGCCGAGCGAGAGGGGGCGCACGCCGAGAAAGGCGGTGATCGGGGCCAGCTCGAGCTTCCCCGCGAGCCATTTTTCGACGTATTTCGCGAGAGCGCTCATGCCGCGCGCCGCCGGCCGCCGATCTTGCGCCCGAAGCGGCGGAGCCATTCGTGATCGTTCTGCTGCGGTCGGGCTCCGCTCCAGCGGGCGATCAGCCATTCGAGGCTGCGGAAGAGGCCGAGGCGGCCCAGGGTGCGGTCGGCCCAGCCGTTGATCAGGCAGTAGTTGTAGTCGTGGTTTCCCTGGTGATGCTGGGCGTGGTGATGCACCGAGAGCAGGAGGCCGCTCTTCTGGAGCAGGCGAATCCAGCGCGGCTGGCGGGCGCGGTGCCCGCATTTGTGGAACGCGAGCATGGTGACCAGGAGAACGTCGAAAACCACCATCGTCAGGATCATGTAGCTCGCGGCCAGCCCGGCCCCGGAGCCCACGGCCCAGAGAATGGGTGGGCTGGTCAGGATCAGCGCGATCCACGACAGCGTGCCGGCGTCGTGGAGAAAGCTGATGTGGAAGATCCGGTTGGGATAGACGTGGTGCTCGCGGACTTGCAGCACCATGCGGCGGAGGAAGGTGATGTCCTCGTTGAACCAGGTGTCGAACGCCCAGTGCAGAAGGCCGGAGACGAGGTCGGCGGCGTACAGGCCGGCAAGGACCGCGAGGAGGATCCAGGGCCAGGCCGGCGGATTTTCCATCCAGGTGGCGATCACCCAGACGAGGCCGCCCAGCGTGACCGCTCCGTTGAGCACGGCGCCGAGGAGGTGGAAGCGGACCTCGCTCGGAGCGTAGGGCTCGACCCTGAAGGCGTCGGCCGTGGCGGGCGGCTCGGTCACGCCCAGGACTCCAGGCCCGCGCGCGGGGCGCTGCCCGGGCTCGGCAATTGAAGGATCATGTGGTGGGCGGAGAGGGTGCCGGTCTCGAACGAGTTGGCCGCGGACCACAGGTAGAGGACGAAGCGGCGGTAGAGGTGCTTGCCCCAGCGCGCGATGACCTCGTCGCGCTTCGCT
>DATHUD010000853.1:0-3072 GCA_035462575.1 Thermoanaerobaculia bacterium | reverse complement strand
ACCACGCGGCCCTGCGAGTCGGTCAGGCGACCGTCCTCGAGGATCTGCAGCAGCGAGTTGAACAGGTCCTGGTGCGCCTTCTCGACCTCGTCGAAGAGCACCACCGAGAACGGCTTGCGGCGCACCTTCTCGGTGAGCTGGCCGCCCTCCTCGTAGCCCACGTAGCCCGGAGGGGCGCCGAAGAGCCGGGAGACGGTGTGCTTCTCCTGGTACTCGGACATGTCCAGGGTGATGAGGGCGTCCTCGTCCCCGAACAGGAACTCCGCCAGCGCCTTCGCGAGCTCGGTCTTGCCGACGCCCGTGGGCCCGGCGAAGATGAACGACCCGCCCGGGCGCTTGGGGTCCTTCAGGCCCGCACGGGTGCGGCGCATCGACCGGGAGAGCGCCTTGATGGCGTCGTCCTGGCCGATGATGCGCTTGTGCAGCTCGTCCTCCATGTGCAGGAGACGGCCCGTCTCCTCCTCGGTGAGCTTGTAGACGGGCACGCCGGTGGAGGCGGAGAGGACGTCGGAGATGACCTCGGGGGTCACCTCGGCGAGCTCGTCGCCGCCCTCGCGCCAGGCGCGGTCCTTCTCCTCGCGCTCGGCGATGAGCTTCTGCTCCGTGTCGCGCAGCGAGGCGGCCTTCTCGTAGTCCTGGCCGTCGATCGCGGCCTCCTTGAGCCGCTTGACCTCGACGATGCGGTCGTCGAGCTCCTTGATCTCCGGCGGGGCGGTCATCCGCTTGATGCGCAGGCGCGCACCGGCCTCGTCGATCAGGTCGATCGCCTTGTCCGGCAGGAACCGGTCGGAGACGTACCGGGCGGCCAGGTGCACCGCGGCCTCGAGGGCGTCGTCCGAGATCGAGACGCGGTGGTGCGCCTCGTACTTGTCGCGCAGACCCTTGAGGATCTCCACGGCGTGCGCCTCGGAGGGCTCGTCCACCTGGATCGGCTGGAAGCGGCGCTCGAGGGCCGCGTCCTTCTCGATGTGCTTGCGGTACTCGTCGAGGGTCGTGGCGCCGATCGTCTGCAGCTCGCCCCGGGCCAGCATGGGCTTGAGGATCGAGGCGGCGTCGATCGCGCCCTCGGCCGCGCCGGCGCCCACGAGGGTGTGGATCTCGTCGATGAACAGGATGATGTCCCCGCGGGTGCGGATCTCCTTGAGCACCTTCTTGAGCCGCTCCTCGAAGTCGCCGCGGTAGCGGGAGCCCGCCACCAGGGACCCGAGGTCCAGGGTGTAGAGGTGCTTGTCCTTGAGCGTCTCCGGCACGTCGCCGCGCACGATGGCCTGGGCCAGGCCCTCGACCACCGCGGTCTTGCCCACGCCGGGCTCGCCGATCAGCACCGGGTTGTTCTTGGTGCGCCGGGAGAGGATCTGCATGACCCGCTCCATCTCGCGGAACCGTCCGATGACGGGGTCCAGCTTGCCCTCGCGGGCGGCCGCGGTGAGGTTGCGGCCGAACTGGTCCAGCACGGCCGAGCCCGCGGGCGTGCCCTCGGACTGGCCGGCCGAGCGCACGCCGGCGCCCTCCTTCTCGGGGGTGCCCCCGCCCTGGTAGCCGGAGATCAGCTCCAGCACGGTGGAGCGCACCTTCTGGGGCTCCGCGCCGAGCTTGGTCAGCACCTGCGCCGCCACACCCTCGCCCGCGCGGATGATGCCCAGCAGGATGTGCTCGGTGCCGATGTAGTTGTGGCCGAGCTGGAGGGCCTCGCGCAGTGAGAGCTCGAGGACCTTCTTGGCCCGGGGGGTGAAGGGGATGTGCCCGGACGGGGCCTGCTGGCCCGGTCCGATGATGTCCTGGACCTGCTCGCGGGCGCCGGTGAGGGTGATGCCCATCGAGTCGAGCGCCTTGGCGGCCACTCCCTCGCCCTCGTGGATCAGCCCGAGCAGCAGGTGCTCGGTGCCGATGTAGTTGTGGTTGAGCATCCTGGCCTCTTCCTGGGCCAGCACCACGACCCGGCGGGCGCGGTCGGTGAAGCGTTCGAACATGGATACTCCTCAGTCGATGTCTGCACCCGATGCTACGCACCCGAGGGGGTGATCGGGGGGCTGTTCGCCACCGGCGAGAAGACCGGACGGCCGGGGCGCGGGCCGTCCCCGGAACAGCCCGGGGGAAATGCCGGTGTTCGCGTCCGCACCGGCAAAGGCGCAGGTCATCAAAAGAATGCCGGGGCATTTCGTGCCCGGGCCCCGGCAGCCGATAGGGACCCGGACCCGGCGGAAGGAAAAGGGAAAGGAGGGACCGGCGGACCGGTCCCTCCTCTATTCCGCCGGACGCGGAACGCGCGCTCTTATTTGTGGGCGTCGTAGTACGCCTTCTGCACGTCCTGGTGAATACGGCCGCGGTCGGAGACCGGGTGGCCGTTCTCGCGGGCCCACTGCCGGAGGGCGGCGGTGTCCGGGTTGGACTTCCCGGTGGGCCGGGCCTGCTTGGGCGTCTGCTTGCCCTGCTGCGCGCGCCGGGCCTTGGCGATGAAGGGCCGCACGGCGTCGCGCAGCTTGGCGGCGTTCTCCTCGGAGAGATCGATCTCGTACTGCGCGCCGTCGAGGCCGAAGCGCACGGTCTCCTCCGCGGGCCCGCCGTCGAGGTCGTCCTCGAGAATGATCTGCACGGTCTGTGCCATAACTGGAACTCTCCTCCGCCTTTCGGCGCTCGTCTCTGCCCGGCCGCGCCGAGAGCGGCGCTTCCTGAGGCGGTGCTGATTCCCCCGTGTGATACCGGATGATCCTGATCGTGAATTCCGGAGAACTCCGACGGACCCGAACACCCGGCGTCGTCGAGTTTATCCTACAATTACCGGGCGGAATTCAACAGCACGAAAAGGCGGACAAACAGGGCGCCAATTCGAATTCATCCGAAAGACGGTGCGGCAGGGCCGGGAGCTCAGCGCTCCGTCCGGCGGCCGCGGCGCGGGGAGGGGCCGAACGGCAGGTCCTCGCCGTCGCGCTGCTTGAGCTCCTCGTACCAGCGCTCGGCGTCCTCCTGCGAGCGGGACTCGACGGCGCGCTCCGTGCGGTCGCCGCGGAAGATCCAGCGGAGGATGAACCAGAAGATGATGCCGATGCTGATCGAGGGCAGCAGGACAGCGAT
>DATHUD010000852.1:0-2976 GCA_035462575.1 Thermoanaerobaculia bacterium | reverse complement strand
CGGAACCGGATCTCTTCCCCCCGCTCCTCCCAAACGGCGGAAAAGATACGCCGGAATGGCTGTCCATGCGAGCCCCCCGCCGCCGCGAAAGCCGAAAAATCGTGCCGGCCGGGGAGATCTGCGGTGGCGCGGACCAGTTTTTCAACGTCGATCTCCGGGGGGACGCGCACCGCGAAGGGGGCGTCCAACGGGGAGAGGACGGCGGCGCGGGAGAGCCGGTAGGAGTACTCCTTGCCCCAGGCGCACTTGCGGGCGTGGAACCCGTCGGGCATTGCGTGGGCGGCCATCACCCGCACGTCTTCCGGCAGGTGGTGGTTGGCGCCGTGGACGAGCCCCCGCTCCGGGACCGGCTCGGGCAGCGTGAGATGCGCCACCTGACCCCGGGCGTGGACCCCCGCGTCCGTCCGGCTCGCCCCCACGATCCGCACGGAGCGTCCCAGGAGAGCCGCCAGGGCCTCCTCCACCACCTGCTGCACGGAGACGGCGTTCTCCTGGTGCTGCCACCCGGCGTACGCCTCGCCCCGGTAGGAGAGGGTCAGGCGATAGATCACGCTGTTCGGATCCTCTCGGCCACCAGCAGCGCCGCGAACGGCCCCCAGATCGCGAGGTACACCCACGGAAAGAGCGGGACGCCCAGGAACTGGGGGATGTAGGAGAGCAGGATCAGCCCCGAGAGCGCGAGCCAGGGGGTGCGGCGGGTGAGGGCCGCGAGCGGGAGCACCCAGAGAAGGTACCAGGGATAGACCGTGGCCGAGAAGAGGAGGAGCCGGCCGAAGAGGCGGCGGGTGCCTTCCACCGGGTCCTTCTCCTTGAGCGAGAGGGCGACCGCGGCGAGCATCCCGATCCCCAGGAGGGCCTTCGCCAGGAGCTGGGGATAGAGATACGGATAGAGGGGGTTCCACAGCTCGTATTCACCGGTCCAGTCCTTCAGGCGGTCGAGGAGCGTGGACAGGGCGGGCGCCGCGCCCATCCGGTCCAGCCCGCGCCAGAGCGGCTCGAAGAGGGGACCATTGAACTCCCACGAGACGCCGTAGGTGAGGAGGCCCGGAGGAAGGCCCCCGGTGGCTGCCAGGACCGGCAGGCCGGCCGCGGCGAGCAGGCCGAGCGAAGCCGCGAGGAACCACGCCGGCCGGCCGCTCCGCCGGCTCCACAGCGGGAAGGCGGCGAGCGGCACCAGCTTCGCCAGGACCCCGGTCGCCGCCCACGCCGCCGTGGCCCCGGTGCGGCGCTTTTCGACGAGCCAGAGCACCGTTCCCACGACCGCGGCCGCGCCCAGGGCATCCACGTGCCCCATGCCGGAAATCTCGAGGACCACGAGCGGGTTCCAGGCATACCAGGCGGTGCGCCCCGCGGGGACCCCCAGGCGGCGCGCGAGGACGAGAAGGAGGGCGCAGGCCGCGAGGTCGGCTCCGGTCGCGATCGCCTTCCAGGCGAGGAGCGGAAAGGGGAACCGGCTCGCTATACTGAAGGCCGCGACCGCGAGAGGCGGGTAGACGGTGGGGACCTCTTTGTGGGGGAGCCGCCGCCAGGCCTCGTCGCGGAGAGGGGCGAGCTCTTCGGCCGCCGGGGCCAGAGCGTAGGGGTTGTGTCCGGCCGCGGCCACCTTCCCGTCCCAGAGATAGCGCAACGCGTCGTCCGAGAGCGTCGGCGGGAGCGCGAGGAGGGGGAGCCGCAGCAGCAAGGCCCCCCAGAGGATCGCTGTCCCCGGGAGCGCGGCTTCGAAGCGCCGCGCGGTGAGGGCGAGCCCGACGAAGGCGGCCCCGAGGAGGGCCAGGGTGACCGGAAGATGACGAGCGAGATCGAAGATCGAGAGCAGGCCGAGAGAGACCGCGAGGAGCGGCAGCAGGATGAGGACCGTCCGTCCGGTCCGGAGCAACGGCCGCGATGAGCGTTCCCGGGGCGCCGGTCCTGCTGGCACTCTATTACTCCGTTCTGGTGGTGCTCGCCTTCTACGGCATCCACCGCTTCCTGCTGGCGATGCTGTATCTGAAGACCCGGAGACTCGGGCCGGAGCGGCCTCCCGATCCCGAAAAATGGCCCGTGGTCACGGTGCAGCTTCCACTCTACAACGAGATGTACGTGGCCGAGCGCCTGATCGACGCCGTCTGCCGGCTCGACTACCCGCAGGAGCGCCTGGAGATCCAGGTCCTCGACGACTCGACGGACGAGACCGCGGAGATCGTGGCCGCCGCCGTGGCCCGCCACCTTAAGCGGGGCGTCGACATCCACCACCTCCACCGCGCCGACCGCGCCGGCTTCAAGGCCGGGGCGCTCGCCGCCGGCCTCGCCCGGGCCCGGGGCGGGCTCGTGGCGATCTTCGACGCCGACTTCGTGCCGCGGCCGGACTTCCTGAAACAGGCGGTCCCGTACTTCGCCGATCCCTCCCTCGGGCTCGTCCAGGGGTGCTGGGACCACCTGAACCGCGGCTATTCGCTGCTCACCCGGATCGAGGCGATCCTGCTCGACGGTCACTTCGTGATCGAGCACACGGCGCGCAACCGGAGCGGCTGTTTCTTCAACTTCAACGGCACGGCCGGCGTCTGGCGGCGGGAGGCGATCGTGACCGCCGGGGGCTGGGAGCACGACACCCTGACCGAGGATCTGGACCTCTCCTACCGGGCGCAGCTTTCGGGCTGGCGGTTCCTCTACCTCCCCGAGCTCGCCGTCCCCTCGGAGCTCCCGGTGGACATCAACGGCTTCAAGAGCCAGCAGCACCGCTGGGCCAAGGGCGCCGCCCAGACCGGCCGCAAGCTCCTGGGAAAGGTGCTCCGGGCGCCGCTCCCTTTCCGGGTCAAGCTCGAAGCTTTCGTCCACCTCACCAACAACGCGAGCTACCCGCTGATGGTCCTCCTGGCCCTCCTGGTCTTTCCGGCCATGGTCCTGCGGCGGGGGACGCCCATCGTCTCCATCCTCCTGATCGACGTGCCGCTGTTTCTCGCGGCGACGGCCTCCGTCCTCCTCTTCTACCTGTTGAGC
>DATHUD010000851.1:0-16175 GCA_035462575.1 Thermoanaerobaculia bacterium | reverse complement strand
CAGCGGACGACGTCGATTCCCCGAGTAGCGTCTTCTTCCCGAAGCTCGTAACTAGGATCTGTGATCTTATTAACCAGCGTGGTCTTGCCGGCCCCTCCCTCTCCAATAATGAGAAGTTTGGCCTCGTACAGGTGATCTGTCCCCTCGGCTGCGAGTTGGCGGAAGTAATCTTTGATAGCATCAATACCTTTATCTGCGATTTCTGGCGGAGGGATCTCAAGCGGATTTCCACCTACGCTCAACACCGTCAATTCGCTTAGCTGCAAAATTTTACTCGATATTTCTTTAATGTTATTACTTTGCCCGGAAAATGCACTTAGGTCCAGCACGCTCAACCCAGAAAGACTATAAACAGCCTCCGGAATAACCGTCAGCCTATTATCGGCCAAGCCCAGATACTTCAAAGAGACAAGATCTCCGAAACTCTCCGGCAACGTGCCCAGGCGATTACCACCAAGATGAAGAATGAGGAGATTCTGCAGTCTACTGATCGATTCCGGAATAATTGTTAAATAATTTTTTTCAAGTGATAAGTAGAAAAGCTTGCTTAATTCAAGAATGGAAAGATGAAAATCGCATAGCTCGTTATCACCAAGATCAAGAACTGACAGTTTGCCAAGATGAGACACACTATCCGGAATCCTCGCGATTTCATTGCCGGCCAATGACAGTCTAGTGAGCTTTTTCAGCTCGCTTATCCAATCAGGAATTTCAAAAATTTTGTTATCATCTAAATCTAGTGAAACGAGATCCTTCCATTGAGCAATCCAATCAGGAACGTTCGAAATCCCAAATCCTGAAAGCCTAATCGCTGTAATTTTTTTTAATTTAGAAACCCATCTTGGCACTTGTTCTAGTTCTTTACCACCATGAACCGAGAGCGAAAGGTCTGTTAGAGCCTGCAACTCACCCAAAGCTTCAGGGAAAGAGGCAGAGTCATCGGCAGACAGACTTAGCGTTGTCAGTTTCGAGAGTCGGCCCAGCTTTAAATTAGACAGTGATCTAAACTCATTGCGGGCGAGGTACAACTCTTTCAGACCGTGAAGCTTACTTATCGCAGACGGCACAGCCTTAAGATCATTAAAACTAAGGTCTAATTTTCTAAGATTTCTTAGATTTTCGAGAGCTGCCGGCACCTCAACGATCTGGTTACCACTAAGATCGAGAACTTCTAAATGCTCTAGTTGGAAGACTTCGGGAGGAATGCTTGTAAGAGAGTAGGTATTATCACTCAGGTCCAGCTTTTTAAGCTTCTGTTTCCGAGCTGCTTCGATTCTCTCTCGAAAGAGGCTAGGTATCTCGTCCATGTTCAAACACCTCAGTGCCGCTGGTGAGCCACCGGGACACTCCACTGAATCTCAGGTCTTTTAAATATGCGACAACGGAACCGGACCGGGTGTCATCACAGAAATCAATGATAAACTAGCTCCCACACTCACTCGAGCCAGAGTAGAGTAGGGACATAGAGACATCCCAACCCGCACTACAAGATCCTTCACAGGACACGCCCCTTCATCGGATCTCCAACCTCCAATGGCCACCGCCGGCGGAGACGTCTTCGAGGGTATGCCGTGACATACCGGCAAACGTGCTGAACTCGCGCAGGGCCGGCGGAACCCGCACCGAGCAGAGCCCGTCCTGCGCCCCGAACCTGCTTGAGACAGGATGAATCTACATCCAGAGGGGGCGTGGCCCGTTGCGGCGGTCGGCCCTTCGAAAAGACGTCCCGCCGGTGCTGGTCTTCAGAGGACAGGGGAGGCGTTCGGTGGTTTAGCCCTTCGAGCGGTCTTGCCGTGTGGGTTGGGACGTCTTCACGCTCAGGCAAGCGCCGCCTCCAACGCCCCAACCACCCGCTCCATCTCCCCCACCGTGTTGTAGTGCGCGGCAGAGATCCGCACCACCCCGTTCCGTTCCGCCAATCCCAGATCCTGAATCAGCCTCCGCGCATGGAAGTCGCCGTAGCGGATGCCGATCTTCTGGAGATCGAGTGCGGTGGGGATCTCGGCGGAATTGCGGCCTTCCACGGCGAAGCTGATCGTGGAGATGCGGCGGGTGCGGTCCGCTTCGGGGCAGCCCAGGAGGCGGACTTCGGGGCGGGTCCTCAGGAAGGCCAGGAGGGGCTCGATGAGGGTCTCTTCGTGGCGGGCGATGGCGTCGAAGGCCCGCTCGATCCTCTCTCGGGTATCCGGGCCGGCTCCGGCTCTCGTCCCCAGGTCTTCTAAGTATTCGACGATGGCGGGGAGGCCGTGGGCGAGCTCGAAGTTCAAGTTTCCCGGGAGGAGCTTGTAGGGGAGCGCGTCTTTCCCGATGAAGACGTGGTTGATGTTGGCGAGGGCTAAGAGGAGATCCCTCTTGCCGTAGAGTAGGGCCTGGTGGGGGCCGAAGACTTTGTAGAGGCTGAAGACGTAGAAGTCGACGTCCCAGGCCTGCACGTCCACGGCGCGGTGGGGGGCGTAGGCGACGCCGTCCACGCAGACGCGGGCGCCTCGGTCGTGGACGAAGCGGGTGATCTCGGCGACCGGGTGGACGGTGCCCACGACGTTCGAGACGTGGGTGAAGCAGACGAGGCGGGTGCGCTCCGTCATCAGGGGGGCGAGGCCGGAGAGCGTCAGATCCAGGGTGTCGGGGTCGGTCCGCCAGATCTTGACGGTCGCGCCGCGCTCTTCGGCGAGCCGCAGCCAGGGAGTGATGTTGGCCTCGTGGTCCGCGTGGGTGACGACGATCTCGTCTCCCGGGCCGATCTCTTCGCGAAAGGCGCGGGCGAGGCTCTGGAGGAGTTGGGTGGTGGAGGGCCCGAGGACGATCTCGGAGGGGTCGGCGGCGTTGACCAGCGCGGCTCCCGCGCGGTGGGCCGCGGCGACCCGTTCGGCTGCGAGGCGGGAGGGCTCGTAGGTGGCGCCGATCTGGACGCTTGTCGAGAGGAGATAGTCGCGGACCCGGTCGGCCACGGAGGCCAGCACCTGCGAGCCTCCGGCGTTGTCCAGGAAGACCCACTCGCTCGCGAGGGCGGGAAACTGAGCGCGGACGAAGTCGGGA
Source organism: Thermoanaerobaculia bacterium (assembly GCA_035462575.1). Classification (GTDB taxonomy): domain Bacteria; phylum Acidobacteriota; class Thermoanaerobaculia; order Multivoradales; family UBA5704; genus DATARR01. The sequence continues at coordinate 13,139 of DATHUD010000851.1, read as the reverse complement.
TCGAGCGGCGGGAGGGCGCGCAGGTCCAGACCGGGTGCCCGGGAGGGCACCGGAGCCTCGGCAATCGTCATGGCAAGACTAGAGGCTGCGCTTCTTGGCCCGCAGACCGCGGCGGCTGCCGCCTTCCTTGCGGGGCTTGAAGTTGCCCTTGTTGAACCCGCCACCGAAGCCGCTGCCGCTGCTGCTGCCGCCGCCGCCGCCGAAGTCGTTGCCGCCGCCACCGCCGCCGCCGAAGTCGAAGTTGGGGGTGTAGTCGCGGCCGACGTAGTCGCTGTCGTTGCCGCGCTCGCCGCCCCCGCCGCCGTAGCCGCCGCCGGGCCGGTAGCCGCCGCCCCCACCGCCGTAGCCGCCGCCCGCGGGACGGAAGCCGCCGCCGCCGCCGCCGGGGGTGCGCTCACGGGCTTCGTTGACGTTCAGGTTCCGGCCCTGGTACTCGTAGCCGTTGAACTTCAGGCTCGCCTCTGCGGCTTCCTCGTCGGTGCTCATCTCGACGAAACCGAAGCCGCGAGACCGGCCCGTCGCGCGGTCCATCATCACCTGCGCCGACTCGCAAGTGCCGGCCTGCCCGAAGAGCTCGCGTAGGTCGTCGCTGCTGGTCTTGAAGTTGAGGTTACCGACGAAAAGCTTCCTGCCCATTCGTTTCTAGCTCCTAATTGTGGCCGTTAGTGGCCGTTGGACGATGTGGCCGGCCGGATCTTCGCCGGCACCACGGTTGGGAGGGGAGAGGGGGACTACAGACGGACCGTTCACCACGGGCGGGGTCGACTCGCAAGCATAAGCGATAGCAAATATAGCAGACCGGAGATTGGGCCGCAATGCGGCCCAATCCACCCCTCCTGCCCTACTCGCAGTCAAAGGCCCGGTCGTCCGTCACGGCGCGGGGCCGGCTGCCGCCGGCGTTGGGGTAGACCCGGACCTGTCCGGTGCGGGTGTCGATCACCTGGAGGTCGTGCTCGACGCTGGTGGCGCTTCCGGCGAGCACCCAGAAGTGGTCGTTGACGGCGCAGGCGTCGATCACCTTGGCGAGCACCTCCCAGTTGTCCGCGGAGAAGAACCAGAAGTTGCCGGACGTGTCCGTGGGGGTGGGCGCGACCCAGCCGGTGCCGGAGGCGTCGGGGGTCCGCCAGGAGGCCTGGACGCTGAAGCGGCCGTCGACGAGGCAGAGGGTCCGGGCGTCGGGCACGCAGGGGCCGCCGATCGGCGCCAGGGTCGCGGCGGTCGCCTCGTTCGAGTAGGCGGAGAAGCCGCCGGGTCCGTTCGCCCGGATGCGGAAGACGTAGGCGGTCGCGGGCTCGAGCCCCTCGACCACGGCCGCGGTCGTGTTCGTGCTGACGGCCCCGACGTCTTCGAAGGTGCCGTGCAAGGTCTTCACCTCGACCCGGTATTCGGTCTCGTCGCTCGCGTTGTCGTTCCAGGTGAGCTCGATCTCGGTGGTGGAGATCCCCCGGGCCGTGAGCCGGGTGGGCCGGGCCGGCGCGCCGGGCGCCGCGCCGGGACGGTAGAGGAAACGGAGGCCGGCCCGGTCGTCCTCGTTGATCCTCGCGCCGCGGCCGTCGTCGTGGATGAAGGCGCGCATCAAGGCCTCGTCCGGGAGGCTGCCCTCCTCGCACGGCGGGCTGTTGGTGTCGCCGCAGGAGTGCCCGAGCCCCAGGGTGTGGCCGAGCTCGTGGGAGAAGAGCTCTTCGGCCGCCTTCCTCGCGTTGGCGCTGGTGTCGAAGAAACATGCGAGCCCGGAGTTGATGACAATGTCGGCCTCGGCAATGCGGTGGAAGGTCCGGCCCTGGAAGGGAAGGGTGCTCCGCTCGTACCACGGGCCGCCGATGGCCAGGACGCCGCTCCGGCCCGTGCAGTTGAACTCGGGGACGAGGTCGTCCGGGTCGTTGAAGAGCACGGTGTTGAGGCCGTCCGGCTCGCTCAGGCCCCCGGTTTCGGCGGTCGTGCCGGCGTAGCGGTAGACCACGGGCGTCTCGGGCTCGTCGGTCCACACCTGAAGCGAGGCCCGAAGCTCGGTGAAGCCGCCCCCCGGAACCCCGGGCTCGCCCTCGGTGGAAGCGGTCCAGTCGACCCGGCCGCCGTTGTCGAAGGCGAACCAGCGCAGCGGGTGGTTGTCGGTCCGGTCGCGGAAGATGGTGTAGGGTTCGAAGGAAGTCCCGAGCCCGTTTTTACCCGTCAAACCACTGGTCACCCGGTAGTCGGCCGCCGTACGGCGGCCCTGGGCGCGCGCGGCCACCCAGCGCTTGAAGGCGTCGAAGTCGCGGGGGACCTCTCCCCCGCTCTTCTCCACCGGCTCCAGGCGGTCCCCCTGGATGCGCACCTCGGTCGTCCCCGAGAAGTCGCGCACCGCGAGGCGCAGGCCGCCGGCTTCCACTTGATGGAAGACCCCCAGGAAGAGCTGGACCGGGCGGAAGGCGCCGCGGCCGTTGGGCTCCAGGAAGACGAGGGCGCGCTCGCCGGCCCGCAGCTCGGGCGCGCCGTAGAGGCGCAGGCCCAGGCCGTCCGGCCGGAGCCCGCCGGGCACGCGCAGGAGGACGGTCCCGCCCGCGACCTGTCCCTTGACGACCTCTTCGATCTCCAGCCGGTACTCCGTCTCGACCGGACCGCCCCTGCGGCTCGCCTCCGGATCGACCGCGGCGACGCGGACCACGGCGGCCACCGGCGCCTGGTCCACCAGGGCTTCGTCCGGAACCATGACATAGGTCGTCGCACCGGCCGGAGCCGCGGCCACGGCCGCGAGCAGGGCGGAGAGAAGGGTGCGGGAAAGGGTGCGGCTCCAGTCCATCGATATCCTCCGGCGGGACCCTGGCTCAACGGCGTTCGAGCGCGCGCTGAAATCGATCCCGGGTGCGTGCCACTCCGATGTAGGCACGGAGGATTCTACACGAGGGAGCCGGACGGCTCCGCCGGCCGGACCCTCCCCCCATGCTAAGATCCGCCCCACTCCGCAGCCTTCCACCCGTCGAGGAAAACCGATGTCCCGACTCCCTGTCCGCCCCGATCGCTTCGCCGCAATCTCCGCTCTCCTGCTCGTTGCGCTGCTCCCCGCCGGAGCCCGCGCCTCGGAGCCCTGGGACGGTCCCGCCTTCGCGGGCGACCCGAAGGCGATGGTCCGCGCCGCGCAGGCGGTGCCGGGAGAGGAGGGCGAGGCGGTCGTCGTTCTGCTGCTCGAGGCCAATTATCGCTACGACGAGGCGGGGCGCGAGACGTTTACGCAGCGGATCGTCTACCGCATCGTGGCCCCGGGCGCTCATGAGAGCTGGTCGGCGGTCGAGGAGCGCTGGTCCCCCTGGCATCAGTCGCGGCCCGAGCTCCACGCGCGGGTGATCACGCCGGACGGCGCCGTCCATCTGCTGGACCCGGCGGTGCTGACCGAGAACGGCGAAGCCCAGGAGGCGCCCGACATGTTCGAGGACGGCCGCGTGCTCCGGGGGCCGCTGCCCGCGGTGCGGCCCGGCGCCGTGGTCGAGCAGGAGGTGACGGTCCGCGAGACCGCCCCCTTCTTCGACCGGGGCGTGGTGCGCTACCAGGGGCTGGAGATGGGGGTGACCGTGCGCCGCGCCCGGGTGACGCTCGACGCGCCCGAGAGCCTGCCGCTGCGCTGGGTCGTCCGCGGCCTCCCGGGTGCCGCGCCCGCGGAGTCGGTGGCTTCCGGCCGGCGCCGGCTCGTGTTCGAGGCGCGGGACGTCCCGGCCCAGACCGAGCCCGAGCCGGGCCTCCCGCCCGAGGTGCCGCGCTCCGCCTACCTCGCCTTCTCGACCGGCAAATCCTGGGGGGACGTGGCGCGGACCTATTCGGAGATCGTGGACCGGGCGATCCAGGGCTCGGACCTGAAGAGCTTCCTGAAGTCGGCGGGCGGCCCCGCGGCTTCGCAGCTCGAGACCGTCAACCTCTACCTCGCCCGGCTGGGCGAGGAGATCCGCTACACCGGCGTCGAGCTGGGAGAGGGGGGAATCCTCCCCCGGAAGCCTTCCGAGACCCTGCGCCGGAAGTTCGGCGACTGCAAGGACAAGGCGGTGCTCCTGACCGCCATGCTCCGCGCCTCGGACATCCCGGCCTACGTGGCCCTTCTGAACGCGGGCGAGGACGAGCCGGACATCGAGGAGGGGCTCCCGGGCCTGGGCGGGTTCAATCACGCGATCGTGATGGTGCCGGGCAGCCCGGCGATCTGGATCGATCCCACGGACCCCTTCGCCCGCGCCGGGGAGCTCCCCGTGCAGGACCAGGGGCGGCTCGCGCTCGTGGCGAGCCCGAACGCCGGGGACCTGGTGCGCACGCCGGAAGCCACCGCGGCGGAGAACCGCGAGGTGGAGACCCGGGAGATCTACCTGGCCGATCTCGGCAAGGCGCGGGTGGTGGAGACGACCGAGTACTACGGCGAGACCGAGCGGACGCTCCGCGCCTACTACGCGGCGGCGGACGCCAAGAAGCTGCGCGAATTCCTGGAGGAGTACGCGGCCGCGGCCTACCTGGCCGGCAAGCTCGGCAAGGTGGAGCACTCGGACCCGAACGACCTGTCCCGGCCGCTCACCCTGCGGCTGGAGGCCGAGCAGGTGGGCCAGGGGATCACCGATGTGCGGGACGCCGCGGTGGCGATCCAGCCGGGGGCCCTCCTGGCGCGCCTCCCCGAGGAATTCTCCTACCAGGACGACGAGCGGGACGGGCCACGGACGACCGGGTACGTGTTCTCCCAACCCTTGAGCGTCGAGACCCGCTACCGCGTGGTGCCGCCGGCCGGCTTCATCCCGCAGCCGCTCCCGGCTTCGCGGGTCCGCCGGTTCGGCCCGGTCACCCTGGCCGAAGAGTACGCGGCGGGCGAGGGCGGCGTGATCACCGCCAACCTGCGGCTGGAGGTGGGCCGGCGGCGCCTCTCCGCCCGGGAGTTCGAGGAGGTCCGCAAGGGGGTCCTCGCGGCCGCGGACGACAAGCCGGTCCTCCTCCTCTTCGAGCAGGTGGGCGAGACGCACCTCGGGGCCGGCCGGGTGCGCGAAGCGCTGGAGGAGCTCCAGCTTCTCGCCGCCCGGGCCCCGAAGAGCGCGCTTCCGCGCACGCGGATCGCCCGGGCCCTGCTCGCCGGCGGCATGGGCGAGGCGGCCCGCGAGGAGGCGGAGCGGGCGGTGAAGCTCGACCCCCGGTTCGCTCCGGCCTGGCGGGATCTCGGCTGGATCCTCCAGCACGACGAGCTCGGCCGGCGCTTCGCGCCGGGCTTCGACCGCGCGGCCGCCGTCGCCGCCTACCGGAAGGCCAAGGATCTCGATCCCGAGGACTGGGTGACCCGCGCGGACCTCGCCATCCTCCTGGAGCACGACGCCCGGGGCGAGCGCTACGGCCCCGGCGCGGAGCTCGCGGAAGCGATCGACGAGTACCTGGCCCTGCCGAAGGATCTGGACAACGAGACGCTGGACGACAACCTGCTGGTCGCGCTGCTGCGGGCCGAGCGCTTCGAGGAGGCCCGCGCGCTCGCGGCGACCCTCGCGCCCACGCAGACGCGGACCATTCTGACCCTGGTGGCCACGGCCGCCCTGGACGGCCCCGAGACCGCCCTGCGCGAGGGCGAGCGGAAGTTCCAGGACGAGCAGGCCCGGATCGCGGCGCTCTCCTCGGCGGCCCAGACCCTGATGTTGTTGAGGCGCTACCCTGCCGCCGCCGCCCTGCTCGAGCGCGCGAGCCGGCAGTCGCCCAACGCCGCCGCCCTCCTCTCCACCGCCGACGTGGTGCGCCGGGCCCGGAGGCGTGAGGAGATCACCTTCTCGGCCAAGGACCCCGCGAACGCGACCCGGCAGCTCATCGAGCCCTTCCTCTCCGATCCTTTCGACAGCCGGAAGTTCTTCTCCTTCTTCACCCGGAGCTCCCGCGCCCGCCTGGAGGCCGCGAGCGCGGCGGGGGTCCCGGGGATCGAGACCGCGCTCCTCTCGATCCGCAAAGCGGTCAAGAAGAACGACATCTCGCTCCAGTCCGCCATGGAGATCGGCCTCGCCTCCTTCCGCGAGACCGTCACCGGCAACGACACCTTGGGCTACCGGGTGCGGCTCGACGCCGCGACTGAAGGGTCGTTCCGCCTCGTGGCCTACGTGATGCCCGAGGACGGCCAGTACCGCATCGTCGGGCTCCACACGACCCCGCAGAGCCTGGGGGCCGAAGCGCTCCGGCGGGCCGGGGCGGACGACCTCCAAGGCGCCCGCCAGTGGCTGGACTGGGCCGCCGAGGAAAAGGAGACCGCCCGGGGGGACGACCCGCTCGCCGGCTCGCCCTTCGCCCTTCTGTGGGCGCGGGGCAAGGAGGCCCCGGCCCCGGAGATCCGCTGCGCCGCCGCCGCCCTGCTGACCGAGGGCAGCTCGCCGGCCGCGGGAGACGCCCTCCCCGAGCTCCTCGCCTGCCGCGAGGCGGCGAAGGACGACGCCCGCCGGAGGTCCGCCCTGGACCTCGCCCTCGCTCAGGCGTACCTGGGCACCGGCCGCCAGGCCGACCTCGCGGAGGCCGCGCGCCGGCTCTACGCCGACAATCCCGGATCCGACCGCGCCTTCGCTCTCGAAACCCTGAGCCTCGTCAACCTCGGGCAGTGGGACGGCCTGCGCAAGATCTCCGACGAGAGGCTCGACCGGTCCCCCGGAGATCCCCAGGCCCTGCGGGCGCTGGCAGCCCTCGCCAAGCACAAGGGGGACCTGGACACCGCCGAGCGCCTCCTCCTGGCCGTGGTGGACGCCGGCAAGGCGGTCGCGGGGGACTTCAACGACCTCGCCTGGTTCGCCCTCGTCCGCGGCCGGGTGGACGACCGCGCCATCGACCACGGCCAGCGCGCCGCGACCCTCTCCGGCTACCAGAACGCCGCCTCCCTCCACACCCTGGCCGCCCTCTACGCCGAGCAGGGGAAGACCGCCGAGGCCTACCGTCTCCTCCTCCAGTCCCTCGAAGCCAAGGCGGACGAAAAGCCCGAGGCCCACGACTGGTACGTCCTCGGCCAGCTCGCCGAGCGCTACGGCCTGCCCGACGCGGCCCGGCGCTACTACGAGCGGGTGACCCCGCCCCGCAACCGGGAGAGCGAGGCGACCTCCACCTACAAGCTGGCCACCCGGCGCCTCGAAGCCCTGGGGGGAAAAACCGCGAAACGGATCAAGACGGCGGGGAAGTAGGGGCGCCCTCCGGCGCTCCCAGCAAATCCCTCTCCCTGGCCCCTTCTTTGCTTCTTTTTCGGGAAGCACGAATCCTCGTGCCGGGGAGAGCCTCGGGTCCCCCTTCCTGGAGGAGGAACAGGATGTCGTCAAATTCCGCCGTCCAGCCTGGGTCGATGCACGCTCCGGCTTCCGATGTGGCTCCGCGGGCCTCGTCCGCGCCGCCTCTGGCCATCCCGGTCTCCCGCGAGGTCTCCGCGGGCTGGCAGGCCGTGGCGGGCCGGCTCCTGGGCTTTCTGTTCGTGCTCGTCGTGCTGGAGGCCCTGTTCAGCGTCCCCAAGCTCACGTGGGACCTGGCCGTGGCGGACCGTCCCCTGGTGGGAATCCTTTTCGGGCTCGCGATCGCCGCGGCCGCCGCCGGGCTGCTGTGGCTCGGCCGCCATCGCCTCGCCGCCGGGCTGCGGGCGGTGGGCGTCCGGCTCGCCGCGATCCCCCGGCGCCGCTGGCTGGTCCTGCTGATCGTGGCGGGGATCGCCGCCCGGCTCACGTGGGCGCTCCTCTTCCCGGCCCCGTTCACCTCGGACGGGAAGAGCTACTACATGCTCGCCGAACGCCTGGCGCAGGGCCTCACCTACCAGACCCCGCAGAGCGAATGGGCCGCCTGGCCCCCGGGCTATCCGATCCTGCTCTTCGTCTTCTTCCAGATCGCAGGCATCGGACCCTGGGCCGTGACCGCGGCCAACCTCCTGCTCTTCGTGGGGACGGTGCTCGTCGTCCACGCTCTGGCCTTCCGGCTCGCCGGGGAGGCCGCGGCCCGGATCGCCACGCTGTTGATCGCCGTGTGGCCGAACCTGATCGCCTCGACCGGGGTGGCGAACAAGGAGGGGGTCATCGTTTTCCTCCTACCGGCCGCCCTGCTCGTCTACCTCGTCGCCGGCTCCTCCCGCTCGCCCGCTCTCCGGGCCGCGGGGCGGCTCGCGGCCGGGCTCGTCCTCGGCTACTCGACGCTCACCCAGCCGGCGGTGATGCTGGTCGTCTGGGCGTTCCCGATCTGGGAGCTCCTCCTGCGGGTGCCCCTCCCGCGGATCGCCGGCCGCTTCGCCCTGGTCCTCCTCGGGATGGCGGCCGTCATCCTTCCCTGGAGCGCCAGAAACCAGCGCGTCCTGGGGGACTTCGTGCTCATCTCCACGAACGGCGGGAGCGTCTTCTACCGGGCCAACAATCCGCTCGCGACGGGCGGCTGGATCCAGCACGGCGAGCGCCGGTTGACCGGCTACGACGAGCTGACGCAGGACCGCCTGGGCTATCAGTGGGGGAAAGAGTGGATCCGGGAAAACCCCGGCCCCTTCCTGAAGCTCGCCGTCCGGAAGCAGATCCTCTTTCTCGGGGACGACGCCGTGGGGATCTACGACGGCCTGAAGCGCGGCCTGGGGATCGACGGGCCGCTCTACGCCGGGGCGAAGCTCGTGGCGAACGCCTACTGGTGGGGCGTCTGGGCCCTGGTCCTCCTCGCCCTCCTCGTCCGCCCCGGCTGGACCCGCCACCCCCTGGCGCTCCTCTTTGCCCTCGTCATCCTCTACTTCTGGGGGATCGACAGCGTGTTCGAGAGCGGCGCCCGGCATCATCTGCCGCTGGTGGGAATTCTGGCGGTGATGGCGGGGTGGGGGGCGGGGGGGAGAACAGAGCCGATCGGAGCACCCCCAATGTAGAGACGCCCCGTGGGGCGTCTCCGAGGCGGCGAGATCCTCCCGAAAACAAGGACGTGCCGCGGAACCTCTCGCCCGTCCGGGCAGGCCCTTCCGATCCGGAGACGCCCCACGGGGCGTCTCTACATTGGGGGGGAACCGTTATCGACGGGCGGGGGCGACAGGGTTGGATCAGCCCTTGATACACTCCCCGACCGCCCATGAACATCCTCGGCCTCTCCGCCTTCTTCCACGAATCCGCCTGCTGCCTTCTGCGCGATGGCCAACTGGTGGCCGCGGCGGAAGAGGAGCGGTTTTCGCGGGTGAAGCACGATCCGCGGCTGCCGGCGTCGGCGTTCCGGTTCTGCCTCGAGCGGGCAGGGCTCGGGATTCTCGATATCGACGGTTTGGCCTATTACGAATCGCCGGTTAAAAAACTTTCCAGACAGCTCTGGGCCGGGGTTCCAAAAGGGGCGCCGCCTGGCCTTCCGTGGCTCGATCCCGGGCAGCCGGAGCGGGCGATCCGCGAGGGGCTGGGGTGGGAGGGGCCGCTCTACTTCTACGATCACCACCTCTCGCACGCGGCGAGCGCGTTCTTCTACTCGGGCTACCCTGAGGCGGCGATCCTCACGGTGGACGGCGTAGGCGAGTGGGCCACGACCACCTACGGACGCGGGCAGGGCTCGAAAATCGAGCTGTTCGAGGAGGTGGAGTTTCCCCACTCTCTGGGGCTCCTCTACTCCACTCTCACCTCCTACCTGGGCTTCGAGGTCAACGACGGCGAATACAAGGTGATGGGGCTCGCCCCCTATGGCGAGCCGCGCTTCGTGGAGGAGATGCGGAAGCTCGTCCTCCCCGGAGAGGGCGGGCAGTACCGGCTGGACCTCCGCTACTTCGATTTTCTCCAGGGACGGCGGATGTTTTCTGAGGATCTCGTGCGCCTCTTCGGCGAGCCTCCCCGGGAGCGTGAATCGGAGATCGGTCCATTTCACAAGGACGTGGCCCGGAGCCTTCAGGTGGTCCTCGAAGAGATCCTTCTGGAGAAGGCCCGCTATCTCCACGAGCGGACGGGCGCCCGCGATCTCTGCATGGCCGGAGGCGTGGCGTTGAACGTCGTGGCCAACGGCCGCATCCTCCGGGAGGGCCCCTTCGAGCGACTGTTCGTGCAGCCCGCGGCCGGGGACTCCGGAGGCTGCCTGGGCGCCGCCGCCCTCGCGCACGTGGAATTGACCGGCGAGCGGCCGGCCGCCGGTCCCCTGCGCCACGTCTACCTGGGGCCGAGCTCAAGCGCGGACGAAGTCGCCGGCCTCGTGACCGCCACGGGCCTCCCCGCGCTCGATTTCCGGGGCCGCGAGGCGGATCTCCTGGAAGCGGTGGTGGACCGCCTCGTCCGCGGAGAGGTCGTGGGATGGCTCCACGGCCCCATGGAGTTTGGGCCCCGTGCCCTGGGCGCGCGGAGCCTGCTCGCCGACCCGCGGGACCCCGGGATGCGCGACCGGCTGAACCGCCTCGTGAAAAAACGCGAGGCCTTCCGCCCCTTCGCCCCGAGCGTGCTCGCCGCCCACGCCTCCGAGCACTTCGGCCTCGATCACCCGTCCCCCTTCATGCTGGAGACCTGCCGGGTCACCTCCCCGCTCGACCTCCCCGCCATCACCCACGTGGACGGCTCGGCGCGTCCCCAGACCGTGGACCCGGAGGTCTCCCCGCGCTACGCCGCGCTCCTCGAAGCCTTCAGGCGGCGGACCGGCTGCCCGATCCTCGTCAACACCTCCTTCAACGTCCGCGGCGAGCCCATCGCCGGCTCCCCCGTGGACGCCCTGTTCTGTCTGGGAAGCTCCGGGATCGACAGCGCCGTCCTCGAAGACTTCCTGATCGACCGCACCATGCTCCCGGCCAACTGGAGCGACCTCCTCCCCGCCTGGAGGGAACGGCAGCGGACCCCCTTCAGCCAGAGGCGGAGCGCGATCAGCGAGGATCTGTACACGTTCGTATGAGACCTCACCCCTGTCCCCTCTCCCATCGCCCCCCCGTCCCCCGGGAGAGGGGGACGCCTGCGCGCGGCATTGCCATAGGATGCGCTGTGCGCACGGGGAGGGCGGTGGAAAACAACACGTGCGCACAGCGCACCCTACAAGCGCTGCCGGCTCTGAATCGCCCCCCCTCTCCCGGCGGAAGGGGGGGCGATGGGAGAGGGGCCGGGGGTGAGGTCCCGGGCGGGGGGCCGCTCCCATGACCGACGACGCCCGGAAACACCTCGCCCGCGAGCTGGCCGCCCTCCTCGCCACCCCCGAGGGCCTGCGCACCGCCCGCCTTCTCGACGCGGCCGGTCTGGTCAACGCGCCGGCCCCGGCGGCGGAGCCGCGCCCGCTCCCGAAAGGCCCGCGGCCGATCAGCATCTGGAGCCCCCGCGAGGTGGACGGCCATCCCGCGTTCGTGCGTCCCGATCCGCTCCCGCTGGGGGACCACTACGCGGCCCCGAAGATCCTGCGTCCCAAAAGATCCGAGCTTCCCCTGCGGGTCTGCTTCTTCGGGGAGTCGGTCGCGGCCGGCTACCTCTACGCTCCCCATCTCACGCCCGCAAAAGTCCTCGAAGCGCAGCTCCGGGCCGTGGGGGGAGCGGACAACTTCGAGGTCGTCGATCTCGCGCGGACGAACGAGCGCCTCGAAACCCTTGTCGAAACCGTGCAGGCGTCGCTCCAGATCAACCCGGACGTGCTCGTGCTGTTCGTGGGGAACAACTGGAACCTGCTCGAAACCCCCGGCATCTCGCCGTACGCCCTGTCCGTCCCGGCAAGGCAGCGCTACGCCCTGGCGCTCCGCGAGGAAGGGCTCCGGGGTCCGCTCCGGCTCGCCGAAGAGGAGCTGCGCCGGTCCGCGGAAGGCGCGCTCGACACGATCGCGCTGATCGCCCGGACCGTGGGCATCCCGGTCGTCGTCGTCCTCCCCGAGGTCAACCTCGCGGACTGGGAGACCCGCCAGCCGCCGGTCTGCCTCCCCGGAGACGGCACGGCCCGCTGGCATTCTTTCTATAAAGACGCTTTTGAGCAGCTGGATCGAAAGGATTTTTCGGGAGCGTCGGAGGCCGCCCGGGAGATGCTCGCGCTCGACGGCGGCGCCTGCCCCTCCACGTTCCGCCTCCTCGTTCGAGCCGCCCAAGGGATCGGGGATTCTGAAGAGGCGCTGCGAGCTGCCCGGGCGGAGGTGGACGCTTCCACGTACGCGAACCTCTGCTTCCTCGCCGCGCCCCAGGCGGGAACGCTCGCCCGGGATCTGCTGCGGGACGCCGCCCACCGGCACGGCTTCTTCCCCGTGGATCTGCCGGCCGTCTTTGCCGAGCACACCGGCTCACCCCTGCCGGACCGGCGCCTCTTCCTCGACTACTGTCACCTGACGACCGAGGGCATCGAGGTCGCGATGGCCGCCGTGGCCACCGAGGTTTTGAGCGTCTCGGGGATGATCGAAGAGCCGGTCGACTGGCGAAACCTCCTCTCCGCCCCGGCAATCTCTCCTGAGGCCGAAGCCACGGCCCGCCTGGGCGCCGCCGCCCACACCGCCCACCGCCTGCTGCCGGTCGGCCCGAAGGCCCCGATCCTGGAGCACTGGCTGGAGGCGGCGCTCGACGCGTCTCCGGGAATCGAGGAGGCGATGCTGGACCTCGTCGCCGCCCGTTCGGCGCCCTGCCCCGCCGTGCTCACCGCGGCGCAACAGCGCAATCTCGACTCCCCCTACCGCCTCCTCCTCCAGCACGGCTGGCGCTGGGAGCACCTGGACGCGGACCTGATCCAGGCGATCTCGAACGTCCTCGAACGGCGCGGTCGTTCCGCCTGGGTCGAGATCGTCCGCGGGCTCCTGGAAGGCCACGGGCTCCGGGAGGAGGGGACCGACCTTTCCGATCCCTTTTATCTCTGGGAGCCTCTGGAACGCTTCTACCCCGAAGTGATGACCTTCGAGGATCTCCCCCGCCGCGGCACGTTGCGCTCCCCCTGGCCCGAGACGAGCTTCTGCCTGATCGTGGACGGCACCCGGGACGTCGAGATCGAGCCTACCCTCCGCCTCCCTGGAGAGGCGGAAAATCGCTGGGGCGAAGTCCGGTTGAGCGTCAACGGTGTCCTCGCCGGATCGATCAAAGCGACCGAGCGCTGGACCCGCACCTCCCTGCGGATCGGCCGCGACTCCCTGCGCCCTGGCCTCAACCGCCTCACCCTCCATTGGCCCGCGCCACCGCCCTCCGGAGACGATCCGCTGCGGACCGCCCTCGAACGGTTGGAGATGGGGATCGCAGCGGATTTACACCCAGTGTTCGGAGAGGTGTTTTCGCTGATCGCGCGGCTTCTCCTTTAGTGGTCTGAAC
>DATHUD010000850.1:0-10708 GCA_035462575.1 Thermoanaerobaculia bacterium | reverse complement strand
GAGGATGAGGCCGCAGAGGGCCTGGATGTGATCCGGCCGGTCGTTCAGCGCCAGGATGTAGCGGTAGCGCTCGCCGCCGTTGTGGAGGAAGATCTCGCGGTTCTGTTCGTCGATCTCCTCGAGCGTCTCCAGGCAGTCGGCCGAGAAGCCGGGGCAGACCACGTCCAGGCTCCGGATGCCGGACTTCGCCATGGCCATGAGCGTCTTGTCCGTGTAGGGCTTCAGCCACTCCTCCTTGCCGAAGAGGGACTGGAAGGAGACCTCCCAGCGCTCTTTCGGGAGACCGAGCTCTTCGGCGGCGAGGCGGGCGAGCTTCTGGCACTGGCAGAAGTAGGGGTCCCCGGCCAGGAAATAGCGCTGGGGGATTCCGTGGAAGGAGAAGAGGAGCTTTTCGGCCGGACCGCCGTCCGCCCAGGCGTCACGGATGCTCGCGGCGAGCGCCCGGATGTAGGCCGGGTCGTCGTGGTAGTGGTTGATGAACCGGATCTCCGGCACCCAGCGCCAGAGCGCGAGCTCGGCGGAAACGGCGTCGAAGGTCGAGCCGGACGTGACGGCGGCGTACTGCGGATAGAGCGGCAGCACGAGGATCCGCCGGCACCCCTTGCCCGCGAGCTCGCGAAGGGCCGCCTTGGTTGACGGGTTGCCGTAGCGCATGCCGACCGCCACGTGGACCGGGGTGCCCAGCTCGCGGCGCAGCGTCTCCTCGATGGCGGCTGCCTGGCGGTAGGAGATCACGAGGAGGGGCGAGCCCTCCTTCCACCAGACCTTCCGGTAGAGCTCGGCGGATTTCGCCGGCCGCGTGGGGAGCACGAAGAGGTTCAGGATGATCCACCAGAGGAGGCGCGGCATCTCGATGACCCGGGGGTCCGAGAGGAACTCCCGAAGGTAGCGGCGGAGAGAGGGTGCGTCGGGGGCGTCCGGCGTTCCCAGATTCGAGAGGAGGACACCCACGGCCGGGACCTCCCCGTGTTGAAAGTCGGGTTGACCGAAGTACTTCATGGGAGGGAGTCTAGCGCAGGGCCCGCGCCTTGAGCGTCCGCCCGAGGAGGAACGTCAGGAGGGCGGCGATGTCGGCCCACTGGAGGCCCCCCGCGATGAGGCTCCACGTCAGCATGGGCGTGCCTTCGAGGTGGACGTAGGCGAGCGAGACGGGGAAGTCCATCCAGGCGACGACGTTGCCCCGGCCGAAGTAGCCCCAGGTCCGCCAGACCCAGACGGCCATCCCGGTGTGAAGGAGGAAGCCGGCGACCGCGGCGCGGGTCACGGCGCGGCGGGAGGGGCGCATCTTCATCGGGCTCTCCCGTCCGCGGCCAGGCGGAATCCGTAGTCGCTGTAGCGCATGTGGGGTGGGATCGCCGAGCGCGCGGCGCAGCGGCTGACCTTGATCTGGTGGCGCCAGGAGCCGCCGCGCGAGGAGCGCCGGGTGCCCCCGGGCGGGCCCGGCGGGTCGTCCACGGGTGAGACCTCGTAGTAGCGGGCGTCGTACCAGTCCGCGCACCACTCGTGGACGTTCTCCCCGAGGCCTAAGAGGCCGAGGGGGTGGAGCGAGGGGTAGGCGTCGACCGGCTCGGGGCCTTCGCTCCAGCGGCGGCCGTAGTCCGGCAGCGACTCGGGGGGATCGTCCCCCCAGGGGTAGAGGACGTCGCGCCCGGCCCGGGCCGCGTGCTCCCACTCAGCCTCCGTGGGGAGGCGGACGGCTTTGCCCAGCCGTTCTCCGGTCCAGGCGCAGAAGGCCACGGCGTCGTCCCACGAGGGACCCACGGCCGGCATGCGCGGGTGGGAGAAGGGGGCTTCGCTCCAGAACGGGGGCGCCTCCCGGCCGGTCGCGTCGAGGAACGCCTGGTACTCCGCCCGGGTCACCTGGGCGCGGGCGAGGAGGAACGCGGAGACCCGCACCTCGTGGCGGGGGTTCTCGTTGTCGCGCGGGCCCCCTCCCATCAGGAAGCGGCCGCCGGGGATTTCGACCCAGTCGGCGAGCATGGGCGTAGCATACCGCCGTTCGCGGAGCGCCGGGCCGGGGATATGATCCTTCCCATGGCCTGGTACAAAGAGTGGTTCGGCGAGGAGTACCTGGAGCTGTACTCCCACCGGGACGAGTCCGAAGCCGAGGTGCACGCCGACTTCGTCGAGCGGCATCTCGGCAGCGGAGCCAGGCCGCGGGCGGTGCTGGACCTGGCCTGCGGGGCCGGGCGCCACACGGCGGTGTTGCGCAGGCGGGGGTACCGGACGCTCGGCGTGGACCTCTCGCTCACGCTTCTGGCCCGGATGCACGCCCAGGGGCTCCCCCGCGTGGCGGGGGACATGCGGCGCCTCCCCTTCCAGGCGGAGAGCTTCGACTGGGTTTTGAATTTCTTCACCTCGTTCGGCTACTTCGAGACCGAGCGGGAGAACTTTCTGGTGCTGGAGGAGATCGTTCGCGTGCTCGCCCCCGGCGGGTGGTTCCTGATCGATCTCATGAACCCGGGCCCGGCGCTCGCGAACCTGAAGCTGCGCGAGGTCCAGGCGATGGACGGCCAGGAGGCCGCGATCGAGCGCTGGTACGACGACAAGAGCCATCGGATCAACAAGCGGATCGCCGTGAACGCGCCCGGCGAGCCCCCCCGCACGTTTATGGAGAGCGTGCGGGTCTACCAGCCGGAGGAGGTCACCATCGGCCTGCGTTGGGCCGGCCTCGAGGTCGAGGCCCTCTTCGGCAATTTCCAGGGAGATTCCTACGAGCGTGACAGCGAACGCCTCATCCTCATCGGTCGAAAGCCGTCCTGAGACGCGGATCGACCTTCAGGCGGTCCGGCTCCTGCCCCCCCTCCCCGCGGCCTGGCTCGCGGGGAGGGACCTGGACCTCCTCTCTCCGCTCTCCTTCCTGCCGGCGGGGAAGCTGCCGTCGTCCACCCCGGCCCTCCCCGGGGCGCGCCGCGAGCTTAGCGAAGCGCTCGCCGTGGCCAACCGCGGCTACGGCAACCCGAACGCCGACCGGCTCGCGAAGAAGCTGGCGGACCCGGCCACCCGCGTGATCGTGGCCGGGCAGCAGCCGGGCCTCTTCGGCGGCCCGCTCTACTCGTTCAGCAAGCTGATCGCCGCTGGGCGCTGGGCCGCGGCGCTCGAAGAGCAGGGCGAGCCCGCGGTCGCGGTCTACTGGGTGGCGACCGAGGACCACGACTGGGCCGAGGTCTCGCAGACCGTGGTCCTGGCGCCGGACGGCCCCAAGGCCTTCGACCTGGGGCCGGACCCGGAGCCGCTCACTCCGGTCGGCCTGCGCACGATGGGCCCCGCCGTCACGGACGTGCTCCGCGCCATCTCCGAGGCCGTGCCGGGCGACCGCTACGCCGAGTGGCTCGCAGCCTTGGCGCGCTGGTACCGGCCGGACGCCCGCTTCGGCGAGGCGTTCTGCCACTTGATGGCGAACCTCGCGGGGCCCCACTGCCCGCTGCTCTTGGACTCCATGCTCCCAGCGCTCAAGGCGGCCCAGAAACCGTGGCTCCGCCGGCTCATCGAGCGGCGCAAGGAGGTCGAAGAGGCGCTCGCGCGCCGGGACGGGGAGATCGAGGCGCGAGGCTACCCTCTCCAGGTGACGCCGCAGCGGGGATCGAGCCCGCTCTTCCTCCTCCACGGAAGGGAGCGGCGCAAGATCTCCTGGCGGGGAGACGAGGACTGCTACATGCTCCGCGGCCGGGAGGACTGCGCGGGCAGCGCCGCGGACCTCCTGCGGATCGTCGACGAGAACCCGGGGGCCCTCTCCCCCGGCGTGCTCGCCCGGCCGGCGATCCAGGACGCCGTGCTCGGCACCTGTCTCCAGGTGCTGGGGCCGGGGGAGCTCTCCTACATGGCCCAGGCCGCGGCGACCCACGCGGTGCTGGAGGTCGAGCCCGCCTGGGTGTCGCTCCGGCCGCAGGCCCTGGTGCTCGAGACCCACCTGATCGAGAAGCTCTCCGAGATCGGCCTCTCCCTGACCGACCTCCTGGGCGATCCGCACGGTCTCGACAAGAAGCTCGCCGAGCGGGCCGGCGGCGACTTCGTGGCCCCGGTGCGCGGCCGGGTGGAGGAGGCGCTCGCCGGGCTGCGCGATCCGGCGCTCGCGGCGGACCCCAACCTCGAGCGGCCGTTCGACAAGACCCGGGAGCAGATCCTGCGCGCGCTCGACCTCTTCGCCGACAAGGCGGTGTCGGCGGCGGCGCGGCGCGACGAGGTGGCGAACCGGCGGGTCCGCCAGCTCCGGGACATCTGTCTCCCGCTGGGAAAGCCCCAGGAGCGCGTCATCTCCACCGCCCACTTCCAGGGCAAGTACGGCGAGCGCTTCGCCGAGAGCTTCTGGGACCAGATGGAGCTCGATCCCGAGCACCTGCAGGTGATCTCGCCGTGACCCTCTCTGGAGGAGTGAACCGATGACGCTCGACGTGCTCGCGATCGGCGCCCATCCGGACGACGTGGAGCTGGGGTGCGGCGGCACCCTGGCCCTCCTCGCCCGGCAGGGGCGCAAGGTGGGCATCCTGCACCTGACCCGCGGCGAGCGGGGGACCCGGGGGACGGCCGAGGAGCGGCTGGCCGAGGCCGAAGCGGCCGCACAGGCCCTCGGCGCCGTGGAGCTCGCCTTCCTGGACTGCGGCGACGGCGGCCTGCGCACCGGCCCGGCCGAGGAGGACGCCCTGATCGAGATCCTCCGCCGGTTCCGGCCCGAGCTCGTGATCAGCCCCACGCCGCACGACCGCCACCCGGACCACGGCCGCTCCCACGCCCTGGTCGAGGCCGCCTGCTTTTACGCGGGCTTGAGGAACCGGGGAGCCGGCGAGGCCTATCGCCCCGCGGCGGTCTTCTCCTACATGCAGCACGACCTCTTCACGCCGAGCTTCCTGGTGGACGTCACCTCGGTGTGGGACGCGAAGCTCGCCGCGCTCGCCGCCTACCGCAGCCAGCTCCACCAGCCGGACCGGAAGGAGGAGGAGGACACGCGGCCGAAGACCAAGATCGCCTCCCCGGAGTTCCGGCTGGCCGTCGAGGGGCGGGCCCGCCACTTCGGCCTGCTGATCGGCGCCGCCCTGGCCGAGCCGTTCTGGAGCCGGACTCCGCTCGCCGTTGCCGATCCGATGTCGATCCTCCCCGGAGGTGTGCGGTGAGGGTCGGGATCAGTTGCTATCCCACCTACGGGGGGTCCGGCATCGTGGCGACCGAGCTCGCGATGGCGCTCGCCGAGCGGGGGGACGAGGTCCACGTCATCAGCTACGCCCTCCCCTCGCGGCTGACGTTTCTGAACTCCCGGATCTTCTTTCACGAGGTGGTGACCCCCACCTATCCGCTGTTCGACAACTATCCTCCCTACTCGCTCGCGCTCACCACCAAGATGGTCGAGGTGGCCCGGCACAACCGGCTGGACGTGCTCCACGTCCACTACGCCGTGCCCAACGCGGTCTCGGCCGTGCTCGCCCGGGAGATCCTGGACCCCCAGCCCCTGCCGGTGGTGACGACCCTCCACGGCACCGACGTCACCCTGGTGGGCAACGACCCCAACTACCTCGAAACCACCCGCTGGGGGATCTTGAAAAGCGACGCCGTGACCGCCGTCTCGGAGTCGCTGCGGCGGACGACGGTCGAGCAGCTCGACATCCGGAACCGGATCGACGTCATTCCGAACTTCATCGATCCGGCGCGCTATGAGGAGTCGCGGAACCTCCCCGGGGCCCGCCGCTGGGCGAAGCCGGGCGAGCGCCTGCTGGTCCACATCTCGAACTTCCGGCCGGTCAAGCGGGTGCTGGACGTCATCGCGATCTTCGAGCGGCTCTACCGCCAGCTCCCCGTCCGCCTGCTCATGGTGGGCGACGGCCCCGAGCGGGGGCGGGTCGAGCAGTATTGCCGGGAGCACCGCATCTGCCAGGCGATCACCTTCATCGGCAGCCTTCCGCTCGTCGAGGAGGTGCTCGTGGGGGCCGACCTCTTCCTGCTCCCCTCGGAGACCGAGTCCTTCGGCCTTGCGGCCCTGGAGGCCATGGCCTGCGAGGTGCCGGTGATCGCGACCCGCACGGGAGGCATCCCCGAGGTCGTGGTCCACGGCGAGACCGGCTACCTCTGCGAGGTGGGGGACGTGGACGGCATGGCCTCCGCGGCGCAGTCGCTCTTGAAGGACGAGGACCGGCGCCAGGCGATGGGCGCGGCGGGCAGGCGCCGGGCGGTCGAGAGCTTCAGCCAGGACGCGGTCGTCCAGCGCTACCGGGCGATCTACGAGCGGGTGACCGGGAGGGTGCCGGCTCCCGCATGACGGCGGCCTACCCGACCCCCGCCGGCTCCGCCCGGGCCACGATCCGCGAGAAGGGCTCGGTCTTCCTGGCGGTGATCGCCCCGGCGGCGGACGAGGGGGCGGCCAAGGCGGCCCTGGCGGCTCTCGAGCGCGAGTACCCGGACGCGACCCACTGCTGCTGGGCCTGGCGGCTCGGCGCGCCGCCCCGGGAGAGGAGCTCGGACGCCGGGGAGCCCGCGGGCACGGCCGGGGTGCCGATCCTCCAGGTGCTGCGGGGGGCGGGCCTGTCGGACGTCCTGACGGTCGTGGTGCGCTGGTTCGGCGGCACCAAGCTGGGCAAGGGGGGGCTCGCCCGGGCCTACGCCGCCGCCACCCGCGAGGCGCTCCGGGAGCTGCCGGTCGTCTCCCGGGTGCCGACGGTCCGGATCGCCGTCGAGGTTCCCTACGAGCGGGTCGGGGCGGTCAAGCGGCTCCTGCGCCCGCCGGAGATCGAGCTCGAAAGCGAGGAGTACGGGGCGGCGGCGCGGCTCGTCCTCGCCGTCCACGAGGAGCGGCGGGAGGCGCTCCGGGAGGCCCTGGCGGATCTGGGGATGGCCCGGGAGGCTGAGGATTCTTGAAACTCCGGCGCGTTCTTGTCCCGGGATCGGGGCTTGTATAGACTGCCGGTAATGCCGTCCTGAAAGCTCATGGTCCTTTCCGCTTGAAAGGAGATGTCTGGAATGAGTGAGCCGTCCGTTCCGCCGCCGCCTTCCTACACCCCGCCGCCGCCACCTCCGCCGGGAGGGATCCCGCCGACGCCGGGCTCCACGAGCCCCAACCGGGGGCTCATGATCGTGCTCTCGTACCTGTGGCTCCTGGCGCTCATCCCGCTCCTCGTCGAGAAGGACGACCGGGAGGTGCAGTGGCACGCCAAGAACGGCCTGCTCCTGACCGGGGCGGAGGTCGTCATCGGGATCCTGCTCTCGATCTTCACGTCGATGGTGGCCTTCCTGGATCTGGGCTGCACGGGCTGCATCCTGCACTCCGCCCTGTTCGTCGTGATCCTGGTGGTCCACATCATGGCTATCGTCAAGGGCGTCAACGGGCAGCGGCTCGTCATCCCGGGCCTCAGCCAGTACGTCGACCGGTTCTAAACGGTCTTTGCTCGGAGGAGAGGAGAAACCATGGAGCCCCCCAACCAGTCCTGGACGCCGCCGCCGTCTCCGCCGCCCCCGCCATCCCCCCCGCCGGCCTCGAGCAGCCAGGCCATCACCGCCCTGGTCCTCGGAATCCTGGGCGTCGTCTGCTGCGGGCTCCTCGCCCCGATCGCCTGGTACATGGGGAATCAGGAGCTCCAGGCGATCCGCCAGGGGCGTGCTCCCGCCACCGGCGAGGGCCTGGCCAAAGCGGGTCAGATCCTGGGCATCATCGGCACGGTTCTGCTCGGGCTGACGGTCCTTTGGATCTTCTTCGCGGGCGGCATGGCCATCCTCCAGGGCATCGCGGCGAACCAGTGAGGCTGGCGGCATGGCGAGCTCGGCTCTGCGGCTCTGGGCCCTTGCGGGCCTCCTAGGCCTCACCGGGCTCGCCGTGCTCCACGCCTGGGTGCCGGACGCCGATCCGCGGACCGCGGTCTGCCTCTCCCGGCGCCTGCTCGACATGCCCTGCCCGGGATGCGGCCTGACCCGCGCGTTCGCTCATCTCGCCAAGGGGGAATGGTTGGAAGCCCTGGCCGACCACCCCCTGGCGCCCGTGCTCGCCGTGGAGCTGGGCCTCGCCTGGCTCGCCTGGGGGGCCGCGCTCCTGGGCAGGTTTCCCGTTCGCCGTCCGCTTCGGATCGACGTCCTCGTCCTCGCCAACGCCGCCGTGCTCTGCGCCCTCTGGCTCGGCCGCCTGGCGACCGGGACCCTGCCGTGGTGACCTCCCCGGAGAATCAGGCCCCCCGGCGCCGCAAGCGCAGGCTCCGGGCTCTGATCATCACCCTCGGGCTCCTGGTCCTCCTGGGGATCGATTTCGCCCGCGCGCCCGAGGATCAGCTCACGGCGAAGCTCCTCCTGGGCTCGATCCACCTCTACCAGGCGACGCTCTCGCCCAGGATGCCGGGCCTCGGGGTCAACTGCCGGTTCCAGCCGACCTGCAGCCGCTACGCCGAGGGGGCGATCCGGAAGTACGGGGCCCTCCGGGGGACCTTGAAGGCCGTGGGGCGGATCGCCCGCTGCGGTCCCTGGACGCCGGCCGGCACCGTCGATCCGCCCTAGAGCCGAGCCGGATACGGTTGACAAAACCCGGGACCGGCCCCAATCTCCCCGCGAGGGAGGAGCGGCGTGGACCCCGAGACCATCGACTACCCGAAGATCCTGCAGGACGCGCTGCGCGACGCCGTGCGCCGTGTGCTGGCGCAGGTCGCCGAGCATGGCCTCCCCGGCGAGCACTACTTCTCCATCGGCTTCCGCACCGGCCACCCCGGAGTCGAGGTCCCCCGGTTCCTCCGCGAGCAGTATCCGGAGGAGGTCGTGATCATCCTCCAGCACCAGTTCTGGGGATTGACGGTGGACGACGACGCCTTCTCCGTCCTCCTGAGCTTCGGGGGCAGCCGGCAGCAACTGGTGGTTCCCTTCGCCGCGCTCACCGCCTTTGTGGACCCCGCGGCCCAGTTCGCGCTGCGCTTCGTCCCCGCCGGCGAGGAGGAGGGAGAGGAAGAAGCCGCCGCGGCTCCGGAGGCCCCGGCGGAAGGCGGAGAGCCCGCCAGACCGGGAGAGGTCCTCCGGTTCGATCCCTCCCGCAAGCGCTGAGCCGCCTCTGTCCTCCGGCGTGGACGCCCCGGCGCTCTCTCTCCTCGGGGCCGGGGTGGCATTTTCCTTGCTCTTTCAAGGTTTTGGCATCTTGAAGGAGATTCCGGCCATGTCCACCGTGAAGTCACGATCCCTGCTTTCCGCCCTCCTCTGCGCCTCCGCGCTCTTCGCCTTCGCCTGCGGCGACCGCGAGCGCCTGGTCCAGGACGAGGAGGTGGCCGGGCCTGAAGCCGCGACCCAGGAGATCCCGTCGAACGAGCTGCGGCCCGAGCCGCAGTCGGTCGACGTTCAAGAAGAGGCCGCCAACGACGACGCCGAGGCGGCCCGCGCCGCCGAGGTCGAGCAGCGGGAGCGCGACCTTCGCGCCCGCGAGGCCGAGCTCGCCGCCCGCGAGCGGGTGCTGCGCGAGCAGGAGCGCCGGGAGCAGCAGGCCCGCGCCCAGCGCCCGCGTCCTGCCGAGGACCCCCGTCCCGCCCCCGAGCCCCGCGAAGAGGCTCCCGCTCCTGCCGAGGTCCCCGCGGCCGAGGCCGAGGAGGTCGAGCCGGAGCCGGTCCCCGAGCCCGAACCCGAGCCTGAAGAAGAGGTGGAAGTGGAGGTCCGGGAGGAGCCCCGCGCCACACCCGTCGACTTGCCGGCCGGCACCTCCTTCGACGTCGAGTTCCTGGACACGATCGGGAGCGCCACCAGCCGGGCGGGCGACACCTTCCGGGTCCGCGTGTTTCGGGATGTCTTCCTGGACGGCGACAGGGTCATCCCCGGCAACGCCGAGGTCGTAGGGGTGGTGACCGAAGCCACGCCTCTCGGCCGGGTGGGCGGCCGGGCGAAGCTCGGCCTGCGGTTCACCGACCTGGTGCTCCCCTCCGGCTCGACCGTGCCGATCGAAGCCTCCCTCGTAGAGGAGGGGAGGAACGAGACCGGGCGGGACGCCGCGACGATCGGCGGCGGCGCCGCGGCCGGGGCGGTCCTCGGGCGCATCCTGAACAAGAAGGACCGCGGCAAGGGCTCGGTGATCGGCGCCATCATCGGCGCCGCGGCCGGGGCCGTCATCGCCTCGAAGACCGCGGGCGAGGAGGTCACCATCCCCGAGGGGGCGGTGGTCAGCCTCAAGCTGGACGGCCCGGCCGAGATCCGGCCGAGAGGGTAGAATCGAACGGCGGCGGGAATCTCCCGGCTCATTCCTGCCGTTGTGTCCTTCATGGCTGATTCCAATTCCGCCGCCCGTGGTCGGGTGGCTCGCACGGGGCTGTTCGGAGGAATGGTCTCCTCCCGGCAGCGCGGCGCCCTCCGCCCCGTCGATCCGTCTCCCCCGAAGACCAAGAAGCCCCTGAACACCCGGGTCATCCTCGAGGACGCCCTGGAGCTGATCCGCGCGAGGAAAGGCCGGCTCGCGCTCGGGCTCTTCCTCATGACGATCAACCGGGTCTGCGGCCTGGTCCTCCCCTACACCACCAAGTTCCTCGTGGATGAGGTGATCGGCAAGGAGAACCGGGACCTGCTCACCCAGATCATCTTTGTGGCCGGTGCGGCGACCCTGATCCAGGGGATCACCTCCTTCGCGCTGGCGCAGGTGCTCGGCAAGGCGGCCCAGCGCTCGATCACCGAGATGCGCCGCCGGGTGCAGCGGCACGTCGGCCGGCTTTCGGTCGGCTACTTCGAGCAGACCAAGTCGGGAGCCCTGCTGTCGCGCGTCATGAACGACGCCGACGGGATCCGG
>DATHUD010000849.1:0-1657 GCA_035462575.1 Thermoanaerobaculia bacterium | reverse complement strand
TTGTGGAGGCGGTACTTCGACCGCCCCGTCCATGACAAGGAGGCGGCCTTTGAAGATGCATCCCAGCAGCTTCGTGCTGGAGGAGTTCCTTCTGTCGCTGTCCAACGAGTCTCTGAGCGTGGTGGATCATCTGATCCAGTGCCCCGCGTGTCAGGAGCAGGTCCGGGCCCTGCGCCACCGGCACCCCGGCCCGGTCGCCGAGAAGTTGGCGGAAGTGCTGGGTTGGCCCGGCGATCCCGACCGATACAGCGAACCCATCCGGAAGAGCGAGGACGTGGCGGAAGGCTATCTGGCTCTGCTGAAAGAGGAACGGGCCGCGGCGCCCGGTTTGTACGTCGAGTTGGTCAAGCACCCCCCCGAGCAACGGGAGCTTCTCCTCAAGAACTCGCCGAGGTTTCATACCTGGGGCGTCTTTGAGCTTCTGGTGGAGCGGAGCCTGGAGACAACACCCCGCGACTCGACCTATGGAGAAGATTTGGGTCTCCTTGCCCTCCGGCTTTCGGAGTCCCTGGACACCAGTCGCTATAAAACCCGCCTGATTGAGGATCTCCGGGCTCGAGCCTGGGCCCACGTCGGGAATGCCTGCCGGGTGCGGTCTGATCTTCAGGGTGCCGAGGAGGCGTTCATCGCTGCTTACCGACACCTCCGAGCGGGTACGAAGGATCCTCTTGAACGAGCGATCCTCCTTGATCTGGAAGCTTCATTGCGTAGGGACCAGAGACGCTTCGATGCTGCTTTCCGGCTCCTCCGGCGAGCCGTAAAAATCTTCCGTCAAATTGACCAGCAACACCGGGCGGGGAGATCACTCGTGAAGATGTCGACGATCCATCACTACGCTGGCAGTCCCGAGAAGGGGATCCCGATGCTTTATGAAGCCTTGGGTCTCATTGACCCCGAGCAGGAGCCTCGCCTACTACTCTGTGCGAAGCACAACCTTGCCGACTATCTCTCTTCCGCGGGCTCCTTCTTGGAAGCCCAGAAGATCTACCGTGAAACCCGCCCCCTCTACCGTAGCTTTTCCGACGCCTGGACCCAGAACCGGCGCAAGTGGGTGAAGGGGAAGATCGTGCGGGGGCTGGGGCAGGCGGACCAGGCCGAGTCGCTCTTCCTGGCAGCGCGGGACGGGTTCATCGCGGAGGGGATTCCCTACGACACCGCGCTGGTCTCCCTGGAGCTGGCCACCCTCTACGCCGAGCAGGGGCGGACGGCGGACCTCAAATGGCTGGCGGGGGAGATGGTGCCGATCTTCTCGTCCCTGAACATCCACCGGGAAGCGCTCGCGGCCCTGGCCTACCTGAAGCAGGCGGCCGAGGCCGAGCGGGCGAGCCTGGAGCTGGTCCGGAGCGTGGCGGAGTATCTGCGGCGCGCGCAGCACGACCCGGCGTTGCGGTTTGAGGGGGCGGGGGGGTGAAAAGTCTGCTCTGCCAGGGATTTGCCCGCCCAGGGTTTCCACCCTGGGCTAACCGGACAGCGCCCCCTGGGGCGCCGTAACGTCAGCCCAGGGTGGAAAACCTGGGCTTGTAGCCGGGATGGATCGCCTTGCGCCGGTATGCGCAGTGGACAGATCCGGAGGAGCGACACTGAGAATGGGCAAGCAGGTGCTCCGAGATCTGATCGAAGATCTCCCGGAAGAGGTGGAGATCGACGAGTTGCTCTA
>DATHUD010000848.1:0-2577 GCA_035462575.1 Thermoanaerobaculia bacterium | reverse complement strand
CTACGACTTCCGGCACCTGCGCCACACCCCGGCCGAGCTGCGGGCCGAGTTCGCCCGCGAGGGCTGGCGACGCGTGGTGGCCTTCCAGACCCGAAACCCCATGCACCGCGCCCACTGCGAGCTGACGCTCCGGGCCGCCAAGGAGGCCCAGGCGAACCTGCTGATCCACCCCACGGTGGGCATGACCAAGCCGGGCGACCTCGACCACTACACCCGCGTGCGGTGCTACCAGGCGATCCTCCCCCGCTTCCCGCAGCACACGGTGAAGCTCTCGCTCCTGCCGCTCGCCATGCGCATGGGCGGCCCGCGGGAGGCCCTCCTCCACGCCATCATCCGGAAGAACTACGGCTGCACCCACTTCATCGTGGGCCGGGACCACGCGGGACCGGGCGCAGACAAGAAAGGCAAGCCCTTCTACGGACCCTATGACGCCCAGGAGATGGTCCGCGAGCACGAGGAGGAGGTGGGCGTCAAGATGGTGCCCTTCCAGATGGTCTCCTACGTCGAGGAGCTGGACGCCTATCTGCCGCAGGACGAGATCCCGGAAGGCAAGCGCACCCTGGACATCTCGGGCACCGAGCTGCGCCGCCGCCTCCAGCAGGGGAGCGAGCTGCCGGCCTGGTTCACCTTCCCCGAGGTCGCCGACGAGCTCCGCCGCACCCACCCACCCCGCCACAAGCAGGGCTTCACGGTCTTCATGACCGGCCTCTCGGGCGCCGGCAAGTCGACGATCGCCTCCGCCCTCCTCGTCAAGTTCATGGAGATGGGCGGCCGGCCGGTCACCCTGCTCGACGGCGACATCGTGCGCAAGAACCTCTCCTCGGAGCTCAACTTCTCGAAGGAGCACCGGGACATCAACATCCGCCGCATCGGCTTCGTGGCCTCCGAGATCACCAAGAACGGCGGCATCGCGATCTGCGCCCCGATCGCCCCCTACGACAGCGTGAGGAAAGAGGTGCGGACCCTCGTCGAGCCGGGCGGCGGCTTCGTGCTCGTCCACATCGCCACCTCGATCGACGTCTGCGAGCAGCGGGACCGCAAGGGGCTCTATGCCAAGGCGCGGGCCGGCATTCTCAAGGAGTTCACCGGCATCTCCGACCCCTACGAGGCCCCGGCGGATGCCGAGGTGGTGATCGATACGGCGATCCTGTCTCCCGAGGAGGCGGCCCAGGAGATCCTGCTCTACCTCGAGCGCGAGGGCTTCGTCGGCGGCGAGATGATGGAGCCGCGCTGACCCGTGGCTTTCGAAGCGGATCTCGACCGCATCCGGGAAGCGCTTGAGGCGGCCCGCGCCGTCTTCGCGCGCTACACCCCGGGAGACGTGGACGCCCGGATCAAGGCGGGGGACGACCCCGTCACCGCGGCGGACACCGAGGTGGACGCCCTGCTGCGCCGGCTGCTCCCCCAGGACGGCGAGGGGTGGCTCTCCGAGGAGACCACCGACGACCTCTCGCGCCTCGACCGCCGGCGCGTCTGGGTGGTCGACCCGCTCGACGGCACCCGCGAGTTCGTGCAAGGCATCCCCGAGTGGTGCGTCTCCGTGGGGCTCGTCGAGGACGGCGAGCCCGTGGCCGGGGGGATCCTGAACCCTGTCACGGGCGAGTCCATCGTGGGCGCCCGGGGCCTGGGCGTCACCCTGAACGGCCGGCCGGCCCGCGTGTCGGACCGGCCGGCCCTCGCGGGAGCGCTCGTCGTGGCGAGCCGGAGCGAGGTCAAGCGCCGCGAGTGGGAGGGCTACACCGAAGGCCTCTTCAACATGCGCCCCACCGGTTCGGTCGCCTACAAGCTCGGCCTCGTCGCCGCCGGGCTCGCCGACGCCACCTGGACGCTCACCCCCAAGCACGAGTGGGACGTGGCGGCCGGCGTGGCGCTGGTCCTCGCCGGCGGCGGCACGGCGATCACGGGCGAGCCCAACGGGGTCCGCTTCAATCGGGAGAAGCCCAAGCTCTCCCGGCTGATCGCCGCTCCGCCTCAGCTCCTCCCCGAGATCGAAGCCGAGATCGCACGGAAGGAGTGAGGGAACCCCGCACTCCCTGATTTGCAGCAAAACGAGCTTGTTCTGCTGCAAATCAGGGGCAACTCGCAGCAACTCAACGATCCCGAGGGAGCCCGCATCCTGGATAGGCGGCTCCCACTCCATCGCGGGGGGCCCGCTCCGGTTATCTTGCTGCAAATCACCGTTGACTTGCAGCAACTCAGCGCTGAGTTGCAGCAACTCAACATCAACAGGCAGCAAAACGGGGCTCATTTGCAGCATATCCTGAGGGGCGTGCTGCAAATCATCGAAGACGGGGAGCCCCTGTCGGGATGTTTGCAGCACCTCTTCCTGGATTCGCAGCATCTCCGGGCTCACTGGCAGCAAAGGATCCGGAGTTTGCAGCACCCGTTCGCCTGCGGGAATGGGAAACCCGGGAGCGGGCGGTCCCGGAGGGAAGATTTGCAGCGTCCAGCCCTTAATTCTACTTTGGCAGACTGTCTAAGGCAGGTGGCTGCATTGACATTATTGAGAGATATGACTGTTCAGTAGCTCCAAACTGACCTTGGTGGCCCTGTTTAGTTCCTATTTGTCTTCCCCCT
>DATHUD010000847.1:0-5535 GCA_035462575.1 Thermoanaerobaculia bacterium | reverse complement strand
GGCCCCCTTTCGAGGACGGTGATCTCCTCGAAACCGCTCTCCGCGAGCGTCAGGGCGGTGGCGATGCCCGCGAGGCCGCCACCCAGAACCACGACCGAAGGACTTCTCATAGCGTCAGGGCACATGTCTCCTTGCGGTGGCTTGCTGCGGGTTTCATGCCAACGCGGGGCGGGAAGTGATAATCTGGTTGGCGTGGCGGGCGGATCGAGCAATCGCAATCTGAGAAAACCTTTTCAATCGGGCGGGACGCTGGCGCTCGGCCTCTTCCTGCTCCTCCTGGCGGCGCTGCCGCGGATCGCGCTCCTCGAGCGGCACGGCCTCTGGCCGGACGAGGTTTTCTCCCTGGCGCTCGCCACCGGGCACAGCCTGGAGCACCCCGCGGCCGAAGCCCGGCCGGAGCTGGGGGACTGGGTGGAGCCGCCGCGGCCGGTCACCCCGTCCGCGCTCCACCGCTTCGTGGAGCACGAGCGCCCGCCGGCCGGGCCGCCGCGGGTTCTGCGCGCCGTGTTCCTGTCGGACACGAGCCCCCCGCTCTACTACCTGCTGCTCTCGTTCTGGACGCGGGCCCTGGGCACGAGCGACGCCGCCCTGCGGGGGTTTTCCCTCTTCTGGAGCCTCGCCGCCCTGCCGTTCCTGTGGGCCCTGGCGCGGGAGGCGGGGGGCTGGCAGGCCGCTCTCTCCGCGTGCCTCCTCTACGCGCTCGCCCCGGTGTCGCTCTACTACTCGACGGAAGGGCGGATGTACTCGCTCGCCTGGTTCCTCGCCGTCCTGCTCGCCTGGACGACTTTGCGGCTGGCCCGACAGGGGGGGCACCCCGGCCTTCTCGCGCTCTGGGCTCTGACGGGCGCGGCGGGGGTGCTCACGCACTACTTCTTCGCCTTCGTCCTGGGCGGCTGCCTTCTGTGGCTCCTGCTGTGGCCGGGAGAGCTCCGGCGCTCCCGGCTGCGCTTTCAGCTAATAATTGCCACCGTGCTCACCGGCCTCGCCGTCCTCCCCTGGATGGTGCGGGTGCCCGACAGCCTCTCCCGCTGGCGGGTCTCCGGAGGTTGGCTGAACGGCCTCCCTCCCTGGCCCTGGAACGTGTTCTCGCCCGTCAAGCTCGCCTGGAGCTACCTCTCGGGCCGCGGGCACTGGGGCAATCCGCCCTGGACCGAATGGCCGGCCCTCGGGGCTTTCGCTCTCCTCGCCGTGGCCTTTCTGGTGTTCCGCGACCGCTCGCGGCCGGTCGATGCGAAGCGCGCCGGCCTCTTCCTCTTCTGGGGGGGAGCGGCCTGCCTCGGCCCTCTCCTTTTCGACTTCATCTTCGAGACGCACACGGGCACGGTCTCCCGCTATGCCCTGGCGGGCATGCCGGCCGCCCTGCTCCTCGCCGGGATCGCCCTGGGCGCGCTGCGGCCCGGGCTCCGCGCCGTCCTTTTCGGCGTCATCCTGATCGGCTGGCTTCCCGGCGCGTGGGACGTCTACAACAACGCCTTCCGGGCCCGGCACCCGCTCCGGCAGGTCGGGCGCGAGCTCGCCGCCTGGGCCCGTCCGGGCGACCTGGTGATGATCCACTCGATTCCGTCCGGAGTCTTGGGCGTCGCCCGCTATATGGACAAGGACGCCGAGGTCGTCTCCTGGGTCCAGCAGCTCGGGGTCCGCCGGGTGCCGGAGGACCTGGAGGCTCTTCTCGCCGGCCACCGGCGGGTCGTCCTGCTCAAGATTCATCTCCTCGGGGAGGGGACACCCGAGGAGGCATGGCTGCGCGAGAACGCCACCCTGCTCGCGGACAAGAAGCGGTACACCGAGGAGCTGCTCTACTTCGCGCCGCCCGGCGGGCTCGCCGCGTTCCCGGAAGCGACGCGCCGGTAGACGCGCACCTCGCCCGAGCGCGACGTATAAACCTTTCTCCACGATTCAGGCCGCGCCTCGGCCATGCGGGCCGCATAGCGCCGGGACACGTCGGTGAACTCGAGCTCGTCGACGATCACCCAGGTCACGGGCACGGTGTCGAGCAGCCGCTCCGCTTCGGCGGGATCGGGCTCGAACGGCGGCATCACGGCCTTCCTTCCGGTCCGCAGCCAGGTCCAATGAGGGCAGGAGGTGGCGATCACGTCGCTCGGCTGGGAGTGGTCCCGCAGCCAGTCGAGCGACTGGTCGAGCGCCGGCCAGGAGCGGCCGTAGAAGAAGAGGCGGTAGCGCCTCTCGATCCCCTGGGAGTCGGTGTAGCGCACCCGGTGGTGGAACCGCGTGTACACGTGCCAGAGCGCGAGCGCCTGCCCGGCGAGGAGGAGGGCGACGATCCCCCCGGCCGCCCACGCCGCGGGTTTCCGGGTCTTGGCGAGCGTGGTGAGCGCCACGCCCAGGGCGATCGCGAGGAGCGGGATGAGGGGCGTCAGATAGCGGATGAACTGCTGCGGCCAGGGGGTGAGGCAGACGAGCCCCACGGAGGCCGCGACGTAGAGCACCAGCGTCCATTCCCGCGCGCGGAGAAGAAAAAACAGCCCCATAAGGATCAGGATCCCGAGGAGGCCGAAGGCCATCGTCGCCAGGAGGGACGAGGGAGGAAAGAACGGAACCCGCTTCTCGATCTTCCGGAGCTGCGACTCCAGGAACTCCCGCCGGAAGCTCACCGCCTCGCCGAACACCAGGGGGATGGCCGAAAGATTCGTGAGGAACCGCCGCGCGATAAGGGAGAGGTCCGCCCGGCCGAGCTCCGGCTTGAAGGAGTCGATCAGCGTGATGTTCTCGACGTACCCCACGTTGTAGAACTGGTAATCGGCCCGCTGGTACTCGTACGCCGGCTTCCTGTACTCCTCGCTCGCCTTGACGCGCCCGATATGGCCCTGCCAGAGGAGGACCGGGACGAGGGCGACCGCCAGCCGGAGCGCCGCCCGGCCGTACCGCCGCTCGAGCGCGGCGGCGGCCACCCAGGCGGCGAGGAGCGCCAGGCCGACGCTCCTCAGGAGATAGGCGGCGACCGCGAGGACCCCGGCCCCGGCCCGGCCGGGAAGGGATCGGGCCTTTTTGAGGACGAGCAGGCAGAGCACCGTTGTCAAGGCGAACGGGACCTCGCCGAACAGGAGGTCCCCCATGAAGATCGTCAGCACGTGGCATTGGCTCACCACGGCGGCGAGGAAGGCGGGGCCCGCCCCGAGGAAGCTTCGCGCCAGGAAGTAGACCGCGAGGCCGTAGGCGGTGAAGAGAAGAAAAAACGAGATCCGCAGCAGGTGCCCCACCGCGTGCATTTCGGAGCTTCCGGCCAGCCGCTCGTGGGCGGCCACGAGGAGCGGCAGGAGCGGCGGATACTGGATGGCCTCGATCTCGCCCGGCTCGTTGAGCAGCCGGTAGCCCTTCCCTTCGGCGAGCGAAGAGCCCAGCACGGAGTACACCCCGGCGTCGTAGCGCAGGTCGATCGGCCCCGCGAAGCGGGGGAGCCAGAGCGCGAGGGACAGGGCGGCGAGGGCCGCGCAGGCGAACGCGTCGATTCTCTTGTTCCGGCTAGGTTCCATGCTCTCCCTCCTCCCCCGGGCGGACGCGCCGGTAGATGCGGACCTCGTGATCCGGGCTCGCGTAGACGAGCTTCCACCCTCCCGGGAAGCGCTCGACGGCCGGCAGGGCGTAGCGGCCGATCACGTCCAGGAAGTCGAAGTGATCGGCGATGAGATAGCGGACCGGCACCGAGTCCATCTGCCCGAGGGCGCGCCCGGGGTCCGCCTCGAACGGCGGGAACACGGCCTTCCGGCCGGTTCGCAGGTAGACCCACTCGGGCGTCGAGGTGGCGATGACGTCGCCCGGCGCCGCCCGGCCGCGCAGCCAGTCGAGCGCCCGGTCGAACTGCCTCCAGTCGCGGTTGTAATAGAACAGCCGGTAGCGCTGCTCTTCCCCGCGGAGGTCCGTGTACGCCACCGGCTCGTGAGACCGGCTGAAGACCAGGTACGCCGTCCCGGTCTGCACCGCAAGGAGGGCCAGGAGGACCAGGACGGCCGGCGCCCGTTTCCCGAAGGCGAGGAGAGCACGGACCAGGCAGATGGCGAGGAGCGGCGTGAGCGGCCCCAGGTAGCGCGGGGTGTGGCCCGGCCACGAGGTGAGGCAGATCAGCAGCACCGAGGCGAGAAGATAGAGGGGGATGAGGAGCTCCCCCGACCGAGCGAGCAGGACGGCACCCGCGATCGTCAGCGCTCCCAGAGCGATCAGGACCGCCGCGATCCCCCACCGGGGCACCT
Organism: Thermoanaerobaculia bacterium; assembly: GCA_035462575.1. GTDB lineage: Bacteria > Acidobacteriota > Thermoanaerobaculia > Multivoradales > UBA5704 > DATARR01. The sequence continues at coordinate 1,330 of DATHUD010000847.1, read as the reverse complement.
CGGGCAGGCCGGCCCGCGCGGTGACCTTCGAGAGCACCCAGCCCCAGAACCCTTCCGTGGCCGACACCGCCTCGCCGAGGCGCAGGGGGACGGGGAGGAGGCTCCCGAAGAACCGGCCGGCCATCTGGCGGGCGGAGATCCGGCCGGCCTCCGGCTTGAAGGGGTCCGCGAGCGCGAGATGCGTGAGGTAGCCCACGTTGTGGAACTGGTAGGGGGCCCGTTGATAGGCGTAAGCGGGATTTTCGTACTCTTCGCTCGCGGTCACCCCCGCGATGTAGGCCTGCCAGGAGAGCACGGCCGCGAGCGCGACCGCCGCGCGCACGGCAAGCTGCCGGGGCCGGCGGTGGAAGAGGGCCTCCGCGATCCACGCGGCGAGGAGCGCTGCACCTGCCGACCGCGCGAGGTAGGCCGCCGCCGCGAGCAGGCCGCTCCCCGCCTCCCGCCGCCGTCCTGGACTGCGGACCCCGCGGACCCAGAAGAAAAGGGCGGTCAGGAACGCATACGGCAGCTCGGCGAAGCAGAAATCCGAGAGGAAATAGCTGTGAAAGTAGAGGCCGCTCAAAGCCGCGACCGCGAGCGCTGCGAGCCGGGGGAGGAACCGCGCGGCCACCCGGTCGACGACGAGCAGCCAGGCCGTGAAGAGGAGGAAGAACGTGGTCCGCAGGGCTCGCCCCACGATGCTCGGATCGCTCGTGCCCAGGGCCTTCTGGTGGACGGCGATCAGGAGGGGGAGGAGCGGCGGATACTGGATCGCCTCGATCTCGCCGGGCTCGTAGAGCAGCCGGTAGCCCTTCCCCTCGGCGATCGCGGTGCCGAGCACGTAGTAGACCCCGGCGTCGTAGCGAAGATCGATCGGCCCCGAGAAACGCGGCAGCCAGAGCACGAGCGACAGCGCGCACAGGCCGAGCGCGCCGGAAGCTGCCGCCCCCCGCCCCCCGCCTTTCACCAGGCGCGGCGCTCCAGGTCCCGGGCGATCTCCGCGGCGGCTACGGCGTGCCCGGCGGCGGTCCAGTGGGTGTCTTCGGTGAAATAGACGAGGCCTCCGCGGCCGGCTTCCGCGGCGAGCGGACGGGTGAGGTCCAGAAAACCGGCTTCGGCCTGCCGCGCGATGACTTCGAGCTCCTCGGGGAGGCCGTTCGCCACCCAGTAGAGCGGCTCGGCGCCGGCCTCGCAGTCCATGGCTTCGCGGTAGACCCTGTAGTTGGTGGGGATGAAGACGACGAGAAGCGGGATCCCCCGCTCGCGGCAGAGGTCCGCCGCCTGCCGGAGCACGCGCCGGACCTCCTGGAGGGCGGAGCGGTCCTCGGGCGAAAGGGCGTGTCCTTCGTAC
>DATHUD010000846.1:0-4315 GCA_035462575.1 Thermoanaerobaculia bacterium | reverse complement strand
CCGGCCACGGGGAGGACCTCTCCGGTGGGGAGAACCTCGTCGTAATCGTTCACCACCGTGCGGGAGCGGGCGGGGAGGTGGAGACGGCCCTGTTCCCGCTGGCCGCTCGGGAGGAGGAAGTAGGGGTGCCAGCCGATTCCCAGGGGGAGGCGCTCGGCGCCCGCGTTTGTCGCGGTGACCGTCAAAGTGAAGGAGTCGCTCCGGAGGACATTCTCGAAGGAGAGATCGGTCGCGGAGGGCCAGCCGTGGCCGAAATCTCCGGCGTGGAGGGTCGCGTCCACGCGGTCCTCCTCGTCCGTGGTCTTCCGGCGGATCTCATCCATGGGGGAGGCGAGGATCAGGCCGTGCATGGCGTACTGCTCGGCGCCGGGCCGCTTTCCTCCCGAGTTGGCGGGCAGGCGGACGCGCTTTCCCAGGATGTCCGCCTCGACGGTCTTGCGGTCCGGCGACAGGGTCCCGCGGATGCGGTTGGCGTACGGGATGAGGATGGCTCCGCCCAGGAGGTAGGACGCGTTGCCCACGAAGTCTCCCGTCCCGCCGTCGAGGATCTCGCGGGCGGCCGCGAGAGAAGGGGAGTCGAGCAGATCCGTGGCTCCCCGTCCGGGCAGGTGGGCCGTGATCTGGAGGGTCGTCATCCCCCGGCCCGGGAGGATCCGGGCCTTCAGGAAGGCGGGCCGGCTCGCGTCCGCCGGTTGCGGTCTTTCGAGGGTGACGACGGGCTGGCCGCCGATCGTTGTGGAATTGGGCTCGGGCATCTCTCCCCCTCCGTCTCCAGTCCCCCGGGCCTCTTGCACTCTTCTTGCCGGGGGCGGCTCACGGTAGCATGTCGGCACGATGAGCCGCTGGCCGTTCTTCCTGCTGGCCGCGTTCGGCGAGATCGCCGGGTGCTATGCGTTCTGGGCCTGGGCCCGGCTGGGCCGGCCGGTCTGGTGGCTCGGCTGGGGAACGCTCTGCCTCCTGATGTTCGCCTGGGCCTTGACGCGCGTCGACAACAGCTTTGCCGGAAGGACCTTCGCGGCCTATGGGGGGGTCTATGTCGCCGGGGCGCTCACGTGGCTGGTCCTCGTCGAGGGCGCCCGGCCCGACCGCTGGGACCTGCTCGGCGTCGGGCTCTGTCTGCTCGGCACGCTCGTCATCCTGCTTGGGCCGCGGTAGGGAGCTGCAGCGGGCTCCGTTTCCGCGGAGCTGCGGAGGCTTGCCTCTGGCGCTTGCGCACCGCCGCGGAGGTCCGCTCGAAGGCGGCGTCATAGGCGTTGTCCGGCAAGGACCGGCCCCGCGTCAGGACATCGTTTGCCATCTCCCGGCACCTCGGACAGCCGCGGAGGAGGTGGGCGACGACGGTGTTCACCTGCTGGCGCTCCAGCCTGCCCTCCACGAACGCAACGAGATGCTTGGCCGTCGGATGCTCTTCCACGGTCCACCCCCTTGAACAGGTTCCGATTTCAATTGCAGAGGCTACCTTCTCGACATTACGAAGAAGATTACGGGGTTGGCCCCGCTGGCACAGAGCGTGCTACGGTGCCGGGAGAAGTCTGTTGTCGAGTCGTGAACCCTGGGCCGGGAGACCCGGCCCCTTTCGCGGGAGGTACGTGGATGGACATCCTGACCTGGATCATCGTGGGTCTCGTCGCCGGAGTCCTGGCGTCGCTCGTCGTGGGGCGCGGCTATGGGATCGTGGGCGACATCATCGTCGGCATCGTCGGCGCTTTCATCGGCGGCTGGATCTTCGGGAAGATGGGCTGGAGCACACCCTTCGGGGGATTGCCCGGCACGATCTTCGTAGCCTTCATCGGAGCCTGCGTCCTGTTGTTCCTCCTGAGGCTCATCCGCCGGTAGCGGCCCGGGCGAGCGCGTCGAGCACGCGCCGGTTGGCGGCCTCGCCCTTGACCGCCAACCGGAGGGCGTGGCGGAGTCCGGTCCGCGGCGGTCCCGGACGCTGGTGTCCCTCGCCATGTGGCAGTATAATGAATGCCAGATGGCGGGAAGGAGAGGACTCATGTCAGCCACGGCAGTGATCGTCGAAGTATTGAGCGGAGAGGAAAGCCGGAGCAGGGCGGTCCGTTCTCCCGAGGAGCTCAAGGAGTGGATTCGTGAGGGGCTGCCGTTCGCCTCGCTCGAACGGGTTATGGAGCGTTACGGGTTGAACCGGGATGAGATTTCCTGGGCCCTGGACCTGCCGCCGCGGACGCTCGCACGGCGCAAGCAGGAGCGCAGGCTGAGGCGCGACGAGTCGGACCGCCTCTTCCGGCTCGTGCGGATCGGTGCCCAGGCAACGGAGGTTCTCGGGGCGGAGAACGGCAAACGCTGGCTTCACACTCCGAACCGGGCGCTCGGCGGCCAGCGCCCGCTGGAGCTGCTCGACACCGACCTCGGTACACGTCAGGTGGAGGAAGTGCTCGGCCGGATCGAGCACGGCGTTTATAGTTGATGCCTTTCCATGAGGGGGCGGGCCGGAAGGTCTGGCGAATCACCACATCCCGTCATGCTGGCCACGCCTTCGACGGCGAGGGGGCCCGCCTCTACGGAGGACGTTGGAATTATCCGGGAGTAGCGGTCGTCTACTGCTCCCCGGCCCTCTCGCTCGCCGCGCTCGAATACTTCGTCCATCTGGAACCCGAGCTCGCGCCGAAGGATCTGATCGCCATTCCGGCCGAGATTCCTACGGGCGTCCCCTGGGCCGATATGGATGCCGCGGTTCTGCCGCCCGACTGGCGCGCCTTTCCGGCTCCCGAGGCGCTCCGGGATCTGGGGAGCACCTGGGTCCGCTCCGGCCGCACGGCCGTGCTGTCCGTCCCCTCGGCGGTGATCCCCCACGAGTCGAACGTCCTCCTGAACCCCGCCCACCCGGACTTCCTGAAGATCCGGATCGGTGCGGCCGAGCCGTTCTCCTTCGATCCACGGATGTGGAAATAACTACTTGGGCGCCAGCCGCACGTCGTCGATCCGGAATCGGAACGTCCGCAGGTCCGGGCCGCCGCCCCAGAAGAGGCCGGTCACGTCGCTGCCGTCCACGCCGAAGGCGGAGAGGGGAAAGGTGTAGAGCTTCCACTCCGGGCCGGCCACGAAGCTCTGCTGAGCCGGCATGGGGCCCAGGCGGGTGGCGAAGACCATGAGCAGGTAGGTGCCGCCGTCTCCCTGCGCCCAGAAGGAGATCTCTTTCGCCCCGGACAGGTCCGCCGGGGCCATGGGCCGCTCCCCGGGGGAGAACATCATGCCGGACCAGGGGAAGGCGAATCCCTTTTTCGTCTCGCCGGAGATCTCCAGCGCCTTGCCTCCCTCGACGCCGCCGGAGACGATCTCCTTTCTCACCTCGGACTGGCCGCCCGCGAATTTGTCCGTGGATTCCATCCAGCCGAGGCCGAAGCGGACGGTGAGGCCGTCCTCGAAGTCGCTCACGAGGCCCGAGAGGGCGGACCCGGCCGGCTTTTCGGCCTGGGGAGCCGCGGCCTTCGCCGGCTCCATCTTCGGACGCTCCACGGGGTGGCCGGCCTTCCAGATCCGGAGGATGTTCCGGGTGGCGGTCACGTCCTGGCCGGGATCGCCCTCTACGAGCACGAGGTCCGCCGTGAGGCCCGGGGCGATGCGGCCGCGGTCCGCGAGGCCAAAGGCTTTGGCCGGGGCGGAGGTGGCCGCCGCCAGCGCTTCGGTGGGAGAAAGGCCGGCCGAGACCAGCAGCTCCATCTCCCGGTGGAGGCTCGCGCCGTGAGCGGTTCCCACGTTGGGCGCATCGCTCCCGGCGAGGATCGCCACGCCGGCCGCCTTCAGTTGCCGGACCGCCGCCACGGCGTGCTCCATCCGGTTCGGCGCGTTGGGACGAGAGGGGAACGACCGCCCGAGGTTCACGACCTCGTCGGACCTGAGATAAGGCGCGAGCCGCGCGTCTTCCGTCAACGCCTTGCCGCTCGCAACGCCCGTCGTGCTCTCGACGACCGTCAAGGTCGGCACCACGAAGACCTTTTTCCCGGCCGCCAGGGCCGCGAAGCCCGGCTCCGGAGCCCGGTCGGCGAAGATGTGGACGAGCCCGCTGGCCCCCGACTCGATCGCCGCTTTGGCGCGGTCCTGGGTGCTCACGTGGACCACGGCGAGCTTGCCGCGATTCCGGGCCGCTTCGATCACGGCCGCGACGACGCTCGGGTCAAGCCCGGGGAGCTCCAGGGTGTACGCCTTTCCATCCTCGGAGACGATCTTGATGTAGTCCGAGCCCTCGGCGAGGCGGGCGTCCACCCAGCTTTGCGCCTCTTCGGGTTTCGTGAGCGTGGGGATCGGCATGCCGAACTGAGTCCCATGCCCGCCGGGAGCGGTCGCCAGAGTGCCC
>DATHUD010000845.1:0-6186 GCA_035462575.1 Thermoanaerobaculia bacterium | reverse complement strand
CCGATCGTCGGGCGCGGCTTCCTGCCGGGGGAGGACTCGCCTCAGGCGCAGCCCGTGGTCCTCCTGAGCTACGGCGTCTGGCGGACCCGCTACCAGGGGGATCCCAAGGTCGTGGGCCGGCCGGTGCGGGTCAACGGCGAGGCGGGGACGATCATCGGCGTCATGCCCCAGGGGTTCGCCTTCCCGATCGCCGAGCAGGTCTGGGTGCCGCTGCGGCTCGATCCGGTCCGCATCGAGCGCGGAAAGGGCGAGACTCTGGAGGTCATGGGCCGTCTGCGCCAGGGCGTCACCGTGGAAGCCGCGCAGGCGGAGATGCAGGGGATCGCCAAGGCGCTCGCGGCCGAGCACCCGAAGACCAACGAGGGGCGCGAGGCGACGGTCAAGCCGTGGATCGACGAGGTGATCGGCGACGAGATGGTGCTGCTCCTCTCGGTCATGTTCGCGTTCTGCTTCGTCGTCCTGCTGATCGGCTGCACCAACGTGGCGAGCCTGCTGATGGCCAAGGCGTCCCGCCGCAGCCGGGAGATCGCCATCCGCTCCGCCCTGGGCGCCAGCCGCAGGCGGGTCGTGGCCCAGCTCCTGGTCGAGAGCCTGTTGCTCGCCTTCTTCGGCACCCTGGTGGGCATCGTCCTCGCCTACTTCGGGGTCCGGGCCTTCAACGCCGCCATCGTCGACACGAACCCTCCGTTCTTCATCAGGATTGAGCTCGATCTGCCCGCCCTGCTCTTCGCCTTCGGGGTGACGCTCCTCGCGACCGTGCTCGCGGGGCTCATGCCCGCGCTCCAGGCCTCCCGGGCGGACCTGAACGAGGTTCTGAAAGACGAAGGACGGGGGAGCTCCAGCCTCCGGCTCGGCCGGTTCAGCCGCGTCGTGGTGATCGGCGAAGTGGCCTTCTCCTGCGCGCTCCTGGTCTGCGCCGGGCTCATGGTCAAGAGCATGCTCAACCTGAAGACCCTCGATCTGGGGTTCGACCCGAAGAGCGTCCTGACCGTGCGGATCGCCCTTTTCGAGGCCACCTATCCGGACGAGGCCCAGCGGGTCCGCTTCTTCGACGACCTGCTCGCGCGGATCGAGGCGCAGCCGGGCGTCACCGCGGTGGCCGCCACCAGCAGCCTCCCCGGAGCCGGCTCCTGGTGGCGCAACTACGAGGTCGAGGGGAGCGTCTACCCGGCCGAGAAGGATTATCCGGTGACCCGCACCGCCATGATCACGCCGAGCTTCTTCGACACCTTCGGCGCGCGCCTCCTCTCCGGCAGGAACTTCAACCGCATGGACAACGCCGGCAACCTCCCGGTGGTCATCGTCAACAAGACCTTCGCCGAGACGGTCTGGAAGGGGGAGGACCCCATCGGCAAGCGCATCCGCCTGAGGGCGGACGAGCCCGGCCAGACCGAGCCCTGGCGCACCGTCATCGGAGTCGCGCCCGACCTGCAGATGGCCGGCCTCGAAAACAACGAGGTGGGGCAGGACGGCTTCTACCTTCCCCTCGCCCAGCGCTGCCCGGGGTTCGTGAGCGTCGCGGTGAAGACCGCGGCCGAAAACCCGCTCACCCTGGCGAGCCTCGTGCGCCAGCAGGTCAACGCGATCGACCGCGATCTCCCCATCTACTTCGTCAAGTCCATGGACAAGGTGATCGCCGAGGAGACCTTCTTCCCCAGCCTGTTCGGCACGCTCTTCGCGATCCTGGGGCTCTCGGCGCTCCTCCTGGCCTCGATCGGCATCTACGGGGTGATCGCCTTCTCGGTCCACCAGCGCACTCAGGAGATCGGCATCCGCATGGCGTTGGGCGCCCAGCAGCAGAACGTGCTCCGGATGATCCTCCGCCAGGGCATGCTGCAGCTCCTCTTCGGCCTGGGCGTCGGCTTGGCTCTAGCCCTGGGAGCCTCGGGGCTCCTCGCCAACTTCCTCTTCGGGATGAGCTCCAAAGATCCGGTCACGTTCACCCTGGTCACCCTCGTCCTCGCCGCCGTGGCCTTCCTCGCCTGCTGGATTCCGGCCCAGCGGGCCTCGCGGACCGATCCCCTGGTCGCGATCCGGTACGATTAGGGCGTGAACGACATCGCCCCGAGACTGCTCGCCCATCTCCGGGAGCGGCGCGACGAGATGGGCGGGCTCCTCCGGGACCTCGCCCTTCTCGAATCTCCCTCCCTCGTCCCCGGCTCCCAGGAACCCGTTTTCGCCCTTCTCGCCGCCGAGCTTACGCGGTCGGGCTACCGCGTCCGGCGCCTGCCGGGCAAGACCTCCGGCGGCCAGATCTGGGCCGTGCCCGAAACAAGGCGGCGAGGCCGGCCCGCGCAGCTCCTCCTCGGCCACTGCGACACGGTCTGGCCCCTGGGAACCCTCGCGGGCATGCCCGTCGAAACTCGCGACGGCCGCCTCTCCGGCCCCGGCGTCTTCGACATGAAGGGCGGCCTCGTCCAGGGGATCTTCGCTCTCCGGGCGCTCTCGGAGCTGGGCCTCGAGCCGCCGCTCACCCCCGTCTTCTTCATCAATTCGGACGAGGAGATCGGCAGCCACGACTCGACCCCCCGCATCCTCGCGCTCGCCCGCCGCGTGCGCCGCGTCTTCGTTCTGGAGCCCGCGCTCGGGGCCGAAGGGAGGCTCAAAACCCGCCGCAAGGGGTCGCTCCGCTTTTCGATCCGCATCCACGGCCGGGCGGCCCACTCGGGGCTCGACCCGGAGAAGGGGGCGAGCGCCATCCTGGAGCTCGCTCATGTCATCCGGACCCTCTACGCGCTGGCCGACCCCGCGCGGGGAATCACCGTCAACGTGGGGATCGTCTCCGGCGGCCAGCGGGTCAACGTGGTCGCGCCCGAAGCCCGGGCGGAGGTGGACGTACGGGTGCTCGCGGGGGACGACGCCGTGCGGATCGAGCGGACCGTGCTTGCCCTCCAGGCGGCAACGCCGGACACGAGCCTCGAAATCGAGGGGGGGATCGACCGGCCGCCTCTCGAGGCCACGCCCGGCAACCGGATCCTCTGGGAGGCGGCCCGCCGCCGGGCGGAGGATCTGGGCCTCGATCTCCTCGAAGGCACGTCCGGCGGCGCCTCGGACGGCAGCTTCACCAGCCAGATCGTCCCGACTTTGGACGGCCTGGGGCCGGTGGGGGACGGCGCCCACGCCCTCCACGAGCACGTGGTGCTGGACCGCGCGCCGGAGAGGGCCGCGCTCCTGGCCCTGCTCTTGCTAGAGCCGGATGCATGAGGCGATTGCACCCCGCCGCGCGTAGACATCGATAGAATCGTCATCGCCCCCTTTTGGGGAGGGGGCCGTTCAGGGTGCAAGGGGGTTCACCGTGAAGCTGTCCGCTCGCCGCCGTTCCGTCGCCGTTTCCGCTGTTCTCCTTCTTCTTTCCGCTTTCCCTGCCGTTGCGGCGAGCCCGACGCTCACCAGGTCCGAGATCCGCCAGGCCGAGCAGTGGCTCGCCGATCTCGGCTTCTGGACCGGGCCGATCGACGGCGTGTGGGATGGCGCCACGCGCCACGCGCTCGTCGCCTTCCAGAAGATCCAGAAGGCCAAGGCCACCGGCCGCCTCACCCGGGCGGAGTGGAACGCCCTCTCCGTGGCCGCCCCGCCCCGGCCCCGCCACACGGCCGGGCCGCACATCGAGGTGGACATCGCCCGACAGATCCTCTTCGTGGTGGACGCCGAGGGGAAGGCCGGCAACATCCTCCCCATCTCCTCCGGCTCGGGCAAGCGCTTCTACGAGAACGGCTATCCCGAGACGCACGCCGTCACCCCCTGCGGCCGCCTGGAGGTCTATCAAAAGGCTTCCGGCTGGAAGAAGAGCCCGCTGGGCGAGATGCACAACCCCCTCTACATCGTGGGCGGCATCGCCATCCACGGCAGCCAGGACGTTCCGCCCTACCCGGCGAGCCACGGCTGCATCCGCATCCCCATGTTCGCCTCCCAGCGGCTGACCAAGATGGTGCCCATGGGAACACCGGTTTACGTGTATGGGTGTGAGGAGAAGGGGGAGAAGCCGGCGATCGCCCGGAAGTAGAGCCCCAAGGGACCTAAAGGACCGAAAGGACCTAAAGGACAAAAAAACTGTCCGTGTTGTCCTTTGGGTCCTTTTCGTCCTTTAGGTCCTTTCCTGCCTACCCCCGCATCGCGAGACTCAGAATCCCCGGCAGCTTCGCCATCGAGGGACTCGCCTCGAAGCGCACGAGCTTCGGGGTCAAGAGGTGCGCCGTCTTGTGGGTGGCAAACCACACCGGCTTCGGGAACACCCGGAAGGGCGCGCGGATCACCGTCTTCTGCGGGCGGTCGAACATCAGGGTGTTGTGGACGAAACCCACGCCGGACCGGATGTCCTCCGGGGTGTGGCCGGGGAACGCGCCCCAGGGGTTGACCACCAGCCCGTAGCCCACGCCTGCCCAGTGGTTGATCGAAATCGTGCCGTAGCGCAGCGTCTCCAGAGCCCGCTCGAACGCCATCGCCGTCTCCGGGTTCTTGAGCGACTCGGGGTGGATGACGAGCGTCACGTTGAGCGTGCCCCAGAGCGTGGAGTTGCAGAAATCCACCGCCTGGTCCAGATATTCGGCGGTGGTTTTCGCTTTGAGCGCGAGCTCGCCGAAGACGCCGGTGAAGGCCTCGGTCGTAAAGCAGATGTCGTCCTTCTTCGTGGCATCGAGGCCGGGGATCAGCATCCAGGGGAGCCGGTCGCCCTTGCGCTCGCCGAACTGCTCGGCGGTCTCGCGGTGGGCGTCGAGGAAGGATTCGAAGCGGTCCGCGGCGCCCGGGTAGTAGGCCCGCCGGGTCGTGATCCCCCGGAGCACGTCGCGCACCTTGCCGAGCAGGCGGTCCCGGAGCGCCCAGCCGGCGTCGAAGATCATCACCCGGCTCGCGTTGCAGTTGAAGCCGGCGTTGTTGGTGAGCATCGTGGCGAGGTTCTCGGCGTGGTAGTCGAGATCCCCCTCGCTCCACGGGCCGGGCACCACGATCACGGGGCTCACGTTGCCGAGCTCGGCCGTGAAGCGCTTCGAAAGCCGCGGCTCGTTTGCCGCCTTCCTTCGCCGGCCCTCCTCGCCCGGGCCGAACACGATCGCCTCGTAGGTCTTGTCCGACCCCGTGATGTGGATCTCGTCCACCCCCGGATGATCGCAGAGGTAGGCCCCCTCCTCGGCCCCGCCGTAGACCACCCGGAAGAACCCGCGGACGACGAGCGGCTTGAAGGCCTCCTCGAAAAGCGGCCCCAGGTACTCGTTGACCGGGTGGGTCTTCAACACCACCACCTGGTCTTCCACGAACAGCTTGTAGAACGCGTCCATGGGGGCGATCGACGAGACGTTGCCGCCGCCCAGGACGAGCGCGACCCTCCCCTGGCGTACCGGCGCGTGATAGGCCACCGCCTGAGTTTCCGGCAGGCTGGCCTCGGTCACCCCCGGCTCCATCCACACGTCCGCCGACACTCCCGAGTAGAAGACGCGGTCGTAGAGGTCCAGGGGGAAGATCCGCGCCGTCACCTGCCCGTTCGCCCGGGTGCGCACCGCCCCCGGGATGCGCGGCCGGCCGTGCGTCTCGACGTCGAGAAGCGCCTCGCGCAGCAGGCGAAGGTTGCGGAGGATCAGGTACGGGCCCACGAGCGCCTCCTCCGCCGAGCCGGGGTGCAACGGATCGAGCCCCTCGGCCTCGATCCCCAGCGCCGCCCAGCGGTCCGCCACTCCGAGGAAGCTTTCGATCAGCTCCCCGAGGAGGCCCCTCCGCTCGCGGGGACCGATCTCCGTCCACGCCCCCTTGTTCTCCTGGAGGAGGGCCACCGCCTCATCCATCTCCGCGCGGGAGGACGTCCGGCGCGAGCCGGTGACGATCTGGGGCGTCTTGACGCTGGAATCGCTGGCGACGGTCATCTCGGTCTCCTCCTGAACGGGACCCATGATATCCCGTAACGGCCCCCTCTACTCCGGGGCTGCCGGTCTCTCGGGGACCGCCAGCCCCAACTGCTCGGACAGCCAAACCTCCCGGTCGAAACGGATGATGGGCGCCTCCATCGGATGGCCGGACGGATAGGTGGCAATCCGTTTGGGAGCGGGTGCCGCCATGTAAGACGCGATGAAATCCTCGCGGGGCGTGTACTTGTCCGTCTCGCCGAACTGGAAGAACGTGGCGGCCTTGGTTCTAGCGATGACCTCGACCGGATCGATCACTTTGAGTTGCTCCTTGAACTTCGTGAGCGCCTCTCCC
>DATHUD010000844.1:0-2690 GCA_035462575.1 Thermoanaerobaculia bacterium | reverse complement strand
CAGAGGGGCCGCGGAGGCTTTCCCTGGCCGAGGAGAGCCTCCGCCCGGCCGGGCTCCGTCTTGGCGGCGGACGGACGCCCGGCCCTCAGGTTGTGGGCGGGTTCCGCAGGCGGGCCAGCTCCTCGGTGAGGGCCCGAATGTGCTCCTCGGCGGCTTGGCGCGCGGCCGCCTCCTGGGCCGCCCACTCCTCAGCGGCTGCAGCCCGCTCCTCGGAAGCCCGCCGCGCCGCTTCGAGCTCTTCGTTCCACAGGAGCTTTTCTTGTGTGGCGGTGTCCACCATCCGCAGCCTTGCCCCTTCGGGCCGCACGGTGATGCCGGCCGTCCGAAGATCCAGAGAGCCGTCGGCATTCAGGCGGATTCTCCGGTACCGGCCCCGTTGGAGGCGATAGCCCTGGAGACGCGGCTCCAAGTAGTCTCCGTAGGGATCGAAGAGGACGAGCTCGGCCACCCCGAGCCGTTCATAGAGCTCTCTCTTCGTCCCCTCATCCTCGTCGCGGGTCGAGCGGGAGGTGATCTCGAAGATCAGATCCGGGGTCTTCTCCTCCCAGAGGAAGAAGCAGTCCCGGGGCCACTTCCTGACACCCCGGACCAGCAGCACGTCGGGGGCCACGGCCTTCTTCCGGTTCCCCTTCTCGTAATAGAGGAACAGGTTGCCGCCCACCCACACGTCCGGCACCTCGGCGTAGCGCCGTTCGAGTCCTCCAATGATGTCGGACATCACCTCGCGGTGAAGAGTCGTCTCGGCCATGGGCTGGCCGTCGGAGGTGGGGTACTCGATCTCGTGTTCGAGCGGCAGCGCGCACATACGTGCCTTCCCTCTTGAAATGGTCCCGACGGGTCGCGTCATCAGATCACCGAAGCGCGTCCGGACGCAACCCCCAGGATCTTTATCCTACCACGCCGCGATGGGGCGCAGGACGGCGCGCAGGCGGGAGAAGCGCCGGCCGGAGCCGGTCTCCACAGCCGCCCGGAGAGCCGCGGCCTCGGCCTCCGTGCCGTGGAAGACGGTGACCCGCGCCCAGGAGGCGGTGGCCACCCGGCTTTCAGGAGAAGGAGGAAGCAGGACCGCCGCGCCCGTGACGGTCGCCCAGGCGAGCACGGCGCGGTCTTCGAAGTCCGCCAGGGAGCGGCCGGCGACCAGAATGTCGCGGACCGGCTTCGGCGGCGGGGGGATCTGCGCCTGGACACGATCCGCCAGGGAGATCAGGTCCCGCTGCGACAGCTCGACGGCACGCCCTTCCCGGTGGACGACGACACCCCCCGCCGTCCGGGAGGGGGCAAGCCCCGCCCCTGCGCCGGACGCCGGCAGCCGCAGCCGTTCGAGCCCGGCCGGGGCTCCGGAATCCGGGTCCGTCTCCACGTCGACCCAGATTCGGCAGCCTTCGAGATCCCCCTCGCTCCGCGCCGGCACCGCTACGAGCCCGGCAGCCTGAACCGCCAGGTCGAGAACGACGGTGGCCGGGCGCGGCAGATCGGCGAAGGCGACGCGGGTGCCGGGAGGAATCTCGCCCAGGCGTTCCGCCCAGAAGGAGACCCGGCCGGCGACCTCGCCCCAGGGTTGCCAGGGCCAGTCCCAGCCTTCGCTGCGGAACAGCCAGGGCTCTTCGGGATCGGAAGCGGCGCGTTGGAAAAGGGCCGCGGGGAGGGAGGGGGGAACGGACACGGGAGGCCGGGAGCCTCCCGTCAGGATGCCGCCTTCTTCATCACACCGGAGATCTTCTGCTCGATCACGGGCTTCATCAGGTTGGCCGGAGGGCCGAGATGGGCGCGGCCCACGAGCCGGCCGCCTTCGAAAATGATCGTGGCCTTGGCCCCGGGCCCCGAGAGGTGCATCACGTCCCCCTCCCAGCGCCACTTGAGCATCCCCCCGGGAAACGCCTCTTTCAAGCTCGCGTCGAGCGCCGGGCGGATCTCTTCCATGGACGACTTTGCGGTCTCCACCTCGATGGTCAGGTCGCTCATGCGCGGAAAGGTACCACAGGGCCGGGCGGTCTTTTCAGGTAGTCTATCGCCCGTGACCAGCCCAACTCCGACTCCGCGCCCCGACCCGGTCAAGCACCCGCCGAGCTGGCGGACCCACGCGCGCAACATCCTCTTCGCCGGACTGCTCATCCTGGCTCCGGTCTACCTGACCGTCTACGTCCTGATCCTGCTCTTCAACTTCATGGACGGGATCTTCGCCCCGGTGATCGACCGCACGATCGGGGCCTTTATCGGAGAGCGCGGGGTGCACATTCCCGGGCTCGGGCTTCTCCTGACCCTCCTCGTCGTCTTCTTCCTCGGCTGGCTGTCGACCCTGGTGCTCGGCCGGCGGATCATTTCGCTTTTCGAGGGCTTCATCCGCCGCATCCCGATCGCCAAGACGATCTACGGCGCCACCAAGGGGGTGCTCGAAGCGGTCTCGCGGGACCAGGCGGACGCGTTCAAGCGGGTCGTGCTCATCGAATACCCCCGGCGGGGCATCTACGGGATGGGCTTCGTGACCAACACCCCCGCCCGCTGGTTCACCGGCGAGCCCCGGCTGACCGAGCTGCTGCCGGTCTTCGTCCCCACCACCCCGAACCCGACGAGCGGCTTCCTCCTGATGGTCCCCCCCGACGAGGTCATCGACTGCCCGATGTCCGTCGAGGAGGGGCTCCGCATGATCGTCTCGGGCGGCATCCTGCAGCCGGCCCCGAGCCCCATTCCGG
>DATHUD010000843.1:0-5789 GCA_035462575.1 Thermoanaerobaculia bacterium | reverse complement strand
CCTTCGGCCCAGGAGAAGACGTCCACCTCCGGCACGGCGGGGGCGAGCACGAGCGGGAGCCCCCCCTCCTCGCGGACGAGGTCCTCGACGGGAGCCACGGCGGCCCGGCGGGCGCCCAGGGCCAGCTTCTTCGGGGGCTTCGGAACGTCACTCATCGAGTCTCCTTCGGACCGTCTTCAAAGTCTTCAAACGCGCTTTGGACAGCGATTCCCTCCCGGCCTCGATCCGGCTCCGCCGCTCCGCGGCCAGATGGGCGAGGGGGGCCGAGACCCTCTCCTCGGGCGCCGCGACGGCGCGCCGCAGGAGGGTTTCGTAGTCCTCGAGGAGGCGGTCGACGGTGGCCGCCTCGAAGAGGTCCGCGTCGTAGCGCAGCGTGCCGAGGAGCCCGTCCCCCACCTCGGCCATGTAGAGGGAGAGGTCGAACACGGCGGCTCCCCCCTCGATGTCTACGGGAGAGACCACGATCCCGCCCAGGTCCAGGTCCGCCCCCGGCACGTTGTAGAGGCCGAACATGACCTGGAAGAGGGGGTTCCGCGAGAGCGACCGCTTCGGCGCCAGCTCCTCGACGAGGCGGCCGAAGGGGAGGTCCTGGCGGGCGAAGGCTTCGAGCGCAGTCTCCCGCACCCGGTCCAGAACCTGGGAGACGGTGGGGTCGCCCGCGAGGTCCACCCGCAGCACGAGCTGGTTGATGAAGAAGCCGACGAGCGCCTCGGTCTCCGGGGAGGTCCGGCCGGCCACGTCCACGCCCACCACGAGGTCGGTCTCCCCCGTGCGGGCGTGGAGGAGGATCTCGAAGACGGAGAGGAGGGCCATGAACAGGGTGACCTCGCGCTCGCGGCAGAGGCCGCGGACGGCCTGGGCGAGGTCGGCCGGAAGGCGGACGGTGCGCATGCCGCCGCGGAACCGGCGCACGGCCGGGCGCGGGCGATCCGCGGGGACCTCCAGGGCCTCCGGGGCTCCGGACAGGCGCTCCCGCCACCAGGCGAGCTGCGCCGGAAGCTCCGGCCCGGCCATCCACTCCCGCTGCGCCCGCGCGTAGTCCGCGTACCGGATCGGCAGCGGAGGCAGGGGGAGCCCCGCGTGGAGAGCGGCCAGCTCGTGGGTGATCACCCCCATCGACCACGCGTCCGAGACGATGTGATGGAGGGTGAGGAAGAGGAGGTGCTCCTCCGGCGCCAGGCGGACGAGCCGCACCCGGTGGAGCGGCCCGCGGACGAGGTCGAAGGGGCGCAGAAGCTCCTCGTTCAGCAGCCGGGTCCCCTCGGCGGCCCGGGCCTCCTCCGGCAGGGCCGACAGATCCGTGACCGGCAGCTCCACCGGAGCCGGCGGGTGGACCACCTGCACCGGTGTGCCCCCCTGCTCCGCGAAGGTGGCGCGGAGAACCTCGTGCCGCCGGGCGATCTCCGCGAAGCACCGCTCGAGGAGCGGCACGTCCAGCCGGCCGGTGAGGCGGAGCGCGTTCGCCGTGTTGTAGGCCGCGCTCCCCGGCGAGAGGCGGTCCTGCAGCCACAGCCGCTCCTGGCCGAAGGAGACCGGCGAGACGCCCCGGACCTCCTCCGCGAGGCCCCGCCCCCGATCCTTGAGCCGCCGCGCCGCCTCGACCAGCTCGGGCCAGTGGAAGAGGACGAGGCCGTGGTTCGTGATCAGCCGCTGGGCGAGCCGCCGCGCCTCTTGGGCGTCCCGCCCGTACAGGAGGTCCAGGGGGACGCCGAGCTCCGGCTCCGCCGCGTGCTTGCGCAGCACGTCCAGGTACCGGCGGACGTCCGCCACCCAGAGATCCGCCCCCTCCCCTTCCGCGGGATCGAACGTGGCGAGGCGGGCCTCCAGCTCGACCGCGAACGCCTCGGCCCGGGCGCGGACGCTCCGAAGCGCCAGCGCGTCGAAGTCCGCGGGAGCCATGCGCCCAAGCTCCAGGAGATACCCGCCCAACTTCTTCAAGGCGTCCGCGGGCTCCGCCGCATCCGGCGAGAAGCCGTCCAGGAGCGCCGAGACGAGCCGTGAATGATCGACCCCCGACGCGCTGCGCGCCATCTCCCCGGGCCAGAACCGCCGGACCTCCACGGGCTCGTGGGCCGCGACCCACGGGAGGTGCCCCACCCGGGCCTCGCGGAAGCAGAGCTGGAGCGTGATGCCGAAGAGCAGGTCCTCCCCCCAGAGAACCGGAGGGAAGGGCGGGAGGAGGCGCCGGTTGTCCAGCCCCGTGAACAGGGTCGCCATGAAGGAGTCGCCGTCGCCCAGGGTCGTCCGCGGCACGGAGCGCACGATCTCCTTGCTCGCCGTGGCCGTGCGATACCCCTCGGCCGTCCGCACCAGCCGCCGCCGGCTCTCGCCTTCGAGGAGCATGTAGAACGACGGCGAGTGCCACCCGCAGTCGCCGGCCCAGCCGTTCGTCGTCACCAGCACCGGCTGCCCGAGAAGCCCCTCGTGCAGCCCCGCCAAGTCCGCCGGTCGGAGGTCGAGCGATGCCAGGGCCTCGGCGCGGTCCGCGAAGGCCCGGATCTCCCCGGGATCGCGGCCGGAAAGGAACGCCGTGCCCGGCACGGTGCCGGAGATGACGTCCGTCCCCTCCTCCTGGCCCGGGGACGGCGCCACGAGGCTCAGGGTGTCGTCGTCCACGCTCAGCACCCCCTCCCCCACCGTCGCGAGGAGGACGGCGTTGCGGTTGGCGCCCACGGTGAGGCCGATCCCCAGAGGATCGAGGAGCGCCGCCTCCGTCACCGCCGGGTCCACCCCGGCCTCGACGGCAAGGTCGGCGGCGAAGCGGCGCTTCTCTTCGAGGCCGGCGTAGAGGATCGTGACGCCGAGGCGCCCTTGGAGGTCGCGCAGACGGCGGCGGTACTCCTCGCGGACGGCGGGGTCCTTGGAGTCGTCCAGCACCAGGAAGCGGCGGTGGGGGGCGGTTGCGGCGTAGCTTTCCAGGCCCCGGGCGAGGACTTCGGGGCGGTTGGCGGTGGGGAAGGCGAGGGTGGTGACGCGGAGGGCGCCCCCGCCCGGGCCCTCACCCCCCGGCCCCCTCTCCCGCCACTCCACCCACCCTCCCCGGGAGAGGGGGAGAACGGCAACCCTTTCCTGCTCCCCCTCTCCCAGGGAGGGGGACAGGGGTGGTGGGAGAGGGGGCCGGGGGGTGAGGGCCCGGGCGGGGGAGGCTTTTTCTGCGATCGCCTCCGCCAACCCGGCCACCGTAGGCCGGTCGAAGAAGCTCTTCATCGGGATCGAAACCCCCAGCTCCTCGCGCACCCGGGTCGCGACGCGGGTCATCAGGAGCGAGTGCCCTCCGAGGGCGAAGAAGCTCTCGTCGCGGCCCACGGCGTCCACCTCCAGAAGCTCGGCCCAGAGGGCGGCGAGCCTCTCTTCGAGCGGATTCGCCGGAGCTTCGGCGGCGGCCCGGGGAGCCTCGGCGGCCTCCCCCAGATCCGCCAGGGCGCGGCGGTCCACCTTCCCATGGGGAGTGAGGGGGAGGGCCGGAAGGGGGACAAAGGCCGCGGGCACCATGTGCTCGGGAAGGGTTTCGAGCAGGAGGCTCCGCAGCTCCTCCGCCGGGGGCAGCTCGCGGCCGGCGCGCGGGGCGAGGAAGGCCATGAGGCGGATATCCTCGGCCGAGACACGGCGGGCGAGGACCGCCGCCGCCCCCACCGCCTCGTGGCGGACGAGGGCGGATTCGATCTCTCCGGGCTCGATGCGGAAGCCCCGCACCTTGAGCTGCTGGTCGGCCCGGCCGAGGTACTCGATCTCACCGTCCGCGCGGCGCCGGGCGAGGTCGCCGGAGCGGTAGAGCCGCGCGCCGCCCTCGTCGGGGAGGAAGCGCTCGGCCGTCAGATCCGGCCGGCCGTGATAGCCGCGGGCGACTCCCGCGCCGCCCACGAAGATCTCCCCCACGACTCCCGGCGGCACCGGCCGGAGCCCACGGTCCAGGAGGTGGAGGGAGAGGTCCGGGAGCGGCCGGCCGATCACGCTCCCCGCGTCCGGATCGGCCCGGGTGAGCGGCCGGAGGGTCACGTGGACCGTGGTCTCCGTGATGCCGAACATGTTGACGAGGACCGGCCGCTCGTCTCCATGGCGGTCGAGCCACGGCCGGAGCTTCGCGGGCTCCAGAGCCTCGCCTCCGAAGATGACCCAGCGGAGGCGAAGGCCGCCTCCACCGGCCTGCAGGAGCTGGTAGAAGGCGGAGGGGGTCTGGTTCAACACCGTCACCCCCTCGCGCACCAGGAGGTCCCGGAACGCCTCGGGCGAGCGGGCCACCCACCGCGGCACGACGACGAGCCGGCCGCCGTGGAGGAGGGCGCCCCAGATCTCCCAGACCGAGAAATCGAAGGCGTAGGAGTGGAAGAGGGTCCACACGTCCTCCGGCCCGAAGCCGAAGGAGGCGCTCGCCGCGAACAGGCGCGCGGCCTGGCGGTGGGTGACCATCACCCCCTTGGGCCGGCCCGTGGACCCGGAGGTGTAGATCACGTAGGCCAAAGCGTCCGGATCGATATCCACCCCGGGAGGCGTCTCCGGCCCGGTCTGCGGCCCTGTCTCCGAAAGATTTTCCGGGGTGAGGAGGACGCGGAGCCCCGCATCCGCCGCCAGGAAGTCCAGCCGCTCGCGGGGATAGTCCGGATCCAGGGGCACGTAGGCTCCGCCGGCCTTCAGGATGCCCAGGATCGCGACGACGAGGTCGAGGGACCGGGGGAAGGCGAGACCGACGCGGACCTCCGGCCCCACTCCCAGTCCACGTAGGTGCCAGGCGAGGCGGTTCGCGCGGCGGTCCAGCTCGATGTAGGAGAGGGTCTCGCCCTCGAAGGTCACGGCCGGGGCGTCCGGCGCCTCCGCGGCGCGGGCCTCGAAGGCGCGGTGGAGGGGGAGGACGTTCGGGAACGCGGCAGCCGGTCCCGCGTCGGTCACGATCTGGGCAAGCTCTTCGCCGGAGAGGAGCGGCAACTCGGAGAGGCGGCGTTCCGGGGCGGCGGCGGCCCCGCGCAGGAGGGTGAGGAGCCAGCCGAGCAGGCGCTCCGCCGTCTCCCTCCGGAAGAGGCCGCGGTTGACCACGAGGTGCCCCCGGAGCTCGCCTTCCGCCTCCATCGTGAGCAGCTCCACGTCGAAGGTGGCGGCCGGGGTCTCGATCTCCCAGGGGGAGAGCGCGAGGCCGGGGAGGTCGATCGCCGAGAGCGGCGTGTTCTGGAGCTGGAACCAGGCCTGGAAGAGCGGCATGGCCCCGGCCCGGGCGCGCTCGGGGTGGAGCGCCTGGACAAGCGTCAGGAGCGGGAGATCCTGGTGGGACCACGCGTCCAGGGCCGTCTCCTGGACGCGGTCCACGATATCCTCGAAGGATGGATCGCCGCCCAGGTCCGTCCGCAGCACGAGGTTGTTCACGAAGTAGCCGACGAGGTCCTCGGTCTCCCGCCGGGTGCGGCCCGCGACCGGGGTGCCCACGAGAAGGTCGTCCTGGTGGGCGATCCGGTGGAGCAGCGCCGTAAAGCCGGCGAGGAGGGCCGCAAAGAGGGTGGCACCCCGGCGGCGGGCGAGGGCGCGGAAGGCGTCCGCCTCTTTCAGAACGAAGGGGAGCCGCTCCCCCACCGCGCCGGTCGCGGCCCCGCGCGGCCGGTCCACCGGCAGCTCCAGGACCGGCAACGAGCCCGCCAAACGCTCCCGCCAGTGATCGAGCAGGCGTTCCAGCGTCTCCCCGGTGAGCCAGGCCCTCTGCCAGACCGCAAAATCCGCGTACTGCACCGGCAGAGGCGCCAGCCCCGTCCCGGCATAGAGCGCGGCGATCTCGCGCAGGAGGACGCCGGCCGACCAGCCGTCCGTGA
>DATHUD010000842.1:0-6098 GCA_035462575.1 Thermoanaerobaculia bacterium | reverse complement strand
CCTCGTCCGACGGCTGCTCTATGGAAAGGGCGATCTCCTGCCAGCGCCGGTGTCTCTCGAAGATACGGGCGTCACGCGTACCGGTCGTGGCGAGCAGCAGCCGGCACTGTGGCGCCGCGACAATTTCGTCAACCACCAGGTCGATGAGGGAGATCACCCCGTCGCGCAGGTCTGGAGGAACCTGGTCGAGTACATGGTGAATGGTCCACGCAGGCTATGACAATGGCGTCGGCGCCCATCATCGCGAGCTCCGCCAGAGTGGAGGCGAGCCGCTCCGCCAGCTCGCCGGTGTCGCCGCGCAGGATCCGCTCGGTACGGTCCGGGACGGTCGGGTCGGAGATCATCACGCAGACCGGCGCGTCAATGTTCGCGCGATAGAGGGTACCGAGGAACTCGGCGGAAGCGAGCGGCCCCATGCCGCCGAGGATCCCGATTCGCTTGCCCATGGTTGCTCCTCGTCAGGCGACCGATTCGATCAGCAGATGAGGCGCGCCGTCGAAGACGATCCGCCCGTAGTCCAGCTTGATCAACCGGTCCCCGATGTCGTAATACCGATCGTCGTGGCTGATGACGATCACGGCCTTGCCGCGTGCCTTTAGGGACGGCAGGATCTGGCGATAGAAAATTTCGCGGAAGACCGGGTCCTGGTCCGCGGCCCACTCGTCGAACAGGTAGATGGGACGATTCTCCAGATAGGCGGTGAGCAGGGCCAGCCGCTTGCGCTGCCCCTGCGAGAGCTCGGTCGTCGACAGAAAGCCGTTCTCTTCCACGACGACCTTGTGGCTCAACTGGAGTTGGGCCAAGTAGGTCCCGGCCTCTGCCCGCCGGGCCGGCTCGATGCCGAGCAGGCTCGGGAAGAGGTAGAAGTCGGAGAAGATCGCCGAGAAGTACTGCCGGTAGGCATCGACGTTGGCGGCGGAAACCGGCTCCCCGTCCAGGCGGATCTCGCCCGATTTAGGGGCGTACAGTCCCGCCAGAATCTTCGCCAGAGTGGTCTTGCCGCTGCCGTTGCCGCCGACCAGGAAGAGGATCTCCCCCGGCGCGAGCTCCAGGCCCAGGGGGCCGACGGTGAAGTGGCCCTCCACCCCCTCCCTGCGGGAGGAATGAGAGACATCGATCAGCTCGAGCCGGTGCCAGCTCGGGCCTTTCCCCATAGGAGCGTTCCCCTCGTCGGCGGGTTGGGCGTCCAGGTCGAGATCCATTTGCCGGATTCGTCCAAGAGCCACCTGGGCGCGGCCGAAGATCGGCAGGGAATTGAGGACCACCTGCAGCGGCAGCACAATATACAGCAGGCAGAAGGTGTAGCCCGTCAGGGTACGATCGTCAATCCTCGTCAGGAACGGCAGAAGGAAGGCGAGCAGGCCGAGCAGGACGAAGATCATCAGGTGCCCCCAGCTCTCCGCCAGGGCGTACAGGCTGCCGCCGCGGACGCCCGCGTCGTAAACGCGCTCGACCGTCGATCCCAGGACAACCGAGAGGAAGGACTGCCGCCGCTCGCGGTGGATCTTGAGCTCCTTCGTTCCCTCGGTCAGCGAACGGAAGTGGGAGAGCAACTCGTCGTTCTGCTCACGAGCCAGCTTGAAGTGGCGCAGGGCGCTGCGGATCGCCAAGTGATACCCACCCGCGCCAGCCATGATGAAGACCAGAGTGATCCCGAAGGCCGGCAGCGAGAGCCAGCCGAGATAGGCCAGGCAGCCGGCCACGATCGAGGCGCTGATCGAGATCTCGGGCAGCAGGATGACGGCGTTGGTGATCGCCGGGATGTCGCCGGTCAGGGTTGCGAGCAGGCGATGCGGCCCGAGCTCCTCCAGGTGGCGTAACGGCGCGGCCAGAATCCGGTGGCTCAGTCGCAGGCGGAGCCCACGGACGCTCCGCTCTCCGAGACGCAGCAGAAGCAGGTTGGAGGTCGTCCGCGTGACGATCACCGCGAGGCAGAGACCCGCGAAGCCCCAGGCCAGAGAAGAGCCCACCGGGTGCCCGTGGATCAGCCGGGAGTTGATGAAGATCATAAGCCCGCTGTTGCCGGCGCCGCTCAGCAGGCCCACCAGAATGGCGAAGGCCACGGTGGCCCGGGATTCGCGCAGCAGAAAACGCAGCAAGTCCATTTCTTCTCCATCGAGTGCGTCGAGACGACAGGTGGCGGGCTCCTCCGGCCGTTCGGCCTAGAGCCGCTGGACCAGTGCCTCGACGTGGGGAGCCCGCAGCATGCTGAAGTGGTCGCCTGATACCGGGATGACATCCACTTCCCCCAGGGTTACGCCTCCCCAGCCGAGAGTCGGGTCCGCGGTGTCCTTCCCTCCGGAATCCTCGGGCGCGGTGACGAACAGGAGGGCCTTCCCCGAGTAGGTCTTCGGTGTCCACCGCAGGGAGGCTCTACGGTTAGCATGAAGGACGCCCAGATGCCGCCGGGCGATCTCGCCGTCGAAGTCCGGCAACTCGCGGATCTCGGCCGGGACCTCGGCCTCTTCTCCGGTGAAACCCTTCGGGACTACCGCGGCGACGTCCAGCAGGGCGAGGAGCTCAACGTTTTCTCCCATCGCCTCCAGCCGTCGGGCCATTTCGAAGGCGATCTTGCTGCCCATGGAGTAGCCGAGGAGCCGGTAGGGCCCGTGCGGCCGGACCTCACGCACGGCGGCCAGATAGAGCTCCGCCATCTGTTCCACGCTCTCTAAGATGCCCTCTCCACCGACCAGTCCGCGCGCCTCGAGGCCGTAAACCGGCCGATCGCTCCCCAACGCCCGCGCGAGGTCGGCGAACACCAGGGCATTCCCCGAGGCACCGTGGACGCAGAACAGGGCCGTGGCCTCCGCGGGTCCGGAGGCAAGGAGGAGCAGGGGGGACGAGGGGGCGGTCGGCTCTCCCGCTTCAAGGCCGCGCAGCAGCTCAGCCAAGGCCGCGATGGTCGGCCGCCGGAACAGCTCGGAAACCGGGATTTCGCGCCCGCAAAGGCGGCGTACACCGGCCATCAGGCGGACGGCGGCGAGCGAGTGGCCACCCAGAGCGAAAAAGTCATCCTCGATGCCCGCCGGCGTAACCCCTAGGAGGTCTTCCCAGAGACGCACGAGCTGCAGCTCGACCCGATCGCGGGGGGGCTGGGAGGCCGCGCGGGCGCGCTCCGGCACCGGCAGGCGCGAAAGGTCCACCTTTCCGTGCGGCGTCAGGGGCAGGGAGTCCAGGCGAACCCACTCCGCGGGGATCAGCGCGGCCGGCAGGCGCTCGGACAGGAAGGCGCGCAGATCCCCCTCGAGCGGCTCCTCAAGCGGCGCGCCGCTCACCACCCAGGCGGTGAGACGCGGCTCGCCGTCACCCCCAGCGGTGCGCGCCGCCACACAGACATCGTGCACCGCCGTATGGCTGCGCAGCACGGACTCGACCTCCCCCGGCTCCACCCGCTGGCCGCGGACCTTGACCTGCAGGTCGAGACGCCCGAGCAGCTCGAGCACGCCGTCGGCGCGGAAGCGGCCGCGATCGCCGGTCCCGTAGAGCCGTGCGCCCGGCCCGCCGAAGGGGTCGGGCAGGAAGGCCTCGGCCGTGCGGTCCGGCTGCCCCAGGTAGCCGAAGGCCAGACCCGGTCCACCGAGGAAGATCTCCCCGGCCACGCCGCGCGGCACGGGACGGAACCCCCGGTCGAGCACGAAGAGACGTTGCGAGGCAGCCGGGCGCCCGGCGGGCAGCATAGGAAGCTCCTCGTCTCCCGGCGCCACCTCGTGCCAGGTCGAGGTGAGCGCGGTCTCGCTCGGGCCGTACTGGTTGACCAGCCGGACCCTGTCACCGAACGCTGCGCGCACGGCCGCGGCATCGGACCCGTGCAGCACCGCTCCGCTCGCCAGGATCAGGCGCAGCGACGGAACCGCTTGCCCCGCGCTCCGCGCTTCGGTGGTCAGGGCGCGCAGCAGCGCGGGAACGACGCTGGGCAGACAGGTGACCGCATGCCGGCGCATCCGCGCGAGCAGGGCCTCGGGATCGTGGGCCACCGCGTCGGGCACCACCACGACCTTCCCGCCCGCGGCGAGCGGCGCCAGGGTGTCGCGCAGGGAGGCGTCGAAGGTGAGCGGCGCGAGCTGCAGGGCGACGTCCGACGGGCCGAGGCCGTAGTTGCGGATCACCCAGTCCAGATAGGTCGCGGCACCGCGGTGGGGCGCCGCGATCCCCTTGGGCCGGCCAGTCGAGCCGGAGGTGTAGACGACATAGGCGAGACTGTCGGCATCGACGCCGCCCTCCAGCGGCCCGGGCAGCAGAACCGGTGGAGCTCCGGGGCGGAGAGCGGGGACCGGCAGGGAGGGGACGGGCGGGGTCTCGGCGAGGACGAGGCGCGGCGCCACGTCCGCCAGCAAATCCAGGGTGCGGGCCCGCGGATGCTCGGGGTCGAACGCCACATAGGCCGCGCCTGTGGCCAGGACGCCGAGCATCCAGGCGATCCTCTCGGCGGAGCGGCCGGCCAGGATCGCCACCCGATCGCCCGGAACGACCCCCTGGCCGCGCAGCCAGGAGGCGACCGCAAGGCTCTCCCGCAGCAGTTCGCCGTAGGTCCACCGTTCCTCCTCGAAGAGCACGGCGACGGCATCCGGAGTGCTTCGGGCCTGCCGGGCGAAGATCTCGTGGAGCGGCAGTCCGACAGGGCGGTCCTCGCTGGCGCTCCATTCGGCGAGGAGTTGCAGGCGCTCGCTCTCCGGCAGGACCTCCAGATCGAGCAGCGGGCGGGCGGGATCGCTCTCCCCTGCCTCCGCCATGCCGGCCAGCAGGCGCATGAACCCCTCGGCCATCCGAGCGGCGGTGGCGGGCTCGAAGAGGTCGGCGGCGTAGGCGAGGCTGCCGGCAAAGCCTTCCTCCCCGACGTCTACCAGGGCGAGGCTCAACTCCACCTTGACGGCGCTGCTCTCGGCCGCGAAAGGCTCCAGCACCAAGCCCGGAAGGTGGACCTCCGGGGGCGGCAGGTTCTGCAGGGCGAAGGTGGCCTGCACGATGGGCGGGCGGGCGAGGCTGCGTTGAGGCCGCAGCTCTTCCACCAGTTTCTCGAACGGCAGGTCGGCATGGGCGAAGGCGTCGAGCGCCGTCTCGCGGAGCCGTTGCAGAGCCGCGCGCAGATCCGGCCCGCCGCGCAGGTCGGCGCGGAGGACCAGCGTATTGACCAGCAGGCCGATCAGCCCCTCGGTCTCACGTCGGTTGCGGCCGGCGACCGGCGAGCCGAGGCAGAGATCGTCCTGGTCGCACCAGCGGGCGAGCAGGGCGGCGAAGCCGGTCAGGAGCAGCATGAAGGGGGTGACCGATTCGCGGCGGGCGAGAGCCCGCAGGGACTCCGCGATACCCGCGGATACTGCCAGGGCATGGGCTCCGCCGTGGCCGCTCGGTACCTCGGGCCAGGGGTGGTCGACCGGCAGGTCGAGGGTCTCCGGTGCTCCGGCGAGCCGCTGCCTCCAGCGTTCGACCTCGGCGGCGAGGCGCTCGCCCCGCAGGAGATCGCGCTGCCAGAGCGCGAAGTCACTGTACCGGATCGGCAGCTCAGGGAGGACGGCGGGGCGCCCGGTCAGCGCGGCGGTGTAGATCTCCGCCAGCTCGCGGACGACGACCCCCATCGACCAGCCGTCGGCGATGATGTGGTGCAGGTTGAGAGAGAGGACGTGCTCGTCCGGCGTGACGCGCAGGAGGGCGGAGCGCACCAGCGGGCCGCGCGCGAGGTCGAACGGACGCGCGGCCTCCTCTGCCAGCCAGGGTTCCACCTCGCCCGCGGAGAGCGTCAGGCGAGCCATGGCCCCGAGCGGCGAGGGGGATACCACGGCGACCGGCTCGCCATTACGCTCGACAAAGGTGGTGCGCAGGGACTCGTGCCGCTCCTGGACGACGCCGAGAGCCCAGGCGAGGGCGTCGGCGTCCAGGGAGCCGCGGATACGCAGGGCCGACGGGATGCTGTAAGCCGCGCCGCCGGGGGCCAGCCGGTCGACGAACCAGAGGCGCTGCTGGGCGAACGATAACGGCAGCTCGTCCTCCCAAGCCGCGCGTTCAATCCGCACCAAGCGCTTCGTAGTACCGGGCCAATACCCCAACTCCGCGGCCAGTGCACGCGTGAGGTCGCCCAGCAGCTCCTCGGAGAGCTCGTCCCG
>DATHUD010000841.1:0-5122 GCA_035462575.1 Thermoanaerobaculia bacterium | reverse complement strand
CGTGGGTAAGGTGCCGGGTAGGAGACGGAGCTCCTTAGCCCTTTGCACCTTGCCCCCCGCTCCTCCATGGAGGCGATGTCTCGCGACTTCGCCGCAACTTCGACAGACGGCGTGACGATGTCGGCCGACCGAGTGACGACGTCGGCCGATGCTGGCGCGATGTCGCCAGACGGAGAGGCGATGTCTCCCGACTTCGCAGCAACTTCCACAGACGGCGTGACGATGTCGGCCGACCGAGTGGCGATGTCGGCTGATGTTGGCGCGATGTCGCCAGACGGAGAGGCGATGTCTGTCGACTTTGGCGCGATGTCAGAGGGTGGAGGCGCAGTGTCTATAGGCGTTCCCCTGGAGCCGGGCTCCCCCACGGGCGACTCGATCGTCTGCTCGGACTGGGCGCAGACCCACTGCCCCTAGGAGCCTCCCCTCCCCAGGAGAGAGAAGGGGACCCGCTCTAGTAGGATCGCGCGGGTGAGCGCCGCGTCCGTCTTGGGGACGGAGGGGCGAGCCCACCTGTTGCGAGCCGGTGTTGAGCTCTTCGATCTTCTCTCCTCGAAACGAAAGCCGCCGTCCTGGCGTGTGGGTCGGCTGCGCGGGATGGAGCCTGCCCCGTTCCGAGCAGGAGCGGTTCCCCGGCGCGGGGAGCCACCTGGAGCGCTACGCGGCCCGCTTCCCCGCGGTCGAGATCAATTCGTCCTTCCACCGCCCGCATCGTCCGGCGACCTACGCCCGCTGGAGCGCCAGCGTGCCACCGTCTTTCCGCTTCTCGGTCAAGGTCCCCAAGGCGATCACCCACGGCCTTCGCCTTCAGGAGGCCGAAGGGCTCCTCGATTCCTTTCTCGCGGAAGCGAGCCCTCTCGGAGACAAGCTCGGGTGCCTTCTCGTCCAGCTTCCTCCCAGCCTGGAGCTCGAAGCGGCCGTGGCGGACCGCTTCTTCGCGGCGCTGCGTTCCCGCTCGCCCGTCGCGGTGGCCTGCGAGCCCCGTCACCCGAGTTGGTTCACCCCGGAGGCGGACGAGCTCCTGGAGAGGCTCGGCGTCGCCCGCGTGGCCGCCGATCCGGCGCGGGTGCCCGCCGCCGCGGAGCCTGGCGGATGGCCCGGCCTCAGGTACTACAGGCTGCACGGCTCGCCGA
This sequence comes from Thermoanaerobaculia bacterium, assembly GCA_035462575.1. Lineage (GTDB taxonomy): Bacteria > Acidobacteriota > Thermoanaerobaculia > Multivoradales > UBA5704 > DATARR01. The sequence continues at coordinate 3,992 of DATHUD010000841.1, read as the reverse complement.
GGATCTATTACTCGGCCTATTCTGAGGAGTACGTCGCGGTGCTGGCGTCGCGGCTCCAGGAGGACGCGGCGACGGGGCGGCCGGTCTGGTGCATCTTCGACAACACCACGCTCGGCGCGGCGACAGGGAACGCTCTGGAGCTCCTCTCACGACTCGAAGCGAGCCCGTAACCTTCCTTGAAGCTCCGCGCCTGTTAGACCAGGCCGGCGCGAGGACGCCGGTCTCCCGATCCCACGACGAAGGAGTGCCATGCCGAGAAACCTGCTCTTCTACCTCGCTCTCCTCCTCCTCTTCGGGGCCGGGATCTATGGAATTCTCCGCTTCGGCGCTCGCCTCGAATCGCCGGGGCCCTCGGCCGGGCAGACGGAGGCCGCACCCCCTGCGGCGCCCTCCTCGCCGTCCGCGGAGGGGAAGAGCCCCGCGGGCGGGTTCGCCCGGGGCCTGTTCGAGAATGTGCGGCATCCGCTGAGCCGCCTGCTGCTTCAGGTCCTCGTCATCGTCGCCGCGGCAAAGCTTCTGGGAAGCCTCTTCGCGAAAATCCGGCAGCCCCCGGTGATCGGGGAGATGATCGCGGGAATCCTCCTCGGCCCTTCGCTCCTGGGCCTGGTCGCCCCCGGCGTGCAGACGTTCCTGTTCCCCGCGGATTCGCTCGGGGCCTTACAGCTCTTGAGCCAGGTCGGGGTCATCCTGTTCATGTTCGTGGTGGGGATCGAGCTCGACCTGCAGCACCTCCGCCAGAAGGCGGACGCGGCGGTGCTGGTCAGCCACGCGAGCATCGTCGTCCCCTTCTTTCTCGGAGTCTCCGGAGCGCTGCTCGTCTACCGTTCTCTCGCTCCCGCCGGCATCCCGTTCAACGCGTTCGCCCTGTTCCTCGGCGTGGCTCTGAGCATCACGGCGTTCCCGGTGCTGGCCCGCATTCTCGAAGACCGCGGGATGTCGAAGACCAGCCTCGGGAGCACGGCGATCGCGTGCGCGGCGGTCGACGACGTCACGGCTTGGTGCCTGCTCGCGGTCGTGGTCGCCCTGGTGAGAGCGGACGGGCTGGGCGGCTCGCTGCTGACGATCCTCCTGGCCGTGCTGTTCATCGCGGTGATGCTCTTCGCAGTCCGGCCCTGGGCCGGACGGGTCCTGGGCGTCGGCGGGCAGGGCCGGAGCCGCGGCCCCGGGTTGCTCGCGGGGATTCTCCTCTTCGTGTTCGCCTCGGCGCTGTTCACGGAGGTGATCGGCATCCACGCCCTGTTCGGCGCCTTCCTGGCCGGCGTGGCCATGCCGCCGGAGGCCGGCCTGCGCCAGTTCCTCCGCGAGCGGCTGGAGACCTTCAGCTCGGTCTTCCTGCTGCCGCTCTTCTTCGCCTTCACGGGCCTGCGCACAGAGATCGGCCTGCTCGACGACTGGCGGAGCTGGCTGGTGTGCGCGGGCATCATCGCGGTGGCGATCGCCGGCAAGCTGGGGGGCAGCATGCTGGCTGCGCGGTGGACGGGCATGGGCTGGAGAGATTCCGTCGCCCTGGGCGTGCTCATGAACACCCGGGGCCTGGTCGAGCTCATCGTGCTGAACCTGGGCTACGACCTGGGGATCCTCTCGCCGCGGATCTTCGCCATGATGGTCGTCATGGCGCTCGTCACGACGTTCATGACGGGACCGCTCTTGAACCTGCTCGACGCGGTGCGGGAGAGGGCCCCGGTGATGCCCGGCCGAAGCCGCCTCATCTGAGGAGGGCTCCCGGAGCAAGCTCCGTTTCCCCGCGCTCGCGCACCTCTCTTGTAGAGTCGCGTTGCGGTGGAGCCGTCCACGAAAGGTGTGCCCGCGCGCAGCGCGCCGGAAAGGACATTGCCATGAACCGTCTTCGCCCTGCTTTGCGCCTGCTCGCGGTCACCGGCCTCCTCGCCTTCGCGAGCCTTACCCCCGTGAGCTCCTCGGCCGGCCCCATCGTCTGCTCCTGCAGCTACTGCGCGACGCATCCAGGGGTGGAGTGCCAGATCGGCCCCGGCGACGGCTACTCGATCCTCTGCGCGGACTACTCGCGGCTCCACAACTGCTAGGGCGTAGCCTCGGGGCTCGAACCTTTTCCCGGCTCCCGCCGTAATGGAAACCAAGGCCGGCGCAAGAAGCGCCGGCCCGGATCTTTCAATTCAGGAGCCCGACCATGTTTCGAAGGAATTCCGGCGGCCGCGCCCTGTCCGCCTTGCTGTTGCTGTCGACCCTGCTGCCGTTCGCCGTCCCCGCCCGGGCCGCTTCCGTTTCCAAGGCGGAGGTCTCCGCCTACGCGGACCGCCTCCTCGCCGAGGCCTACCCGGCGGATGAGCCCGGGGCGGCGGCGATCGTGGTGTTGGACGGAGAGGTGGTGCTGCGCAAGGGGTACGGCCTCGCCAATGTGGAGCTTCAGGTGCCCAACGGGCCCGAGATGGTGTTCGAGCTCGGGTCGGTGACCAAGCAGTTCACGGCGGCGGCCATCCTGATGCTGGCCGAGCGCGGGCAGCTCCGGATCGAGGACGACGTCACGAAGTACCTTCCCGACTACCCCACCCACGGACAGAAGATCACGATCGAGCACCTGCTCACCCACACGTCGGGCATCCCGAGCTATACGGGGCTTCCGGAGTGGATCCCCCGGGTGCGGGAGGAGATGAAGCTCGAGACCCTGATCGGCCTCTTCAAGGACAAGCCGCTGGAGTTCACGCCCGGCGAGCGTTGGGCCTACAACAACTCGGCTTACGTGCTGCTCGGGGCGGTGATCGAGAAGGCCTCGGGCAAGAGCTACGAGCAGTTCATCGAGGAGGAGGTCTTCAAGCCGCTCGGCATGAAGGATTCCCGCTACGGACACGCGGCGGAGCTCGTGTCCCGGCGGGCCTACGGCTACGGCCGGGACGGAGAAAACTGGAAGAACGCCGATTACCTGAGCATGACCCAGCCCTACGCGGCCGGCTCGCTCCTCTCGACGGTGGACGACCTGGTGCTGTGGGACAAGGCGCTCTCCGGCGGGACGCTGCTCCGGAAGGCCTCGCTCGACCGGATGTTCACGGCGGTGAAGCTCAATTCGGGCCAGAGCACCCGCTACGGCTACGGCTGGGCGGTGTTCGACTGGGAGGGCCGGCGGATCGTCGAGCACGGCGGGGATATCTTCGGGTTCACGTCCTATGTGAGCCGGGTGCCCCAGGAGCGGCTGTTCATCGCCATCCTCTCGAACAACGAGGCCTCGGACCCGCGGCCGGAGGCGATCGTCGCCCGCATCCAGGGGAAGATCTTCGGCAGCCCTCTCGAAGACCGGAAGCCCCTCCCGCTCGCCGCCCGGGAGATGGACGAGTACGTGGGCGTCTACCGCTTCGATGAGGAGACGACGCGGACGATCACGCGCGACGGCGACAAGCTCTTCTCCCGGAGGAGCGGCGGCGGCAAGGCGGAGATCAAGGCGTTCGCCAAGGACTCCTTCTATTTCGAGGAGAGCGACAGCCGCCTCCGCTTCCGGCGCGACGCCCAGGGAAAGATCACGGGCGTGGACTTCTCCCCCCGCTACGGGCTGGAGGGCTTCGGGAAGCGGACGGACGAGCCGATCCCCTCCGAGCGCCAGGCCGTGAAGGTGGACCCCGCGGTCTACGACGGCCTCGTGGGCGAGTACGAGCTCGCGCCGGGCTTCACCCTGACCATCACCCGCGAGGGAGGTCAGCTCTTCGGCACGCCCACGGGCCAGCCCAAGGCCGAGCTTTTCCCGGAATCCGAAAACCGGTTCTTCCTGAAGGTGGTGGACGCCCAGGTCGACTTCGAGCGCGGGCCGGACGGCCAGGCGACCGGGCTCGTGCTCCACCAGGGCGGGCGGGACGTGCCGGGGAAGCAGGTGAAGTAGGCCGAAGACCCTCACCCCAACCCTCTCCCAGCCCCCTCCCCCCGACCGGGAGAGGGAGCCCTTGTAAGAGATGTCTGAAGCTCCCTCCTCTCCCGGCGGGTGGGAGGAGGCTGGGAGAGGAGGGCCGGGGAGGTGAGGGCTCGGGAGGGCG
>DATHUD010000840.1:0-2553 GCA_035462575.1 Thermoanaerobaculia bacterium | reverse complement strand
CGGCCCCCCCATCGGCCCGGAGAGCACGCCGCCCTTCCCGACGAGCACCAGCTCCCCGGGGTCCTTCCAGCGCCGCAGCTCGAGGAGAGCGCCCTTTCCCGGCCCCTGCGCCGGGGACGTTTCCGGGGAGGCGCCAGCGGCGGCGGCCGGCCCGGAGAGGTCCTTCGGGAGGTCTGCCTTGTCGCAGGCCGCGAGGCTCAAGGCAAGCAGGAGGAGGAAGGTGGCGGGGTGTTTCATGAGACAGGGCGTACGATACCGCAGCCGCCGCTCCTTGACACCGCCCCTTCCCCCTGCGAGAATTTGAACGATGGTTCAAATTCCGATCTCCATCCGCCGCTCCGAGCCCAACGGAAAGGTCTTCGACAAGAAGCGCGAGATCCTGGACGCGGCCTCGCGGGTTTTCCGCCGCCGGGGGCTCCATGCCACGGGCATGCGGGACATCGCGGCGGAGCTGGGGATGGCGGTCGGGAACCTCTACTACTACTTCAAGGACAAGGGCGAGCTCCTGGCCTTCGTGCAGGAGAGCGCCCTGACCGGGCTCCTGGAGCTTTCGGCGCGGGTGCGCGATCTTCCTCTGCGGGCGGACGGCAAGCTCTTCTTCCTCATCGAGGAGCACATCGTCCTCCTGAACGAGAGGACGCCCGGCTCGCTCGCCCACCTGGAGGTGGAGGCGCTGGGCGAGCGCTTCCGGGAGGCGGTCCAGGTGCGGCGCGATGCCTACGAGCGGTCCTACCGGGAGATCCTCGAGGCCGGCATGGCCGCGGGCGTGTTCCGGAAGACCGACCCCAAGGTGAGCGCGCTCGCGATCCTCGGGGCCGCCAACTGGACGGTGAAGTGGTTTCGCCCGGACGGAAGCAAGACCGCCCGCGAGATCGGCCGCGAGTGCGCGGAGATGCTGGTGCGGGGCCTCTTGGCCGAAGGGGTGGAGTTGAGGGCGACCCCACCCTCGCCCGGCGATGAATCGCCGGGCTACAAGGGCAGCGCCGGGTGAACCCGGCTTAAAGCCCCGTTCACGGGGCGCTGCCCTTGTAGCCCGGGCATTCATGCCCGGGCGGGGGACGGCGCGGAAAACGACGGCATGGACCTCTGATGTGAATTCAATAGGACCGGAGACGGCATGAACGACCTGACCACCCTCAAACTGCGGATCAACGGCGAGGACCGGGCCGTGGTCTTCCCCACCCACCACACCCTGCTCGAGGTGCTGCGGGAGGAGTGCGGGCTGACCGGTACCAAGCATGGGTGCGAGCTCGGCGAATGCGGCACCTGCGCCGTGCTCGTGGACGGCCGGCCGGTGCTCTCGTGCCTCGCGCTCGCCGCCGAGATGGGGGGCCGGTCGATCGAAACGGTCGAGGGGTTGCAGAGGGGAAACGACCTTCACCCTCTCCAGGCGGCCTTCGCGGACTTGGGCGCCGCCCAGTGCGGCTATTGCACGCCCGGCATCCTGATGGCGGCCAAGGCGCTCCTGGCCGAAAACCCGCGCCCGGCCCGCGAGGAGATCCAGGAGGCGCTCGCCGGCAATCTCTGCCGCTGCACCGGCTATCACAAGATTCTGGAAGGCGTGGAGTGGGCTGCCGCGAAGATGCGGGGCGAGGACTGGGAGCCGCCTTCGAAGGTGTTCTATGGCTCGCCGCTGCCTGGCGAGGAGCCGCCGTCCGGCCCTACGCCCGTGGAGCTGCGGGCCGTGGACCGGCGGCACGATGACGACCGCGGGCACCTTCCGCCCGAGGTCCGCCCGGTCTGAGGAGAATCGATCATGCGTACTGCTCTTGCCTGCATTGCCTCGCTCATCCTGTACGCCGGCGCCGCCGCGGCCCAGTTCGGGAGCCCCAGCGTCGAGACGATCACCGTCAGCCCGCGGCTTCCCACGGCGATCGACCCTCTCCGCGTCTCCGTCACCGGACTGGGGATCTGCGGCGCCTCCGCACAGCCTGAATTTTTTCCGCCGGAGATCAGCGGAAACCGGATCACCCTCCGGCTGTCCAGCCACCATAACTGCAGCCCTCCCGGGCTCGCCCCTTTCCAGGAGGAATTCCTCCTGAGCCCTCTGCCCGCCGGCACCTGGACCGTGGCGGTGATCATCGATGAAGAGACCCCTGTGGAGAAGACTGTGGAGGTCGATCCGGCGGCCACCCCGGATCTCTACCTCCAGGACCAGAAATTCCAGGTCCGGGTCGAATGGTCGACCTCGGACGGCGCTCTCCATGGGAACGGCTACGCCGTGCCGCTCTCGAACGAGTCCGGCCTGCTCTGGTTCTTCCAGGCATCGAATCCGGAGATCCTGGTCAAAATCCTGGACGGCCGCCCGGTCAACGGGCACTGGTGGGTGTTCATCTCGAGCAACACCAGCCTCGAATTCAAGGTCTACGTCGGGCAGATCGACCGCTCGAATCCGCCCTTCTTCGAAGAAAAGGTTTACGTGAGTCCCGCCGGGGCCAACAAGAACTTCATCGACATCACGACCTTCGGAGATTTCTGAGCCAGGGCGACCCTGCGCACCACCCTTGCCTCTCTCGCCGTGCTGGCTCTGTCCGCCGGCACCGCCTCGGCCCA
>DATHUD010000839.1:0-1829 GCA_035462575.1 Thermoanaerobaculia bacterium | reverse complement strand
CAAGCAGAAGCCCCAGGCCTCACGGTAGTAGGAGGTGCGGTAGGGGATCAGGTCCGGCTGGTCCGGCAGCGTGAAGAGGTGCTGCTTCAGCTCCGAAAGAGACAGCTTCGTGTGGACCGGGACGCTGTAGTTGAGGACGTGAAGGTTCGAGCGCTGGAAGTCGACCACCTTGCGGCCGTCCGGCCCCTTCACCCAGGCGTCGCGAATGTTCCACTCCCTGGGAACCGTCCAGTCGAAGACGGGCGTGCCGCTCGGGACCTCGTGGATCTCCAGGGGGATCCGCTGGCGGATCATCGCGAGCGTCTGACGGACTCCATCGCCCGTGATGCTGCGGCAGATCGGATAAGCCTCCGCGATGAAGCGGTGCATGTCCTCTCCGGCGGTCACGGCTCGCTCCCGAAAAGGGGCAGATTCCGGTCCTTCTCCGACATCACGGTCACCGGCTCGGGCCAGGGGATGGCAAAGGCCGGATCGTCCCAACGATAGCCGCGGGCGGCCTCGGGGGCGTAGAAGGCGGAGATCTGGTAGAAGACCTCGGTCGCGTCCGCGAGCGTCTGGAAGCCATGGGCCATCCCCTTGGGGATGTAGAGCTGGTTGCCTTCGTCCGCCGAGAGGACCACGCCGAAGTGCTGCCGGAAGGTGGGCGAATCGGGCCGCAGGTCCACGATCACGTCCCACACCGCGCCGCGAGTGACGCGGACGAGCTTCACCTCCTCATGCGGGGCGATCTGGAAGTGGAGGCCGCGCAGCGTGCCCCGCCGGTGGTTGTAGGAGACGCTGCACTGGGCGATGTCCGGGTCGAGCCCCCGGGCCTCGAAGTCGCGGCGGCAGAAGGTCCGGGCGAAGAAGCCGCGCTCGTCCTCGAACCGCTCGGGGGTGAGGACCCAGACTCCCGGGAGCGGGGTCTCCCGGAAAATCATTCGAGGACCTCGACCTCCGGGATGGCCACCACGAACTTCCCTCCCCAGGAGCGGACGTCCGCCATCTGCTCCACGATCTCCTCTTTGAGGTTCCAGGGGAGGATCAGCACGTAGTCCGGCCGGGTCTCGCGGAGGCGGTCCGGCGCGTGGATGGGGATGCGCGTGCCCGGCAGGTAGCGGCCCTGCTTGTGAGGGCTCCGGTCCACCGTGTAGTCCAGGAAGTCGGTGCGGATGCCGCAGTAGTTGAGAAGCGTGTTCCCCTTGGCCGGAGCGCCGTAGGCGGCCACCGTCTTCCCCTCCTCTTTCGCCTGGATGAGGAAGCGCAGGAGCCCGCGCTTGACCCGCTCCACCCGCTCGGTGAAGGAGCGGTAGGCGTCGATCGAGGCGAGCCCCGCCGCCTCTTCCCGGGCGAGGAGATCCTGGACGCGGTCCTCCACCGGCTTCGCGTCGTCCCGGTCATGCCGGGCGTAGATGCGGAGCGACCCGCCGTGCGTGGGCAGCTCTTCCACGTCGAACAGGGTGAGGCCGTGGGCGGAGAACACCCGGCGGACGGCCGTGAAGGAGAAGTAGGAGTAGTGCTCGTGGTAGATCGTGTCGAACTGGTCCTCCTCCATGAGCCGGAGGAGATGGGGGAACTCCATCGTGAGGACGCCTCCTTCCGCGAGGAGGATCGAGAGGCCCGCCACGAAGTCGTTCAGGTCCGGCACGTGGGCGAGGACGTTGTTGCCCACGAGGAGGTCGGCCCGCGTGCCGCGGTCGGCGAGCTGGCGGGCGGTCTCCGCGCCGAAGAACTTGACGAGCGTGGGGATGCCTGCCGCCTCGGCCGCCTCGGCCACGTTGGCGGCGGGCTCGATGCCGAAAACCGGGATGCCGCGCTCCACGAACCAGCGCAGGAGGTAGCCGTCGTTG
>DATHUD010000838.1:0-1710 GCA_035462575.1 Thermoanaerobaculia bacterium | reverse complement strand
CGCACCGAGTGGCCGGAGGCGAGCCGGACCGCCTCACGGCTTCCTTCTCCGGTTTCGATCTCGCGGCCCGCGACACTCAGGCTCCAAGCGATCGCCAGGACGATCGAGGCGGCAGCGGCGAGCGCTCCCGCCGTCCACAGGAAGCGGGCCCGCGCGCGGCGCCGGAGCCCGCTCTGCCACTGCTCGTGGGCGGCGGCGCGGACGCGGGCCGCGACGTCCTCGGGCACGGCGGGCCTCCGGCCGGCCAGGCGGATCAGGCGCGCGACGTCGTCGGGCGAATCGTCTTCGGGATTCATGAGGGCGACTCCGGCATCGGGGGTTTCTGAACCAGGGCGGCAAATCCGTCCCGGAACGCATCGCGGGCGCGGACGAGAAGCGACTCGGCGGCCTTCGCGGAGAGGCCCAGCCGCGCCGCGATCTCCTTCACGGCCAGTCCCTCCAGGTACTTCCACTCCAGGGCGTCTCCATAGTGCGGAGGCAACCGGTCGAGGGCGACCTGCACGAGGCGGCCGAGCTCCTTCCTGTCTAACGCCTCGCCCGGGCCCTCCCGGAGCGAGGCGGGGAGCGATTCGAGCGCCGCCCGCACCTCCGGCAGGTCCTCGACGAGGCCGACCTGGTGCGGGGCCCGCCGGTTGCGCTGGCAGAAGGCCGAGATCTCGTGGCGGCAGAACGTGCACAGCCACGTGAACAGCGTGGCCTCGCCGCGCCAGGTCGAGAGCTTCGAGATCGCCTTGCACAGCGCCGCCTGGGCGACCTCCTCGGCCGCGGCCTCGTCCCGGTCCAGGCGGGTCAGCGCGAACCGGTACAGGCCGGGGAAGTGGCCGTCGAAGAACTCTCCGAACGCCCGCTCGTCCCCGGCGAGCATCCGCCGCGCCAGCTCCCGATCGCTCGTCAACGGTTTTCCTCCTCGATCGCCGACCTCAACAATCTACCCCGATCGTCGCGTTAGAGCGCCCCGGCCGGGGAAATCCTTCGCGGAGAGGAGAGCGAAGGATTTCCCCGGCTCTCCCCCTCTTACGGGCAGAGACGAAAACAAAAGGTATGGAGAGCCAGATCATGCGACGAATCGTCATCCTTTCGCTCCTCCCGTTCCTGCTGGCGATCGCGGCGGCCCACGCCCAATCCTCCGGGCGCTGGGAGCTCGGGCCGCGCCTCCTGGTCCTGAACGCCGGAGGGGAGCCGGCGAACGACCTGATGGGCGCCGGAGTCTTCGGCCGGTATCGCCTGAACGACCGGTGGCTCGTCGGCTTCGCCGTGGACTCGATCACCGGCGATTACGAGCGGCCCTATGAATTCGTGGGGATCTCCTCCCCGGAGGAGGTCGACTCGACGATCGACGCCGTGATTTGGAGCGGCTGGATCGAAAGGGAATACGGCAGGCAGGACGGGAGGCTGCGCTGGTTCTGGACCGCCGGGCTCGGCTTCACGTCGCCCGACACCGAGGACATCACGGGCCCGGCTCCGGGCGGAGGGACGTTCGACATCACCACCGACGCCGGATCGGAGATTCTGGCTTCAATCGGCTTCGGATTGCGGCACGGGCTCGGCCGGCGCTGGGGCCTCGAGTACGGCGTGCAGGCGGCCCAGCACTTCGCCGACTGGAAGATCACCGATCGGGTTTCCGGGCGGACCGGATCGATCGATGACTACACGGTCTACCGGCTGCACCTCGGGTTGACCTACCGGTTCTGAAGAGAAGCAAGCGCGGCC
>DATHUD010000837.1:0-2017 GCA_035462575.1 Thermoanaerobaculia bacterium | reverse complement strand
AGGGCGGCCACACAGGGCCGCCCCTGCAACGGTCCTGATCTCTGCTAGTCTGCCGCTCCTGACTTCTGTTTCGCGGAGACTACAGAGATGGACCGGAGCCGTCTTGCCTCAGCCGCCATCGTTCTCGGCTTCCTCGCTTTGAGCCCGTCCGCCCGGGCGACCGAGCCGCCGCCGCTCCTGCCCGAGCCGGCCGTGCGCGCGCTCGCCTCCGAGGTGTCGGGCACGGCGGCCAAGCGGAACCTCCAGGACTTCACGCTCTTCCACCGCATGCGCGGCTCGCGCGGATTCCGCGCCGCGGCCGAGCGGGTGCGGGACCGGCTGAAGGAGTACGGCCTCTCCGAGGTGGAGATCCTGGAGCTGCCGGCGGACGGCAGGATCTACTACGGCACCCAGCGCTCCCGGCCGGCGTGGGACGCCGAATTCGCCGAGCTGTGGGAGCAGCGGGAGGAGGGGGGACGCTGGGTGGACTCCGTCCGCATCGCCTCCTGGGAGGAGCGGCCCATCGTCCTCGCGCAGGACAGCGCGAGCGGCGAGGCCGCGGCCGAGCTCGTGGACATCGGCGCCGGGACGTCGGAGGACAACTACAAGGACAAGGACGTGCGCGGAAAGCTCGTCCTGACCTCCTCCCAGCCGGGACCGGTGACCGCCCTGGCCGTCACGAAGCACGGGGCGGCTGGGATCGTCTCCTACGCCCAGAACCAGGTGACGGGGTGGTGGAAGGAGGACGAGAACCTGGTCCGCTGGGGGCACCTCGAGACCTTTCCGGAGCCGGAGACGTTCGCCTTCATGGTCTCCCTGAAACAGGCGCGGGCCTGGCAGGAGCGGCTGGCCGCGGGCACGCCCGTGCGCCTCCGGGCAAGGGTGCGGGCCGGCCAGCACCCGGGGGCCTACAGCCTCGCGACCGGGGTGATCCCGGGGGCGGACCGCTCGCAGGAGATCGTCCTCTCCTGCCATCTGGACCACCAGCGCCCGGGCGCCAACGACAATGCGAGCGGCTGCTCCGCGATCCTGGAGGCGGCGCGCACGCTCTCAAAGCTCGTCCGGGAGGGGAAGCTCGCGCCGCCCCGGCGGACGATCCGCTTCCTCTGGCCGCCGGAGATCGAGGGGACGATCGCGCTTCTGAACGCCCGGCCGGACCTCGCCTCCCGGGCCCGCGCCGCGATCCACATGGACATGGTGGGGGGCGACGCCGAGATCACCAAGGCCGTGTTCCACGTCACCCGGTCGCCCAAGAGCCTGCCCACCTTCGTGAACGACGTGGCGATGGCCTTCGGCCGCTTCGTCAACGAGCAGTCGGACGAGCTCGCGTCCCGCGGCGCCGCGCCCTATCCGCTGGTCGACCGCGAGGGGGGCAAGCGGGGGCTCCAGGCGGAATTCGTGGACTTCACCGAGGGGAGCGACCATCAGGTTTGGACCGAGGGCTCCTGGCGGGTTCCGGCCATCTACCTGAACGACTGGCCGGACCGCTACATCCACACGAGCGCGGACGGCGTCGCCAACATCGACGCGACCAAGCTCCTGCGCGCCGCCTTCCTGGGGGCCGCGAGCGCGTACTACCTCGCGAACCTGGACGCCTCCCAGGTGCCGGCGCTCTGGGAGGTCGTGCGCCGGCACAGCCTGGAGCGGACTGCCAACGCCCTCGCCCGGCGGGACCGCCTGCGGGGAGAAGAAGGGGAGAACGTCCTGCGCTTCCACTTCGCGTACGAGGCGGCGGTTCTCGACTCGATCGCCTCCTTCGCCGAGGTGCCCCCGGCCGTGAGTCGGGAGGCGGCGGGCTTCCTCGACGGCCTCGCGCGGCTGGCCGGGGCGAGCGCCTCGAGCCCGGCGGCGACCGCGACTCCCGGGGAGTGGATCGTCTATCGCCGCTCTCCCGAGCCCAAGGGGCCGATGGGCGGCTTCGGGTACGACTACTTCCAGGACAAGACGGCCGAAAAGGGCGTCCCGGCTCCCGCGCTCCTCGGCCGCGATCCGCTCTGGGGCGAGGCCTCCTACGCCTACGAGGCCCTGAACTTCGTGG
>DATHUD010000836.1:0-14183 GCA_035462575.1 Thermoanaerobaculia bacterium | reverse complement strand
GGACCGCGGGCCGCGGCCGGGCGGTGGGGAGCTCCAGCAGGGCCGGCGCGCCCGCCAGCCGGGCGCGCCAGTGGGCGAGCGCCGCGGCCAAGGCGGCGCCGGGGAGCCGGCGCCGCTGCCACCGCGCGAAGTCCGCATACTGCACCGGCAGCTCCGGCAGGGGAGAGGGACGGCCCTGGGACAGGGCGCCGTAGAGCGCGCCCAGCTCCTCGATCAACACGCCCATCGACCAGCCGTCGCTGACGATGTGGTGCAGCGTGACGAGGAAGACGTGCTCGTCGGGCGCGAGCGCGATCAGCGCGGCGCGCAGCAGGGGACCGCGGACCAGGTCGAAGGGGAGCGCGGCCTCCGCCGCGGCGAGGCGCGCGGCCTCGCGCGAGCGCTCGGGGGCGGGGAGCGCCGAGAGGTCCACGGCCGGCAGAGGGACCGGGGCCGGGGGCGCGATCACCTGCTCCGGCCCCTCCTCCCCGTCGCGGAAGGTCGTGCGCAGGGCCTCGTGGCGCCGCGCGATCTCGCTCAAGGTGGCGGCGAGCGCCCGGGCGTCGAGGCGGCCCCGCAGACGCACGGCGGACGGCATGTTGTAGGCCGTTCCGCCGGGCTCCAGGCGGTCGAGGAACCAGAGCCTCTGCTGCGCGAAGGAGAGCGGCAGGGGCGCATCGCGTGGAGTCGGGACGATCGGCGGCGGGATCTCCTCCTCGCCGTCCCCCCGGAGATGCCAGGCGCGCTCGATCCGCTCGGCCAGGGAGGCGACGGTCGGCGCGTCGAACACGGCGCGCAGCGGCAGCTCGACCGAGAAGGCGCTGCGCAGGCGCGCCACGAGCTGCGTCGCCAAGAGGGAGTGCCCGCCGAGCGCGAAGAAGTCGGCTTCGGCCCCGACCCGCTCGACCCCCAGCAGGCTGCCGAAGAGGCCCGCGAGCACCTCCTCGACCGGCCCGCGCGGCGGCTTGTGGCCGGCGGGCGCCTCCGGAGCTCCCGGCACCGCGAGCTCCCTCCGCGCGAGCGCCTTGCGGTCCACCTTTCCGGTCGGCGTCAGCGGCAGCTCCGGCAGGGCAACGAAGAGCGCCGGCACCATGGGCTCGGGCAGCACGGCTTGGAGCGCCGCGGTCAGCTCGTGGGCCGAGAAGCGCTCCGGCTCCTCCGGCACCACGAAGGCCACGAGGCGCTCTCCGGCCACCAGGACGGCCTGGTCGCGCACGCCGCCGGCCCGGCCGATCGCCGCCTCGATCTCCTGGAGCTCGATGCGGTAGCCGCGCAGCTTCACCTGGTGGTCGGCGCGGCCCAGGAAGCGCAGAGCACCGTCCGCGAGCCGGTGGACGAGGTCGCCGGTGCGGTAGAGGCGTGCGCCCGGCTCGGAGGCGAAGGGGTCGGGCAGGAACCGCTCCGCGGTCAGCGCCGGCTGCCGCCAGTAGCCGCGGGTCACGCCGGGGCCGCCGATGAAGAGCTCGCCGGGCACCTCGACCGGCACCGGCTCCATGGCGCGGTCGAGCAGGTAGACGCGCCCGCCGGCCAGGGGGCGGCCGATCGGCACCTCGGGCAGCGTGAGCAGGCCCGCCTTCTCGCGGGTAGTCTGGAACGCCGTGGTGGTGACGGTGGCCTCGGTCGGCCCGTAGGAGCTGAGGAAGCCCGCCCCCGGGGGCACCGCTCCGGCCCACTCGCGCAGCACCGCCGAGGGCACCGTCTCGCCGCCGGTCAGAAACATCCGGACCGGCGTCTCGACCGCTCCGCCCGCGGCCATCTCCGCCACCCACTGGCGCCAGAGCGCCGCCGGCAGGTCGAGCACGGTCACGCCGGCCTCGCGGCAGAGCTCCGCGATTTCGGCGGGGGAGAGGCCGCGCGGATTGCGGTGGAGCACCAGCGCCGCCCCGCTCGCCAGGGCCGGGAAGATCTGCACCGCCGAGGCGTCGAAGGAGAGCGAGGCGAACTGGAGCACGCGGTCGCCGGGACCGAGCGCGAGCGCCGCGGTCATGGCCTCTGCGAAGCCGGCGAGGCCGCCGTGGGTGGCCACCACCCCCTTGGGCGTCCCGGTCGAGCCCGAGGTGTAGATGATGTAGACGGACGCCGCTGGAGACGTGGGCTCCGGGGGCGAGACGGGATCCGCTCCGGGGAGCCCCCTTTCGCCGTCCAAGAGGACGAGCCGCGCCGCATGGGACGAGAGCGCCTCCCGGAAGCGCTCCTGGGTCAGCACCACCTCCACCCCGGAGTCCGCGATCATCAGCGCCAGGCGCTCCGCCGGGTAGGCCGGGTCCAGCGGCACGTAGGCCGCCCCGGCCTTCAGAATGGCAAGCAGGCCGGCGATGGCCGCGGGCGCCGGCTCGACAGAGAGCCCCACCCGGTCCTCGGTCCGCACCCCGAGCGCCTGGAGGTACGCCGCCAGGCGGTCCACCCGGAGGCGAAGCTCGCCATAGGAGACGGCGCTCCCCTCGAAGAAAAGCGCCGGGGCCGCGGGATCACGCTCCGCCTGGCGGGCGAAGAGGTCGTGGACGGCCGCGAACGGCGCCGCGGGCGGCGCCGTTCGCGCGGGGGCGTCGTTCCACTCGGCGAGCAGTTGATGGCGCTCGGCTTCCAGCATCAGCGGCAGCTCCGACAGGAGGCGGCCCGGATCCTGGGCCATGCCGGCGAGCAGAGCCTGAAGGTGGTGCAGGAGACGCTCCACCGAGACCGGGTCGAAACGCGCGCGGTCGAAGGCGATGTGGAGGGGCAGCGCCGCTCGGCCCGGAGCGGAGACGACGGTGAGCGGATAGTGGCTCTGCTCCAGAGTCTCGAGCCCCAGCAGTCCCAGGCTGGCGCCCCCCTCCCGCAGAGCGGCGTCGCGGGGGTAGTTCTCGAAAACGAAGATGCTTTCGAAGAGCGCCCTCCCGCGGGGCACCTCGCTCCACCCCTGGACCGCGACCAGGGGGCTGTGCTCATACTGGCGCAGCTCCGCCTGCTGCTCCTGCAGTCCTTCGAGCCAGGCCAGGAGCGGGGTGTCCCAGGAGATCCGCAGACGGACCGGCAGGGTGTTGATGAACAGGCCGACCATCGACTCGACGCCCGCCAGATCCGCCGGCCGCCCTGAAACGGTGGTGCCGAAGACGATGTCGTCCTGTCCGCTGTGGTGCGCGAGCAGCAGCCCCCAGGCGCCCGCCACCCAGGTGTTGAGGGTCAGGCGGTGGCGCCGCACCTGCTCCTGGAGCGCCGCGCTGTCCGCCGGGCTCAACCGCGCGTCCCTCGAGGCCGGGCCCGGCTGCCCGGCCCTCGCGCCGCCGCTCGCCTTGAGAGTCACCGGCTCGGACCATCCGGCGAGGGTCCGCCGCCAGTACTCTTCGGCCTGCCGCATGTCCTGATCCGCCAGCCAGGCGACGTAGTCGCGATAGGGCTGGCGCCGCTCGGCCTGCGGCTCGCGGCCGGCACGAAGCGCCGCATAGGCTGCCAGGAACTCGCCCGTGATCGCCGAATAAGACCATCCGTCCACGATGGCGTGGTGGTGCGTCCAGAGGAACCAGCTCTCCGTTGCGCTCGCGCGGATCAGGGTCCAGCGCAGGAGCGGCGGCCGGGCCAGATCGAACCCGCGCCGCCGGTCGGAGCTCCGCAGGGCCTGCAGCCGCTCCTGCCGCTCGGCCTCCGGCAGAGACCGCCAGTCTTCAACCGCCAGCTCGACCTCCGCCCGCCCGTGCACCACCTGGAGAGGGCGGCGGGAGTCGAGTTGATGAAAGGAGGTGCGCAGCACAGGGTGGCGCTCCACGAGGAAGCGGCAGGCTTTTTCGACGAGCGGGATGTCGAGCTCGCCCTCGACACGGGCGAGCAACTGGCCGACATAGACCCCGGTCCCCGGAGCGAGCAGGCTGTGGAAGAGGATCCCGTCCTGGAGCGGCGTCAGCGGATAGACGTCCTCGATCCCCCACTCGGTTCCCAGGAGCCGGTCGAGCTCCCGCGGGTCGAGGCCGGCGAGCGGGAAGTCCACCGGGGTGTAGCTCGCAACGCGCTGCTCGATCCGCGTCCGGCAATGGGCGACCAGGGCGAGGAGCCGCTCGCGGAACCTTTCGGCCAGGGGCTCGATGACGGAGAGCTGCTGCGCCCGGGAATCGAATTTGAAAGTCACGCGCAGGCACCCGCCGAGGACGGAGGCGCCGATGTCGATCGGATGGCTCCTCTTGGCGCGCCGGCTCCGGGAGGGGCCGCTCGACTCGCCCGCGGCGGAGAATCGCGATCCGGGTGCAAGAACCTGGTCGAGCTGGCCGAGATAGTTGAAGCACACCTCGGGAGGCGCCAGATCGTGGAAGATGCGGACCGCGGGCTCCTGGGCGCGCAGGTAGCGCAGAAGGCCATAGCCGAGGCCCCGCCGGGGGATGGCCCGCAGGTGCTCCTTGACGGCCTTGATCGACTCGTCCGGACCCCAGGAAGGGTGGAGCTCGAGCCGCACCGGGAAGAGCGTCGTGAACCATCCGACGGTGCGCGACAGATCGACGCCTTCGACGAGATCCTCCCGCCCATGCCCCTCGAGCTCGATGACCGGGGCCCTGCCGCAGTCGGTGAGGGCGCCTGCCAGGGCGGTCAGGAGCACCTCGTTGATCTGCGTGCGGTACGCGGCGGGGATCTCGTGCAGCAGGGCCTGCGTCTCCCGGGCGCTCAGGTCGAAGCGCACAGGCTGCAGCGCGGCCTCCGGTGCCCCCGCTTCAGGGCGCCCGGCAGGGAGCCCGGCGCACTCGCCGCGCCACCACGTCAGCTCCGGCTCGAGCGGCATCGTGCGCGCGTACTCGCCGAGGCGCTCTGCCCAGGCCGCGAACGGCGTCGTGGCGGGAGCGAGCGCGAGCGCCTCGCCGGACTCCAACTGCTCGCAGGCCGTCTCCAGGTCTTCGAGCAGGATGCGCCAGGAGACGCCGTCGACCGCGAGATGGTGGATGACGATCAGCAGGCGGCCCGGCTCGGACGGGCCGAGATCGAAATAGACCGCCCGCAGCAAGGGCCCGCGGCCCAGGTCGAGGCTGGGCGCGGCGGCCTCCGCCACCGACTCGATCGCCGTCCGGTACAGGCCGGGAGCGAGCCCCGAGAGGTCGACCCACACCAGGGGAGCCTCCACCTCGTCCGGTCGGACGAGCCGCTGGGTCCAGGTCTCCCCGTCTCTCGAGAAGCGCAGCCGCAACGCATCGTGCCGCAGGGCCACGGTGTGCACGGCCCGGGACAGGAGCCCGGCGTCGAGCGGCCGATGCACGGACAGCAGCACCGCCTGGTTGAAGTGGTGGGGGTCGGCGAAATCCTGGGCGAAGAACCAGGCCTGCGCCGGAGTCAGGGGGACGGGCCCGGCGGCCTGGGCGGTATCGGCCGCCACGGCTGCCGGAGCGCTCCGCCAGCCGGCGGCCGCGGCGAGCTGCGCGATGGTCTGATGGCTGAAAACCTGCCGCGCGTTGAGCTCCAGGCCGGCGGCCTTCGCGCGGGACACCAACTGGATGGCGAGGATCGAATCGCCGCCCAGCTCGAAGAAGTTGTCCTCGACCGAGATCCTCTCCCGGCCCAGCAACCGGCACCAGAGCCCGGCCAGGAGCGTTTCGGCAGGGGTCCGCGGCTCCACCTCGGGGCGGTCGAGCCCGCCCGAGGGGCCGGGCGCCGGCAGCGCGCGGCGGTCCACCTTGCCGTTGGCCATCCTGGGCAGATCGTCGAGGAGCACGACGTGCGCCGGGACCATGGGCTCGGGCAGCTTCGCGCGCAGATAGTCGCGCAGCTCGCCGGCCGACGGGGCTCGCGCGGCGACGATCTCCAGGCGCCGCGGAGTCCCCGTCTCCCGCTTCGGCCCGAGCCCGCCCGCCTCGCGGCGGACGGCGTAGATGTTGTAGAGATTGGTGCCGGTGAGCCAGGCGTCCTGGTCGACGGCGAATTCGAAGCCATGGTCGCGGAGCAGGCCGGTCAGTGCCTCGAGCTGGCCGTTCCGGTCGTGCGCTTCGAGAACGATCTGCCGGATCTTTCCCCAGTCGCCCTCCGCGAGCCCGGCGAGCACGTCGAGCTCGCTCTTCTCGACGTCCACCTTGAGCAGATCGATCTGCTCGATCCCGTGGCGGGAGATCACCTCGGACAGAGTCGTCAGACGGCAGGAGAAGAGCTCCGTCTCGAACCGCCCCTCGAGGAGCTCGTCGGCGTTTTCGCCCAGCGCCCGGTCCTGGTTGTGGAGGAGGGTCCGGGTCATCGCCTCGTCCTCCGCGCGGTCGGCATGGATCCCCGACATGCCGGACCAGTTCCGGTAGAAGGAGAACGTGGCGTTGCCCGGGCTGCTCCCCAGGCCGCAGTCGAAGAGCTCGACATCCAGCCCGTACAGCTCGACGTTGCGCCGCAGCCGGGCAAACGTCGGGGGGATCGGCTCGAAGGCGAAGACCCGCGGGCTCCGGCAGCTCTGATGGACGAACAGCGTGAAGAGCCCGATGTTGGCCCCGACGTCGAAGACGCAGGCGCCATCCGCGAGCTCGATGCCGTGTTGCAGGTAGGTCACGTCCTCGTAGATCTCGTGATAGATCGCCTGCGTCTCGTTGCGGTTCAGGTACGCCACCTCGAGGCCGTTGGGCAGCGTCAGGGTCTCGAGCTCCGGGCTCTGCCGGCGCACCGGGACGGCGTAGGCCGCCAGGCGCAGGGCCCCGCTCTCTCCCGTCTGCGCGACGACCACGGCCTCCTGGACCCCGGAGTGCTCGGACAGGACCGCCTCGATCTCGCCGAGCTCGATCCGCACGCCGTGGACCTTGACCTGCTGGTCGATGCGGCCGAGGTACTCGATCGTGCCGTCCTCGCGGCGGCGCGCCAGGTCTCCCGTCGCATAGAGGCGGCCCCCCGGCTCACCGCTCAGAAAATCCGGCCGGAAGCGTTCTGCCGTGAGGTCGGGCCGGCCATGGTAGCCGCGCGCCAGCCCGGCGCCGCCGATGTGGAGATGGCCGGCCATGCCGGTCGCCACGCACTGCATCCCGGGCCCCAGCAGGTGGATCCGGACGTTGTCCAGCGGGCGGCCGATCGGCTCGATCCCCTCGCCGGTCCCCCTCTGGCAGGGGTGGAAAGAGGCGTCGATCGCGGCCTCCGTGGGGCCGTAGAGGTTGGTCAGCCGGCAGCCGAGGCGTTCGAAGACGCGCTCCCGCCACTCGCCCATCAGCGCTTCGCCGCCGCAGAACAGGTGCGTGAGAGATCCGCACTCGCCGAGGCGCGGCTCGTCCAGAAAGACCCCCAGCAGGGAGGGGACGAGCTGCAGGCGGGTCACTCCGTGGGCGGCGATCAGCTCGACCATCCGCGCGCTGTCGCGGTGTGCCCCCGGCTCGGCGAGGATCAATTGCGCCCCGGCCCAGAGCGGCGAGAACAGCTCCCAGATGGAAGCATCGAAGCCATAAGGCGTCTTTTGCAGGACGCGATCGGCCGGGGTCAAGGGAAACTCCCGCTGCATCCAGCGCAGCCGGTTGACGATCGCCTGGTGCGCGACGACCACGCCTTTCGGCCGGCCCGTCGACCCGGAGGTGTAGATCAGGTAGGCGGCGCTCGCGGCCGTGGCCCCGCTCTGAGGAGCGACCTCGACCGGCCCCGGTCCCGGGTCCTGCCCGGCCTCGAGGATCACGGCTCCGGCGGCTTCGGCGAGCAGCTCGGAGGCCCGGCTCCCTTCGGTCACCAGCACCGACGCTCCGGCGTCCTCCAGAATGAAAGCCAGGCGCTCGCGCGGATAGTCGGGATCGAGCGGCAGGTACGCGCCCCCGGCCTTGAGCACCGCCAGGATCGACTCCACCATGGCAAACGACCGCTCGAGGTGGATCGCGACGATCGATTCGGGGCCGACGCCCAGAGCGCGCAGCCGGTGCGCCAGCCGGTTGGCCCGCCGGTCGAGCTCCCGGTAGGTCGCCTGCCGCTCGCCGAAGACCACCGCGACAGCGTCCGGTGTGCGCTCCACCTGCGCCTCGAACGGATCGTGGAGCCGCTCGCCCGGCGGGTGCTCGACCCGCGTGCCGTTGCAGCCGAAGACGAGCTGGTGCCACTCGTCCGGTCCGACCACGGGAAGCTCCGAAGCCCGGGTTTCCGGACGCTCGAGACAGGCCCGGAGCAGCGCCTCGAAGGCCGCCGCCAGCCGTTCGACCTCCCGGCCGGCCAGGCAGCCGCGGTCGTACTCGAACCGGGCCGTGAGCCCATCGCTTCGCCGCAGGAGCACCAGCTTCAGCTTGAAGCGGTCCCAGCAGGCCTCGGCGGTCAGGGGAGAGAGCTTGAGGCCGTCCGCGGTGAAGCCGGCTAAAGGCGCGCGGAGCTCGAAGCAGAAGGGCCAGTATCCGTCGGATCCTTCCCCGGAAAAGTCGTTGACGAGCGTCCAGGAGAACGCATCCTGCCAATGCCGGACCGTCAGGAAGCTGTTGTGCGCCTGCTGAACGAGCTGGGCGAAGGCGAGGTCCCCCGCGGCGGCGACCGGGACGGGCAGATGCCGGGCGAAGAGGCCCAGAGCCTTCTCCAACCCCTCGTGGCCGCGGCCGTCGACGGCCGCGGCCACCGTGAGGTCCGGCCGGTCCGTGACACGGCGCAACAGGACCTGCCAGCAGGTGAAGAAAAACGCCTCCACCCCGATGCCGAGCTGGTGCCCCAGGGCCACCGCGCGGCCGGCGACCTCGGCGCCCAAGGACCGCTCGACCGCGCCGGGCGCGAACGCATCTTCCTCGAGCCGTCTCTCTTCGAGGGGCAGCAGCGCTCCGGCAGAGCCCCGGGCGGTGCTCCGGCGCCAGTGCTCCTTGCCCGCCTCCGCCTCCTCGGAGTCGAGGATCTGGCGGAAGAACTGCGCCACGTCCGCATACTGCACCGGCTCCTCCGGTGCGCCGGCTTCCGCCGGTCCCCGATAGAGCTCCGCGATCTCCCGGAGCAGGTTGTCGAGCGTCGCGGCGTCCGCACAGAGGCCGGGCAGGCTGAGCGCCAGCAGGTGCTCGCCGGGAGACAGCGTCGCGAGGCTCGCCGAGAGCACCTCCCCCCGCTCGAGATCGAGGCTCCCTGTCCTGGCCGCGAGGGCCAGATCCTGGGAGTCGCAGCGGCCGAGCACCGGCGCGCGGGGATCCGTGATCACCTGGAGGGGCAGTTGCAGGCCCTGGAACCGCGGAAAAGCGGTGCGCAGGATCTCGTGCCGCCGCACCACCTCGTTCAAGGCGGACTCGAGCGCCGCGACGTCGAGACGGCCTTCGATGCGGCAGACCGACCAGGCGCGGTAAGGGCCCACGGCGTCCGTCTTCTGGACCTGCCAGAGATGCTCCTGCTGAGGCGATAACGGAAAACCTTCGACACTCTCGTTCGACATCTTTTTCTCCGTCAACCGGGGAGGTTCGGCTCCACGGCGACCGCCTGCCGCCGTGCCGACTTGAATGCGCGGCGGGCGGCCACGCCGAACTCTCTCTTCTGCTCGTCGGGCAGGCTTTCGAAAAGCGCTTCCCGGATCTCGCTCAAACGGCGCTCCGGCGCCGCGGCCACGATGCGGAGCAGCGCGCTGAACCGTTCCATCAGCCGCGTGATGGTCGCGGCCTCGAAGAGGCGGACGTTGTAATACACGGAACCGCTCACGCCCGCGGCCGTCTCCGACAGGTTGAAGATGAGGTCGAAGGGGGTCTCCGACACATCGAAGCCGATGGGGCGCAGGGCGAGCTCCGGAGTCGCCGTCATCTCGTCGGCCATCGAGGGCTGCAGGGTGAGCACGGCCTGGAAGAGGGGCGTATGGCTCAGGCTGCGCTCGAGGCGCAATTCGTCCACCACCTTCGCGAAGGGCATCTCCTGGTGGGAATAGGCCTCGAGGGCCGTCTCCCGGACCCTCTGCAACAGCTCGGAGAACGCCGGATCGCCCGAAAGATCCGTGCGCAACGCGAGCATGTTGACGAAGAAGCCGATCAGGCCCTCGACCTCCTCCGAAGCCCGGCCCGCGACGTTGGTGCCGACGACCATGTCCTCCTGGCCGGAGTAGCTGTAGAGCAGAGCCTTGAACGCCGCCAGCAGGGTCATGAACAGGGTGGCCCTCTGCTCCAACGCCATCTTCTTCAGGGAATCCGACAGGTCCCGGGGAAGGGTGTACGGCCGCCGGGAGCCGCGGTTGTCGGGCAGCAGGGGCCGTTTGCGGTCGAAGGGGAGCTCGAGCAACGCGGGAGCCCCGGCCAGGCGGCTCTTCCAGTAACGGGACAGGGTTTCCATCGCCTCGCCGGCGAGCCAGCTCCGCTGCCACAGGGCGAAGTCGGCGTACTGCACCGGGAGCTCGGGAAGAGGCGACGGCCGGCCGGCCAGAAAGGCCTGGTAGAGGCTCGCCATCTCACGGATCAGAAGACCCATCGACCAGCCGTCGGAGACGATGTGGTGAACGGTCAGGAGGATCGCGTGATGCTCGCCGCCGAACCGCACGAGGCAGGCCCGGAGGAGCGGCGCCTCCGCGAGGGTGAAGGGGAGCTTCCCCTGCTGCACCAGGAGAGCGCGGACCAGGGCGTCGGGATCGTGGCCCGCGGCGCCGGTCAGATCGACGAGCGCCAACGGCACCGGCCGGGCCGGCGCGGCCACCTGGACCGGCTGGCCGTCGATCTCCTCGAAGCCTGTCCGCAGGGCCTCGTGGCGGCGGACGACCTCGCTCAGGGCCGCTCCGAGCGCCGCCACGTCGAGGGGTCCGCGCAGCTCGACGGCGGACTGGAGGTAGTAAGCCGGACTGAACGGGTCGATCTGATGGAGGAACCAGAGGCGCTGCTGCGCGTAGGACAGCGGCAGCGCCGACCCTTCCTGCCGGTTGACCCGCTCGAGGGGCGGCATCGACACCCCCCGGCTCTCCCGTTGAGCCTCGTCCACCACCCTGGACAGGCCCGCGACCGTGGGGGCCTCGAAAAGGGCCCGCAACGGCAGCTCCACTCCCAGCGCGGCGCGCACCCGGGACACCACCTGGGTGGCGAGCAGGGAGTGGCCGCCGAGCGCGAAGAAATCGTCGTGGACGCCGGCGCGGTCGACCCGCAACACCTCGGCCCAGATCCCGGCCACCAGCTCCTCGGCCGGCGTCCGCGGCGCCAGGTAGCCGTCCTCCGCCGGCGGCCCCGCGGGAACCGGCAGGGCCCGGCGGTCCAGCTTGCCGTTCGGAGTCAGGGGCAACGCCGCCAGCGTCATGAAAACGGCGGGCACCATCGGGTCCGGCAGCCGCTCGCGCAACGCCCGGCGCAACTCGCCCGCCGGGACGTCGCCGACCACATAGGCGACCAGTTGCGGATGGCCGGGCGTGTCCTCCCGCGCCACCACGGCGGCCTGGCGGACTCCGGCCTCGGCGAGCAGCGCCGCCTCGATCTCGCCGGTTTCAATCCGGTACCCGCGCACCTTGACCTGCCCGTCGGCCCGGCCGAGAAACTCGAGCTCCCCCCCCGGCAGCCGCCGGGCCAGATCCCCCGTGCGGTAGCGCCGCGCCCCGGGAGCGCCCTCGGGATCGGGCACGAACCGCAGGGCGGTCAGGCCGGGCTGGCCCCAGTACCCGACGGCCAGGAAAGGGCTGCAGATCTCGATCTCGCCGACGCCCCAGGTCGCGGGCTGCTCTCCGGCTCCATTGCAGAGCCTCAGGCGAACGTCCTCGACGGGCCAGCCGACCGGCAGGCCGGCCCGGGTCAGCGGCTCGTCCCGGTCGAGAAACCTTTGCAGGGCGAGGGTCGACTCGGTGGGGCCCAGGCCGTTGACCAGCCGGCAGCCGGGCGCGAAGACCTCGCGGAACCGTTCGAGGTCCCGGCGGCGGGCCTCCTCGCCGCCGAGGACGACCAGCCGGAGGGCCGGCCAGCTCTCTCCGTCCGGGACGTTGTCCAGGAAGGCGCGGTAGACCGACGGCGTCGAGTGGAAGACCGTGACCTCCTGTTCGGCGATCCACCTGGAGAGCCCCAGCAGCCCGTCGCGCTGGAGGTCCCAGAGGCAGAGGGCGGCGCCGTTGAGCAGCGCGCCGAACAGATCCATGACCGCCGCGTCGAAGCCGTAGCGGGCCAGGAGGAGCAGGCGGTCCTCCGGCCCCAGGCCGAGCCGCAGGCTGTAGGTCCGGATGTGGCCGAGGACGTTCCGCTGGTTCTGCAGCACGCCCTTCGGCCGGCCGGTCGAGCCCGAGGTGTAGAGCAGATAGGCCTCTGCCTCCGGCGGCCATCGGGGCGGCGTCCACCGCGGCGGCGCCGGCGGCAGGTCGCCGAAGCCCAGGACCGGCAGCCCCGCCGCGAGCTCCCACGCGAGGGAGCGCTGGCCGTCGCCGGCGAGGATCGCGACCGCTCCCGAATCCGCCAGCACGTCCCGCAGCCGCTCGCGGGGATGGCCGGGATCGAGGGGCACGTAGGCCGCGCCCGCGGCGAGCGCTCCCAGAACCGCGGCCACCATGGGGGGCTCCGGAGAGAAGAGGAGCGCGATCCGCCTTCCGCAGGTGTCTCCCTGCGCGAGCAACGCGTGCGCCACGCGGTCGGCCTCGCCCTTGAGCTCGGCATAGGTCCAGGCCGCTCCGGGCGCCACCACGGCCAGCCTCCCGGCGTGGGCCGCGGCCTGGGCCGCGAAGCGCTCCGGGATCGAGCCGTCGAGCGTCTCGCGCGGGAAACGGGAGCCCTCTGCCGCGACCGGCGAGGGGCGCACTGCGCTCGGCTCGACGGCCGGCGGCAGCGCGGAGAGGCTGCGCCCGGCTCCGGCCACCATGCCCGCGAGCAGCGCTTCGAGCTGGGCGAGCAGCTCGTCGATCTGCGGCGGCGCGAAGAGGCTCCGGTTGTAGACGGCGTGGAGGGCGATCGGTCCGGCGCTCGGATCGGCGTAGATCTCGAGGTCGAATTTCGCGGGCTGGGAGGCCCGGGGAAGCTGTTCCAGAACCAGCCCCGGGAGCTCGAAGCGCTCTTTGGCGGCGCCGAAGCTCAGCCAGTTGAGCACGATCTGGAACAACGGCGTCCGGGTCAGGTCCCGCTCCGGGCGAAGCTCCTCCAGCAGGAGCTCGAAAGGGGCGTCCTGGTGATCCGACGCGCCGAGGACCGTCTGGCGCACCCGGCCCAGGAGCTCGCGCACGGTGGGATCCCCGGCCAGGTCGATCCGCAGCGCCAGAGTGTTCAGGAAGAAGCCGATCAGGCCCTCGGTCTCGGCCCGCGTGCGGCCGGCGATCAGCGTCCCCAGCACCAGGTCGTCCTGGCCCGTATAGCGGTGGAGCAGAGCCGCGAGCGCGGCCAGCAGGACCATGAAGGGCGTCGTCCCCTCGTGGCGCCCCAGCTCTTCGATCCGGCGGCTGAGCTCCGGAGAAAGAGTCCGGTCCGCAACTCCTCCCCGGGAGGTCCGGAGGGCGGGGCGGGAGTGCTCCATCGGCAGATCCGCGGGCGCGGGAAGGTCCGCCAGCCGCCGCTTCCACCAGGCGAGCTGCGCCTCGAGGACCGCGCCGCGGAGCCACTCGCGCTGCCAGACGGCGAAGTCCCCGTACTGCACCGGCAGGCCGGGCAGGGGCGACGGCCTGCCTTCGGCGAACGCCGCGTAGAGAGCCAGGACCTCGCGGACCAGGATGCCGATGGACCAGCCGTCGCTCGCGATGTGGTGCAGGGTCAGCGCAACGATCTGCTCTCCCTCGGCCAGCCGCAGCAGCACGGCGCGCAGCAGCGGGCCGCGAGCGAGATCGAAGGGATGCCTGGCCTCTTCCCCGGCCAGGGCGAGGGCCAGCGGACCGCGCCGGCTCTCCGGCAGCCCCGACAGATCCACCAGGGGGAGGACGAAGGGTTCCGCCGGCCGGATCACCTGGACCGGCGAGCCTTCCGGAGCGGCAAAGACCGTACGCAAGGCCTCGTGCCGGCGCACGGTCTCGCCGAGGCAGAGAGCCAGCACCGCGCGGTCGAGCGGCCCTTCGACGCGGAGCGCCGCCGGCATGTTGTAAAGCGGGCTGCCGGGCTCGAGCTGATCGAGGAACCAGAGCCGCTGCTGGGAAAAGGAGAGGGGAAGCGCGCCGGTACGCGGCTTCCTGACGAGGGGAGGAGCGGCGAAACCAGCACCGGCTCCTTCCCGGAGCGCGCGCTCCACCAGATCGGCAAAGCCCCGCAACGACGGCTCCTCGAACACCGCGCGCATGGGGATGTCGGCCCCGAGCACGGTCCGGATGCGCGAGATGACGCGCGTGGCGAGGAGAGAGTGCCCTCCCAGCTCGAAGAAATTGTCCTCCGGAGCCACGCCGGTCGCCCCGAGAAGGTCCGCCCAGATGCCGGCGACCAGCTCCTCTACCGGGCTCCTCTCCTCAGGCAGAGAGCCTT
>DATHUD010000835.1:0-1638 GCA_035462575.1 Thermoanaerobaculia bacterium | reverse complement strand
GGGGATTGGCGTCACAGCCCCGGTCGCCGGGTCGCGGTCGAAGATCTGAATCGCGGCGCGGGGCTCCCATGCCTCGGTGTACATGTGCTCGCCGTCCGGGCTGATCACAGCCATCCGCCCGACCTGCGCGGCGGACGTGCAACCCTCGCTGCCGTCGGCGGTGATACACCCGGCCGTGCCCGCCTTCTGCGTCAGCTCACCAGCCGCCCAGCCGCTCGCGGGAGCGACCAGAGTCGCGAGGGCGAGCGCCAACAAAGACGCAACAACACTTCTGTGGGCAGAGACAGTGAGCGACACGCCGGCGACGCTACCCAGGTGCTGAACGAGTGTGAATACGGCAGTTGCCGTAAGTTCTCCCGGCCTTAGACTCGCGTCCTACGTGGCACAGCTGTCAGCAAAGGACCTGCGTGCGGCGCTCGACTTCGTCGGCGAGGCCCACTCCTTCGAGGACCTCGATTCCTTCCGAAACGGCATCCTGCCGGGACTGGAGCGACTGATCCCCTCCGATCTGGTCGGCTACAACGAGGTCTACTCGTCCAGTGAGCCGGCGCTGGTGATCACTCACCCCGAACCGATGCTCGAGTTCGCGAGCGAGACCCTAGCCCGTCTGGCCCATCAGCACCCCCTGGTCTTGATGCAAGTGAACGGTGACAACCGCACCTACAAGATCTCCGATTTCCTCAGCCGTCGGCAGTTCCACTCGCTCGAGCTCTACCATGAGCTCTACCGCCGGATCGGCGCCGAGGACCAGATTGCCTTCGGTCTGCCGGGGCCGGTCGTGATCGGGATCGCGATGAACCGCGGGCGCCGCGATTTCAGCGAGCGCGACCGCGCCATGCTCGACCTGATGCGCCCGCACCTCGCCCGGGCCCACGGCCGCATCCTCGAGCGCATGCGTATGGACACCCTGATCGCCGCTCTCGAGCTCGGGCTGGAACAGGGCGGCGGCGTCTTGGCACTTGACAGCAGGGGTGGCATCGCCGCCGCGAGCAGCTCGACGACCGAGCTGCTCCGCGCGCACTTTCCGGACCAGCGAGGGGCGTCTCTGCCCGCCGAGATCGCCGAATGGCTCGAGGGCGATCCCGGAGCCACGAACCGTGATCCGCTCACGGTCGGCGGCGAGCAGGGCCGGCTATCTGTGCGCGAAGCCCCAACCGGAGCCCTCGACGCCACCGTACTGATACTGAAGGAGGCGCGGCCGCTGACGCCGGCGTCGCTACTGGGACTCGGCCTGACCCATCGCCAGGCCGAGGTCCTCTGCCTGCTCGCAGCGGGCAAGGGCACCGGCGAGATCGGCGAGGCCCTCTTCATCAGCCCGCGGACCGTGCGCAAGCACTTCGAGCACATCTACGAGCGCCTCGGCGTTCACAGCCGGGCAGCCGCCGTCTCGGCGGCTCTGGAAGCCGCGACACCATCGGCTTCACCGAAGCGCGGCGTGGTCGATAGCTCTGAGTGAGCGCTCCAACGAGGCGAGAAGAGGTCGCTCTTCTGCTTGCCTTTGAGACCACGGAGGTGACCGAGATGCGGTCGTCGCGGGCGGCGACGAAGAGCTTGCCTCCCTCCCGCTCGCGCTCGCGCCCGAATCCAACCCGCCCACGTGCAGGACAATCGTGAAAAGCGGCTGATGGGATTCGAACC
>DATHUD010000834.1:0-6143 GCA_035462575.1 Thermoanaerobaculia bacterium | reverse complement strand
CCGTGCCGTCGTTCAGGTTCAACTGGGTGACCTCGCAGCCCGGGGGGAGCGAGTCCGGACGGACCGCGAACCCGTGGTTCTGGCTGGTGATGGCGACCTTGCCGGTCAGGACGTCGCGCACCGGCTGGTTGCCCCCGTGGTGGCCGAACTTGAGCTTGAACGTCTGGCCGCCCAGGGCGAGCCCCAGGAGCTGGTGGCCCAGGCAGATGCCGAAGGTCGGGACGCCGGCGTCCACGATCTCCCGCACCGACTCGATGATCCCGGTGAGCGGCTCCGGGTCTCCCGGGCCGTTCGAGAGCACCACGCCGTCGGCGCCCAGGGCCAGGCACTCGGAGGCCGGGGTGCGCGCGGGGAGCACGGAGAGGCGGGCCCCCCGCTCCGCAAGCTCGCGAAGGATGTTGGTCTTGATCCCGAAGTCGTAGACCGCGAGGTGGCAGCGCTCCTCTCCCACCGCCGCGATCTCGTAGCGGGAGGCGGCGGTCACCTCGTCGACCAGAGCCCGGCCGGCCATCGTGGGGAAGTCCTCGAGCTCCGCGGCCAGGCGGTCGACGTCCGAGCGCTCGGTGGTAAGGACGCCGCGCAGAGCGCCGTGCTCGCGCAGGCGCCGGACCAGCGCCCGGGTGTCGATCCCCTGGAGGGCGGGCACCTCGTGGCGCCGCAGGTAGCTGACCAGGCTCTCGTCTCCGCCCACCCCTGAGTAGCGGCGGGTGAACTGCCGGGCGATGAACCCCTCGACCCAGGGCTTCCTCGACTCGGCTACCGAAGGCGTGGTGCCGTAGTTGCCGATGTGCGGCTGGGTCATCACCACGATCTGTCCACGGTAGGAGGGGTCGGTGAGCACCTCCTGGTAGCCCGTCATCGAGGTGTTGAAGACCACCTCGCCGAAGCGGGTGCCGGGGGCGACGGCTTCGCCTTCGAAGACGCTGCCGTCCTCTAGGAGGAGAAGGCCGGGCTGGAGGTCGGTGTGCATGGCGGATTTTGCCCGTTCCACGAAGGGCCGCGAGAGGATATCATGGCGGAAGCTTTCGACTTTGCAGGAGGAGTCCCATGCGTCCACGGTGTTTCCCCTTGGCGGTCCTGGCCCTCGCGTTCGCGCTCCTGGCGGGCCCGCTCGCCGCCGACTACCTGATCTATCTGAAGGACGGCTCGACCATCGTGGCCCGGGAGAAGTACACGGTCAAGGACGGCCGGGCGATCATCATCCTCAGGAACGGCACGCAGAGCTTCGTCAAGGCGTCGGAGATCGACGTCCCCCGGACCGACAAGGTCAACAGCGACGGGAGCCTGGGGAGCACCGTTCTCCTGCCGGGCGATCCCCGGCCGGTCGGAGCCCCGGTCGATCCGAGCAAGAAGGAGAAGACGCTCAAGGATCTGATCGCCAGCCGCGAAGCCGCGCCCCGCGATCTGCCGGCCAGCCGCCGGAACAAGGACGAGGCCACCCCGGGCCGGATCGGCAAGACCAGGGCCGGCTTCACCGATTTTTCCACCCTGGCGCGCAACCCCTACCGTCATCTCGAGGTCGCCTCCGCGCTGCAGCAGTTCTTCCGCGAGCAGGGGATCGAACCGGTGGAGATCTACGAGGGCACCCAGGGAGACCGCCCGCTGCTCGAGCTCTCCACGAACTCGGAGGCCTCGGTCTTCAAGGCGCTCTCGACCACGGCGAACGCGCTGATCCACATCCGCGACCTCCATCCCCAGCGGGTGGCGGCGTTCGAGATCCTGATGACCACCCCCGCCCGCGAGCGGGCCGGCCAGTTCGTCCTCACCCCCCAGATGGCCGAGGACCTGGTCGCGAAGCGGGTCGAAGTCTCCTCGTTCTTCCTCCAGAACGTGCAGTTCTAAGGCTTAAAAGGACCCAAAGGACAGCAGGGACAGCAAGGACGGGGTTCCCTCTCCTTGCTGTTCTTGAGGGTCTTGCTCTTGTCACGATAATATCGCCCAGCGACACGTCTCGGGGAGATCATCTCTTCTGAGGGGGGAAGGCAATGAGCAAGGCATTGAACAGGATCGCTCTGGGGGCGGTGGGGGTGGCGGTTTCGCTGGGTTTTCTGCACGCTTGGCTGAACCTGGGATTCGACCCGGCCCTCGCGCTGGGCCTCAAAAAGAGGACGGAGGTGGCGGAGGAGACCCGGTTCCGGGTCGGCTTCCTGCCCGTGACGTGACACCTCACGTGCCCCGTCACCGACTGGATCAACAAGAGCACGGTCGGGAAGGGGTTCTATGAACCCGTGAGGTTCAACGGCTTTCCGGAAATCAAGGAGTCTGTGATCGCCGACCATCTGCCGGCCACGTTCATGCTGGCGCCGCTCGCCATGGCTCTGGTCGAGCAGGGGGTGCCGGTCAAGATCGTCTACCTGGGGCACCGGGACGGCACGGCCCTGATGGTGGAGAAGGACTCAGGGATCCTCTCCGTCCGCGACCTGCGCGGCAGGAAGGTGGCGATCCCCAACCGCTTCTCGAACCAGAACCTGCTGCTCAGGAAGGCGCTGGCGGACCAGGGGATGACGGTTGACGACATCGAGCTGATCGAGATGCCCCCGCCCGACATGCCGGCGGCGCTCTACTCGAAGGCGGTCGACGGCATCACCTCGGGGGAGCCGTTCATGGCCCAGACCGAGATGGACGGCTACGGCCGGGTCCTCTACCAGGCGAAGGACATCTGGCCCGAGTTCATCTCCTGCGTGCTGGTGGTCTCCCAGAAGACGATCGACGAGCATCCCGAGTGGGTCCAGCAGCTCGTCACCGGCATCGCGAAGAGTGGGATGTGGCTCGAAGGCGGCGGCGGGGACCGCATGGACCACCGGATGAAGGCGGCGCAGGCGGTCGCGACCGGCTACTACAACCAGGATCCGCGTCTGCTGAGCTTTGTGCTCAGCAAGCCGCCGGACCGCGTCACCTACTCGAACCTCCGGTTGGCGCGGGCGGAGTTCGAGCGGATCAACGACATGGCGGTGGAGGCCGGGGTCCTCACCCGCCGCATGGCCTTCGAGGAGTACGCCGACCCCCGCTTCTCGGAACAGACAACGGGCGCGACCGCCTATCCTGGGGTGGGGCGACCCGTTCCGGGGGGATGAAGCCGTCTTTTCGGCCCCCGGAGCCTTCCGGGGGCCTTCTTTCTCACCCTCCTCCTCGCGTTTGTCCCGTTTCAGGGGGGCTCGCGCACTCCATACACGACGTTCTACGATGATATGGCGGTCCTCCCGGAAGGGATGGTTCCGCATCGAGGGGGAAGAACAGATGGGGAAGATTTCCAGGATCGCTCTGGGAGCGCTCGGTGTCTCTTGCGCTCTCGCACTCACCCACGCGTGGTTGAACCTGGGGTTCGACCCGCTCCGCGCCCTCGGCCTCAAGAAAGAAGTCGCGGAAGAGACCCGGTTCCGGGTCGGCTTCCTCCCCGTCACGTGACACCTCACGTGCCCCGTCTCCGACTGGGTTCGCAAGAACCAGACGGGGAAGGGGTTGTTCGAACCCGTGAGGTTCAGCGGATGGCCCGAGCTCAAGGAAGCCCACATCTCCGGGCACACCCCGGCGACCTTCATGCTGGCGCCCATGGCGATCGCGCTGCGCCAGCAGGGGGTGCCGGTCAAGATCGTCTACCTCGGGCACCGGGACGGCTCGGCGCTCATGGTGCACAAGGACTCGGAAATCCGCAGCTTCCAGGATCTCCGGGGCAGGCGGGTGGCCGTTCCCAACCGCTTCTCGAACCAGTTCCTGTTGATCTTCAAGGGATTGAAGGACAACGGGATGACGCTCGAGGACATCGAGCTCGTGGAGATGCCGCCGCCGGACATGCCCGCGGCCCTCTACGCCAAGGCGGTGGACGCCATCATCTCGGGCGAGCCGTTCATGGGCCAGACCGAGCTCGACGGCTACGGCCGCGTGCTCTACCAGGCCAAGGAGCTGTGGCCCGGCTTCATCTCCTGCGTGATGGTGGTCAACGAGCAGTTCCTGAAGGAGCAGCCGGAGAAAGTGCAGGATCTGGTGACCGGCATCGCCAAGAGCGGCCTGTGGCTCGAGGATGGCATGAAGAACCGCATGGCGGCGGCCGACGCCGTGGCCACGCAGTACTACAACCAGGACCCGCGGCTCCTGCGCTTCGTATTGAGCAAGCCGCCGGACCGCGTGACCTACGGCAACCTCCGGCTGGCCAAGGAGGAGTTCCAGCGGATTCACGACCTGGCGCTCGAGGCCGGCATCATCACGGAGCCGATTGCGTTCGAGCAGTACGCGGACACGCGCTTTTCCGAGAACACGACCGGAGCCGGTCCTTATCCCTGGGAGCCGAAATGAGATCGAAAATTGAATCCCTTCTTTTGCCCCTGGCCGTCGCCGTGGCGTTCATCGCCGGCTGGCATTTCGCGGTCAAGCTGACCGGCAGCGACATCTTCCCCACGCCGGGCCAGGTCGTCTCCGGC
The DNA here is from genome assembly GCA_035462575.1 of Thermoanaerobaculia bacterium. Taxonomy (GTDB): domain Bacteria; phylum Acidobacteriota; class Thermoanaerobaculia; order Multivoradales; family UBA5704; genus DATARR01. Next base: position 1,728 of record DATHUD010000834.1, on the reverse strand, counting down.
ACGGTCGAGCTGATCCAGAAGGGCGTGCTCGTCAAGTACATCGTCGCCTCGCTCTTCAGGGTGAGCGCGGGCTTCCTCCTGGCCGTCTTCGTGGGCATCCCCCTGGGACTGCTCATGGGCTGGTTCGGCCGCGCCCGCATGGCCTTCAACCCGGCGATCCAGGTGCTGCGCCCGATCTCGCCGATCGCCTGGATCCCGGTCGCCATCCTCTGGTTCGGGGTGAGCGACCTGGCGCCGATCTTCCTGATCTTCCTCGCGAGCCTGTTCCCGATCATGACCGCCTCGATGGCCGCGGTGCAGAACATCCAACTCGTCTACATCCGCGCGGCCCGGAACTTCGGCATCCAGGGGCTCGCGCTGTTCAAGAAGGTGGTCTTCCCGGCGGCCCTGCCGCAGATCCTGACCGGTCTGCGCCTCGCCCTGGGCGTCGCCTGGCTGGTCGTCGTGGCCGCCGAGATGATCGCGGTCAACTCGGGGTTGGGCTATCTCATCATCGACGCCAGAAACGCCGGCAAGCGCTACGACCGGGTGGTGGCCGGCATGGCCTTGATCGGCTTGATCGGCCTGGGCCTCGACTGGCTGATCCGCCGCATGGAGACCCTGGACGAGGTGCGCTGGGGCCTCAGCCGGTAATTCAGCCGGTAACCAAAAGGCGACCTCTGAAGCCTATGTTTTTCTGATGCTGGACTATGATGTGGGAGAGAGAGACATGAGAATGCACAAGGATTCGCACAGCACCGGCAGCACCCATCCCGGCTTCGCGAAGATCGTCGTCCGCGACCTCTGGATGAGCTTTGCGACCAAGGACAAGACGAAGTCGGACGTCCACGTGCTCGAGGACATCAACTTGGACGTCCGCGAGGGGGAGTTCGTCTGCATCGTGGGCCCTTCGGGCTGCGGCAAGTCGACCCTGCTGAACATCGCGGGCGGCTTCCTCTCGGGCACCTCGGGCGAGATCACGATCGACGGCAAGCGCGTGACCGAGCCCGACCCGCGCCACATCTTCATCTTCCAGGAAAACGGCGTCTTCCCCTGGCTCACGGTGGAGGACAACGTGGGCTTCGGCGTGAAGCGGCCCAATCCGGCGGAGAGGAAGCAGGTCGTCGACCATTACATCGAGATGGTGGGCCTGACGGGCTTCGGGAAGACCTACCCCCGGGAGCTGTCGGGCGGCATGCGGCAGCGCGTCGAGATCGCCCGGGCCTTCGCGGCCGAGCCGGACGTCCTCTTCATGGACGAGCCCTTCGGCGCCCTGGACTACCTGACCCGCATGCGGCTCCGCTCGGAGCTCACCCAGATCTGGCAGCGGGAGAGGAAGACCGTCATCTTCGTGACCCACGACGTGGAAGAGGCCATCCAGCTCTCCGACCGCGTGGTGGTCATGGGCAAGCGCCCGTCCCGCATCCGCGACATCGTGACCGTCGACGTGCCCCGGCCGCGCGACCTGGACAACCCCGCCTGCCGCCGGCTGCGCGACCACATCTTCAACGTCATGGGTCTCGACCACTCCGGCCACACCGTGGAAGTCCAGACCGTGGGCTCCGAGGCCGCTCCCGCGAGCGGGGACGACGACGACGGCGTCGTCGTCCCCATGAGCGCCGGACGCGGCCGCCGCTGAGCCCTCACCCCAGGGGGTGAGGTTACGAAGGGACCTCGCCCCCGTCCTCGCCGTCTTCCATTCCGAGGTACCGCTCGACTCCCATGCCGACCCGGCGCTCAAAGCGCTGG
>DATHUD010000833.1:0-1672 GCA_035462575.1 Thermoanaerobaculia bacterium | reverse complement strand
GAGGCAGCCGGTCCAAGCTCACGACAACCGAGGGGATCATGGGAGCCGGCAGGCTCGCCCGCAGCCAGGTCCGGAGATCCTCCACCGGGCCCACGACCTAGGCCACGAGACGGTCCTCCCGCAGCACCACGGCCGCGGCTTCCACGGCCGGGTGCCGGGCGAGGGCGGCCTCGATCTCCCCGAGCTCCACGCGGAAGCCGCGCACCTTCACCTGGTGGTCGATCCGCCCCAGGAAGTCGAGCGCGCCGTCCGCCCGGAAGCGGACGAGGTCGCCCGTCCTATAGAGCCGCCCGCCGGACGGACCGAAGGGGTCGGGAACGAACCGCTCGGCCGTCAGGTCCGGCCGGCCGAGGTAGCCGCGCGCCTGCCCCGCGCCGCCCAGGAACAGCTCGCCCGGAACGCCCGCGGGGAGCGGCTGCATCTCCCAGTCCAGAACGTAAGCCCGGGTGCCGGCGAGCGGCCGGCCGATAAGAGGTGTCTCCCCGAGCCGTACCGGCGCGAACGTCGAGTAGACCGTGTCCTCGGTCGGGCCGTATAGGTTCCACAGCCGCGCTCCGGGGAGCTGGCGGTGGACCTCTTCGGCAAGAGCCGCGGGGAGCGCCTCGCCGGCCAGGTTCACCGTACGGACCGTTGCTGGCACCGAGCCCGCCCGGAGCAGCTCGGCGAGCGCGGACGGCACGGTGTTGATCAGCGTGACCTCGCCACGGAAGGGGAGGTCCGGAAAGGCCAGCGCGTCGTCCGCGAGGATCACGGCGCCGCCTTGGCTCAGGGGGACGAACAGCTCGAAGACGGACAGGTCGAAGCCGAGCGACGTGGCGGCGAGGACGCCGGCCAGATCCTCCGGCGGATACACCTCCCCGGCCCACCGCACCCGGGCCACGGCGCTCCGGTGCTCGACCGCCACGCCCTTGGGCCGGCCCGTGGACCCGGAGGTGTAGAGCACGTACGCGAGGTTTCCCGATAAGGGCCGGGCGGGGACGCCGCCTCCGGCCCACGCCTCGACGCCTCTCCCGGTGACGAGGGCCGAGATCCCCGCGTCTTCGAGGATCATCCTCCGGCGCTCCTCGGGGTGGGCCGGATCGAGGGGGATGTACGCCCCTCCGGCAGTGAGGACGCCCAGCACGGAGACGACCATCTCCGGCCCGCGTTCGAGCATCACGCCCACCCGTGCCTCGGGTCCGATCCCCATCTCCCGCAGGGTGGCGGCCAACTCCGCCGCCCGGTGGGCCAGCTCCTCGTACGTCGTCCGCTCCGTGCCGTGGATCACCGCCGTCGCCTGAGGCGTCCGGAGCGCCTGGGCGAAGACGAGGTCGTGGAGACAGGCGCCGCCATCCCCAGCCTCGACGCCCGCGCCGCTCCACTCCCCCAGAATCTGCGCCTGCTCCGCCTCGCCCAGGAGGGGAAGCTCGGCCACGGGCCGGCCGGGGTCGGCCGTCATCCCTTGAAGAAGAATTTCGAGGACGCCGAGGAGCCGCTCCACGGTCAAGCCGTCGAAGAGGGCGGCGTTGTACTGGCAGGAGATCGCGAGCCCGCCCTCCGCCTCGGCGGCCAGGAGCGCCAGGTCGAAGGGGAGCCGCCGCTCGGGGATCGCGACGCCTTCGAGCTCCAGATCCCCCAGCGGAGTCCGGTCTCCCTCCTCGGCCAGGGCAAAGGCCGCGAGGCCCGCGCCCTG
>DATHUD010000832.1:0-2837 GCA_035462575.1 Thermoanaerobaculia bacterium | reverse complement strand
TGCACAAAGAAGGGTGCGCGCGAGGGCGAAAGCGGAGCCGGCGGGGGATCGCACGTATAATGGCCGGAGGTCCATGACCCGGCTCAGCCCCAAGGTTCTTCTCGCGATCCTCCTGCTGGTTCCCGCGGCGGCCCCGGCGGGTTCCGGGCCCGGGCTGTGGAGGTCGCAGGCTGGCGATGACCCCCGCTGGGCCCGTCCCGGCCTGAACGACTCGGGCTGGCCGGCGGTGCCCTTGACCGCCACCTGGCGGGAGCAGGGCCGCCAAGGCTTCGACGGCGTGGTCTGGTTCCGGCGGGTGATTTCTCTCGACGAGGAAGCCCGCCTGGCCGCCGAGAGAGGCCAGTTGGGGCTGCTCCTCGGCCGTTCGACCGCCGGTGGCTACGAGGCCTACGCCGGCGGGCAGTGGATCGGACGCTCCCGGGGGTGGTCTTCCGCGCTGCCTTTCGGCTTCCCGGAGGTTTTTCGCATTCCCCGCGAGGCGGTGGGGAAGGGGGCGACCCTGAGCCTCGCGATCCGGGTGCGGCGCGTGGGCTGGGCCTCGGACCGGGACCCGCAGGCCGCTCCGACCGGCACCGTCTTCGAGCTCGGCTCCTATCAGGCGTTGAAGGACCGGGCCCGGGTCGCCTGGACGAACAACCTCCTGACCGAGCTCCCTCTGCTCGTCCTCGCCGCGCTCTTTGCGGCCGCGGGTCTGTATCACCTTCTGCTTTTCAGCCGTCGCCGCAAGCAGATCGAGTACCTCTGGTTCGGCCTCCTTGCGCTCGTTTTTTCGATCAACACGATCGCCAGCACCTATTGGATTTACGAGCTCACCGTCCGCCGCGACGTGGCGGTCCGGCTGAGCGACCTCTCGGGCCATCTCGCCGCGGCGCTCGCGATCCAGTTCCTCTGGCCCTTCTTCTCCCGGCCGGTTTCCCGTCCGCTTCGCGCCTATCAGCTCTCCCACGTTGCGCTCGCCGGGTTCATCGCGCTATGGCCCAGCGTTCGTCCGGTCCTCGCCAGCTCGACAGCCCGCTGGCTGTGGCTCCTGCCGCTGCTCGTCGCGTCGGCCGCGCTCATCGCGCGGGAGACCTGGCGCGGCAGAGCGGAGGCGCGGACGCTCGCCGCGGGTGGATTGGCGATGATCGCGATCGAGGGGCTCGAGCTGGCGAGAAACGTTCTCCCCCTGCCGTGGACCCTCCCCCTCGCGGCCTTCGGCTTCGCGGCGGTGCTGGTGGCGATGGGCATCGCCCTTTCGAACCGCTTCCGCCGCGTCCACGACGAGCTCGACCGTCTGCGCCTCGATCTGGAGGCGCAGGTGCGGGATCGCACCCGCGACCTCGAAGAGGCCAGGGACCAGGCCCTCGCCGCCAGCCGCGTGAAGAGCGAGTTCCTCGCCAATATCAGCCACGAGATCCGGACTCCGATGAACGGAGTCCTCGGCATGGCCGACCTGCTGGCGCGCACCGACCTGGCGCCCCATCAGAAAGAGTATGTCCGGACCATCGAGGCCAGCGGCCAGGCTCTCCTGGCGCTGATCAACGACATCCTCGACTTCTCCCGGATGGAGTCGAAGAAGCTGACCGTCGAGCGCGCTCCTTTCCGCCTCGAGGCGGTGATCGAAGAGAGCCTCCGGATGATCGCCCCGCTGGCCGCCGAGCGCGGGCTGGCGCTCGGCTCTTCGATCGCCCCGGGCACGCCCGAGGCGTTGGTGGGCGACCGGGGCCGCACCCGCCAGATCCTGCTCAACCTGCTGAGCAACGCCGTGAAGTTCACGCCGGCCGGAGAGGTGCGGGTGGAGCTATCCGCGCGTCCGCTCGAAGACGGCCTCGTCGAAGCCCATTTCGCGGTCACCGACACCGGCATCGGCATCGCCGGCCAGGACCTGGACCGCCTCTTCACACCCTTCCTTCAACTCGACGGCTCGGCGTCCCGCCAGTACGGCGGCGCGGGGCTCGGCCTCGCCATCAGCCAACGGCTGACCGGGCTTCTGGGCGGCAGGGTCTGGGTGGAGAGCACCTTGGGCCAGGGATCGACCTTCCACTTCACGATCGTGGGCGAGGCGGCTTCAGCCTCGTCTCCGCGCGCGGCCGAACGTCAGCCCGCCGAAGCCGGCCCGCCAAGCCGCCCGCTGCGCATCCTCCTGGCCGAGGATCAGCCGGTCAATCAGCTCGTCCTGCTCGCCATGCTGGAGCATCTCGGCCACCGGATCGGCCTCGCGAACAACGGGCTGGAGGTTCTGCGGGCTCTGGAGAACGAAACCTACGACGTGATCCTGATGGACGTGCAGATGCCCGAGCTGGACGGCCTCGAGACCACGCGCCGCATCCGTCGTCAGATCTCGGGTGACTCGCCGTATGTGATCGCCTTGACCGCCCATGCCATGAACGGAGACCGGGAACGCTGCCTGGACGCGGGCATGGACGCCTACTTGAGCAAGCCGGTGCAACTCGCGGACCTCGCGCGCGTCTTGGAGCCCGTCGTCGCCCGCTCCGCCCGGCGGCGGGCCTGAGACGGCGCCCCCTACAAGAAACAATTCTGTCTGGATTGACGACGTACTAGTCAGAAGCCGCTGGTGGTTGATAGGGAGGCCTTCCCAGCAACCGCTGGACGGCTTCCACCACATCCTCGTGCATGCGGTCCCTTCCTCCCTCGAGGATAGAGACACGCCTGCCCAAGTCTCTGTAATAAGGCTCGATCCAAGCCTTGACTTGTTCGAACGAGAGCTTGGCCTCGCTGTAGTAGCGCTCCAACTGGCCGTTAAGCCCAAGAAACCCTTCGGCAATCACATGGACCTCGTGGCGCAGCCCTTCGAAGAGGACGAGAGTCTGCCGCGCAGTGGCTTCCACCTGTTCGAA
>DATHUD010000831.1:0-2440 GCA_035462575.1 Thermoanaerobaculia bacterium | reverse complement strand
GGTGGCGCTCGCCGCGGGCGGGGAGCTCGAAGTGCTCGCCCCCCCGGCCGCCGCCCGGGTGGGGGACGCCGTCCGCGTGGCCCCGGAGCCCCGGGGGCCGGCGCCGCGCCTGTTCCGGAGAGCGGCCGGGGCGCCGGTGGCCGCGCTGGTGGAGGTAGCGCGTTGAAGCGCGGCACCCTCGCGGCCGCGCTCCTCGCCCTCCTCCTCGCCTGGCTGGTCGGCTACCCGCTCCTCCTGACCCTGCTCGAAGCGCTGGGCGGTCCGCGCTGGACGTTCGCCCACTTCTCCGAGTTCTTCAACCGGCGGGACGAGTGGCTGGCCCTCTGGCGGAGCCTGTGGATCTCCGCGGCGTCGGTCGTGCTCGCGGCGGCGGTGGGCATCCCGCTCGCCTTCCTCTTCGAGCGGACGGAGTTCCCCGGCCGGCGCTTCCTCGGGGCCGTGGCCGCCCTGCCCGTGGCCCTACCGCCCCTCGTGGGGGTGATCGCCTTCCTCTTCCTCTACGGAGAGAGCGGCTTCGCCACCCGGGCGATCCAGGGACTTCTCGGGCTCGAAGAGCCCCCCTGGCGGCTCGTGGGTCCGGGTGCGATCCTCCTCGTCCACGCGTACTCGATGTACGTGTACTTCTACCTCTTCACCCGGGCCGGGCTCGCGCGGCTCGACGCGGCGCTCCTCGAAGCCGCCGCCTCCCTGGGGTCGGGCCGCACGCGGACGCTCTTGCGCGTGACCCTCCCCCTGCTGCGGCCCGCGTTCGCCGGAGCGGCGCTCCTCACCTTCATGACCTCGCTCGCGTCGTTTTCGGCGCCCTACCTCTTCGGCGGGTCTTTCCGGGTGATGACGACGCAGATCGTGGCCTCGCGCCTGAACAACGAGCTCGCGCTCTCCCAGGTGGAGACGGTGATGCTCGCGGCCCTCGCCTTCCTCGGCCTCGCGGCCCTGCGCCGGGCGGACCGCGCCCAGGCGGTCGGGACGGGCGTGCGCGGCGTGGCCCCGGCGCGGCGGCGGCTCGAAAGCCCGCTCTCGCGGGCGGCGGCCGGCTTCTTCGGCTGGGCGCTCGCATTGCTCCTCCTGCTGCCCCACGCCGTCCTGCTTCTCGTCTCGTTCGTGCCGCCCTTCACCTGGATCGCGGAGCCCTTTCCGCCGGTGTTGAGCCTCACCAACTGGAGCACGCTTTTCACCCAGCCGGAGCGCCTGCGGCCGATCGGCAACTCGCTCTGGATGGCGGCCGTCGCGACGATCGTGGCCCTGGTGCTCGGGGTGTCGGCCGCCCGCTTCGCCTCCCGGCGGGGCAGGCTCTCGGGCCTCCTCGAAGGATTGATCGCGGTCCCCTGGGCGATCCCCGGCACGGTGTTCGCGGTGGCGCTCGCCACCACGTTCAGCGTCAACCAGCCGTGGCTCGGCCGGTTCGTCCTGATCGGCACCCCCTGGATCCTCCCGCTCGCCTACGTGGTGCGCAACCTGCCGTTGACCGGCCGGGCCGCGCTCGCGGGCCTGCGCCAGCTCGACCCGGCGCTCGAAGAGGCCGCGGCGTCCCTCGGGGCCGGCCGGGTGCGGCGGCTCGCGCGGGTGACGCTCCCGCTCCTGCGCCCGGCGCTCGCGGCCGGGGCCGGGCTCGCGTTCATTACGGCGCTGGGGGATTTCATCGTCTCGATCGTTCTCTACACCTATGAGACGCGCCCCATCTCGATCGAGATCCTGTCGTTCCTGCGCCTCCAGGATCTCGGCATGGCCGCGGTCTACGGGGTTCTGCTGATGACCGCGAGCGCCGCGGCGTTCCTGCTCTGGGGCCAGGGGGAAGCGCGGTAGGGGAAACACCGTCCGATGCAGGAATCCGGCCCCGCCTCCATGAAGCAGCTCTCGGTCCTCATGGCCACCGTGTTCGTCGACATGGTCGGCTTCACGATGGTCCTGCCGCTCCTGCCGTTCTATACGACGAGCCTGGGAGCCTCGCCGTTCGTGGTGACGGTGCTCATCTCCTCCTACGCCTTCGCCCAGCTCACCACCGCGCCGCTCTGGGGGCGCTTTTCGGACCGCTACGGCCGGCGGCCCATGATCCTCCTGGGCCTCATGGCGTCCGCCGTGGCCTACGCGATCTTCGGCCTCGCCGAGACCCTGTGGCTCTTCGCCGTCTCCCGCCTTTTCCAGGGCGGAGCCGCGGGGGGGATGACCGGGGTGGTGCAAGCGTACGTGGCCGACTCGGTGGGGCCCGAGGACCGCGCCAAGGCCCTGGGCTGGGTGACGGCGGCGACCAGCGCGGGCGTCATGATCGGGCCCGCGGCCGGCTCGCTCGCCGCCCGCCTGGGGCAGGAGGCACCGGGCTTCCTCGCCGCGGGCCTCTGCGTGATGAACTTCCTCTTTGCCTGGAAGTGGCTGCCGGAGCCGCCGTCCCACAAGACCGGGGCTCCACCCAAGCAGCTGCGGCGCGTCATTCTGGACGTGCTCC
>DATHUD010000830.1:0-7549 GCA_035462575.1 Thermoanaerobaculia bacterium | reverse complement strand
CCCATCGCGTCGAGACCTCCTCCTGGGAATTGCGGAGTGGTGTCAGCAGGCTTCGGAGGAAGTCGATCGCCTTCTGTTGGCAGACTTCGATGTAGACGCCGCACCGGTCCTTCTGTGTCTCCTGCAGATCTGGCAGCGGCTCCGCGTCTGGGAGCCCGGAGCCCTGGAGCCGATGCGCCACCCGGAGGCGCCGCCTCCCAACTTGCTTTGATCGGCGGGAGTGCCGAGCTCGTAGCTCCGCACCCTCGGAGATTCTTCCAAGTGGAACAGAAATTGCAAAATAATCCCCGTTCTACCGGGAGCGTGTTCCACTCCGTCCGCCGCTCGGAAGTCCTCGATGTCAAAGCCCCGCATCCTCTTCCTGCTGACTCTGGACACGGAAGAAGAGTGGGATTGGGATGGACCCTTCCCGGCCAGCCCCTTTTCGACCCGCAACACGAGCCGCATCCCCCTGTTTCAGGCGTTCTGCCGCCGGTTGGGTATCAGGCCCACCTACTTCGTCGATTCCGCGGTCTGCCAGAACGCGGAGAGCGTCGGCCATCTGCAGCGGGCTCTCGACCTGGGGGAGTGCGAGATCGGAGCTCATCTCCACCCCTGGTGCACCCCGCCCGTGATGGAGGAGGTCAACCCCGAGAACTCTCACATCGTCAACCTCCCTTTGCCCCTCGTCCGGCAGAAGCTGCAGAACCTGAGTGGGCAGATCGAGGAGACCCTGGGCGTCCGGCCCGTGTCTTTCCGCGCGGGCCGGTGGGGAATGAACGGCCCTGTGCTGCGGCTCCTGGCCGAGGAGGGCTACCAGGTGGACAGCAGCGTCTTCCCCCTGTACTCCGACATCGGTTTTTCCTACCGGGCCGCGCCGTTCGTTCCCTACTGGCCGGATTTCTCCGATGGCCTCGTCCCGGGAGCTCAACGCGAGATCCTGGAGATCCCGGTCTCCTCCGGTTTCAATCGCGGCAATTTCGGTCTGCTGGAAAGCATCCATGGCACTCTTTCGTCCCTGCCCTGGCGGCTCTTCCGGGGCGTGGGGATCCTCTGGCATCTGGGGCTGCTGCGAAAGATCAACGTGAGCCCCGAGCTCTGCGCAGCGCGCGACATGAAATCCTGTATCGAGTCCTATCTGAAGCGAGCGCACCCCGTCGTCAACATGTTCCTCCACAGCTCCAGTCTGCTGCCGGGGTGTACGCCGTACGTCTCGAGCGAGGCGGATGTGGAGCGGTTGTACCGGGCCATCGAAGAGACGTTCCGTTTCCTGGACAGCAAGGCGGAGGTGCTGCCCTGCACGGCTTCGGCCGCGAGAGACATGCTGGTGGAAGGCCTCTGATGCGGATCCTCGGCATCTCTCCGCTCGACAAGGACAGCACGGTGTGCCTGGTGGAAGACGGCCGGATCGTCGCGGCCATCGCGGAAGAGCGCCTGAGCCGTCAGAAGCTGCACTCGGGCTTCCCGTCTCTGGCCCTCGGCGAGATCTTCGGCCGCCACGGCGTCCTGCCGGCGGAGATCGACCACGTGGTCTATCCCTTCTTCGATGCCCAGACCGAGGCGGAATTGATGCGGCAGAGCTACAGGCTCCACAAGGAGAGGAGCCGGGAGCTGCCGAACGCCGAGCTGTTCCGGCGGTTCAACCATCTGCCGCCTCAAAACGGCAAGGTTTTTCGCATCGCCGGGCTTTCGGAAGCAGGCCTCGCGATGAAAAAGCCCTGGTACAAGGAGAAGATCTACGCCTTGGCGAGCACGTGGCCGAGCGTGGGGGAGCTCGCCGCCGAGTGGGGGTTCCGGGACTGGATCGAGACGGCCGTGGCCGATCACCGGCGGTACGAGGCCGAGCTGATGGCGGGCCTCGCGCAGTCCGGCCTGGCGGACAAGCTCGTGCGCCTGGACCATCACCTCACCCACGCCGCCAACGCGTACTACACCTCCGGCTTCGCCGAGGCGCTCATCGTGACTCTGGACGGCTACGGCAGCGGCCTGGCCGGCAGCATCTCCATCGGCCGCGACGGCAGGATCGAGGTGATCCACAGGCTGCGCTATCCGGTCAGCCTGGGCGAGTTCTACGAGAAGGTCACCTCTTCGCTCGGTTTCAAGCCGTCCCGCCATGAAGGCAAGATCGTGGGTCTGGCCGCCTACGACGATCCGCAGGAGCTGTGCGAGGTGATCCGGTCCTTCTTCGTCGTCGAGGACGGAGAGATCCACTACCGGCTGCCGCACAACCACTTCTTCGCCCGCTATCTGGCCGCGCGCTATCCCAAGCCCACGGTCGCCGCGGCCTTTCAACGGGTCCTCGAACAGGTCGCCTGTGAGTACGTTGCATTCTACGTGGCCAAGACGGGAATCGGCGATCTGGCCCTGTCGGGCGGCGTGTTGGCCAACGTGAAGGCCAACCAGCGGCTGTTCGAGATCCCCGGGGTGGAGAAGATCTTCATCCATCCCAACATGGGGGATGGCGGATGCTCCGTGGGGGCGGCGCTGCTTCTGGAGGCCCGGGGAGGGCTCGAGCCCCGGCGGCTGGAGCATGTGTACCTGGGGCCGGAATACACCCGCCAGCAGATGCTGGACGCCCTCTACCAGCAGAACCTGAGCTTCGAAGAGCCGCCCGACCTCGAGAGGCGGGTCGCCGAGCTCCTGGCCGGGAAGAAGATCGTCGCCCGTTTCGAAGGCCGCATGGAGTACGGGCCGAGAGCGCTGGGGAACCGGTCCATTCTCTACGAGGCCAGCGACCCCGAGGTGAACCTCTGGCTGAACCGGCAGTTGAAACGGACCGAGTTCATGCCCTTCGCGCCCATCTGCACCCATGAGGCTCGGGAGCAGTGCTTCAAGAATCTTTCAGGAGCCGAGCACGCGGCGGAGTTCATGACCATCACCTTCGACTGCACGGACTGGATGGCGGAGAGATGCCCGGCCGCCGTGCACGTGGACCGCACGGCCCGCCCCCAGATCGTGAGGAGAGAGGTGAACCCGGGCATGCACAGGATCCTCACGGAGTACGCCAGGATCACGGGCGTCCCGGTCCTGATCAATACCAGCTTCAACATGCACGAAGAGCCGATCGTCTGCTCTCCGGAGGACGCCATCCGCGCCTTCTCCCTGGGGAATCTCCACTACCTCGCGCTCGGCCCTTTCCTCGTGAAGGGAAAAACCGACTGATTCCCCTCTACCGGCAGGGCGGCCAGGCCAACGAGCCCATCTTCGGCGAGGCGTCCAGAAAGACCAGGGCGTCGAACTGCCGCCGCGGCACCATGGGATAGTCGCTGAATTCGTAGACCTTCCCCTCCTCGAGGAAGGGAGAGTCGAGGTCGGCCAGGAGGACATCCTCTCCCAGGTCGTGGAGGAGCCACTCGACCGCGCCCTCGCCCGGCGCCGGGCGGGGACCGCAATAGCCGAAGGCGGGCCAGTCGATCGAGACCTCGCGGCCGATCAGGGCGATGCTCACGTAGGAGCCCGGCTTCAGGGTGCGGTCCAAATGGGTGCCCATGATCAGGCTGTAGAAGTACTCGGGGCTGTTTTTCGCGATGTGGTGGTTGTGCGCCCAGAGCACCGTCTTGGCGCCGGGGTAGCGAAGGTTGCGGATGGCCTGGAAGATGTAGGCCATGCCGCGGTCGCGGGCATCGAAGGTGCGCTCCGGGGCGGTTTCGCGGTAGTAGAGCTGGTCCATGAAGGCGTCGAGGCCGACCCGCCGGACCTTGGCCCATCCGAAGTCCTTCTTGGACGTCCGCCGGACGATCGAGGCCGCCTGGCGCTCGAAGAGGTTGGCGACGGCGGCCAGCGCCGCCTTGCAGTCGCGGTAGCGGTCCTCGGGGAGAGGGGCGGGGAAGAAGGTTTCGACCACCCCTTCACACCGGTTGATCCCCGCGATCCTGGGGTCGTTTCCTGAGATCCCGATCCGCCTGAGGAAGCCGATCAGGGACTCCGCGTCCTCTTTCTGCTGGAACTGGATGTCGAACCCGTAGAAGTGGACCCGGTCCTTCGGCTTGCGATGGGTGCGGTTCCACTCGCACATCCACTGGACGAGCTCGCGGGTCTCGGCGCTCGCCCAGACGGGGAAGAGGCCCTCGATCAAGGCTTGATCCGCCGACCCTCGGCAGGTCTCGACGTACTGGGCGACCCGTTCCGCGTCCACCCAGGAGCTTTCGATCGCGAGGACGCGGAAGCCCATCTTTTCGACCATGTAGCGGAAGAGGCGGTGCTTGGCCTCGTAGTAGCCGCCCGAGGTGTGGAACGACTCGCCGAGCCCCACGACCGAGGCCTTGCCGACGATCTGCTTAAGCGGCGCGAGATCGTCCTGCGGGAGGCCGGGCGCGGTCCCATGGAGCCGCCAGATCCCCGGCAGCACGGGGTACCCGGCGGCCTGGGCGGTTTCCTGAGCTCCGAGGGGGACGGTCCCTAGAGTGGCCAGGGCGACGAGAAACAGCAGAGAGCGGATCGCGTTCAAGAAACCCTCCTTCCCCAAAAGAATTCATTGGCACGACGGCCAGGTCAGCGGCGTCATCTTGGGGGAGCGGTTGAGATAGAGGATGCCGTTGAACTGCTGGCGGGGAATCATTAAGTCGCCGCCGAGAGAGTACAGGTGTTCGGGATCGAGAAAGGGCGGGTCCCCTCCGGGGAAGCGGAGGTCGACCAGGAGGTAGTCCCCGTCGAGGCTGTCGAGCATCCGCTCCATCGAGCTCAGGCCCGGCGGCGGGACCGGGCCGCAGCCCACGGAGGGCCAGTCGATCGAGACCTCGGAGGCGGCGAGAGCCAGGTTCACATAGGAGCTTCCCAGGGCCTGGTCCAGGTAGGTCCCCATGGACATCGGGCCGTCTGCCGTCCTGACGGTCCTGGCGAGATGAAAGTTGTGCGCCCAGACCGCCGTCTTCGCCTTGGGGAAGCGCAGGGAGCGGATGGCCATGAGCGTGTAGGCCATCCCCCCGTCGCGCGCGGCGTGGAGGCGCAGCAAGTCCCGGTTGTTGTAATAGGCCTCGTCCTCCCAGGCCCGGAGAGCCACGAGACGGACTCGGGCCCACGCGAGATCCGCCTTGGAGGTCTGCCGGACGAGGGCCTGCTCGTTTTCGGTGAGGAACCGGTCGATGGCCTGGAGCGCCCCGATGCAGCGCTGGTGGCGGTCGTCGGGGATGAGCCGGGGGTAGATCGTCTGCTCGAGCCCGTCGCACTGCCCGAGGAGGGCCGAGACGCGGGGGTCGTCCGCGCCGACGCCGACGCGCGAAAGGAACGCGAGGAGCGCGGGCGCGTGGTGCCGCGATTCCGCCTGGATGTCGAAGCCGTAGAAATACAGGCGGTCCTTGGGTTTCTTATGGGTGCGGTTCCACTCGCACATCCATTGGACCAGGTCGCGGACCTCTTCGCTCCGCCAGACGCCGAAGACGCCCTGGAGAGCCTCCTCCGGCGTGCCCTCGCACGTCTGGACGTAGGCGGCCACCCGGTCCGCTGCCACCCAGGGGGTCTCGAAGGCGAAGGCGCGGAAGCCCATCTTCTCGACCAGGAAGCGGAAGACCCGGTGCTTCATCCGGTAATAGCCGCCGGAGGTGTGGATCGACTCGCCAAGGCCGACGATCGGAGCCGTGCCGATCACCTTCCGCAGAGGCTCCAGGTCGTCCTGGGGAAGCGCGGGGTCGGTGCCGTGGAGCTTCCAGATCCCCGGCAATACGGGATATCCCGCCGGACGGGGCGGGCGAGGGGGACGGCGGGCGGCCTCGGCGTGGGGGACCAACTCCTCGGCGCGCGCGGGCGCGGCACCCCAGACACCGGCGAGGACCAGCCCGATCACGAGCGATCTTCCGAAAGGGTTCATTGGCAGGGCTCCCATTTGAGCGGCGTCATCTTCGGCGACTGCTCCAAGTAGAGCACGCCGTCGAAATGATCGCGCGGCACCATCCGCCGGGCGCCCAGGGTGTAGACCGCACCCGGCGTGAGCAGAGGCTCGGCCCCGGGGACGTTCAGGTGGATCAGGAGGTCCCCCTGGCCCACGCCGTGGAAGACCTCTTCGGACGCGTTGGGCCCGAGGGGCTGCGGGCCGCAGCCGAGGGCGTTCGGCCAGTCGATCGAGACCTCCCGGGCGGCGAGCCCGAGATTCACGTAGGAGCGCCCCAGGGCCCGCGTGAGGAACATCCCCATCGGAATGCCGCCGTTCAGCGGGTGGGGGGCGTGGGAGACGTGGGAGTTGTGGGCCCAGACCGCGATCTTCGCGCGCGGGTGGCGCAGCTTGCGGATGACCTGGAACGTGTAGGCCATGGCCTCGTCCCGGCCGGTGTAGGAGCGGCTGTCCGGGAAAAACATCTGATACTGCCAGCCGCGCAGGCCGACCAGGCGGATCTTCGCCCACTCGAAATCGGCCTTCGACGTCTGGCGGACGATGGCCTTGCCGTTGCGGGCGAAGTGCGACTCGATCCAGGAGAGGGCGTCCATGCACTGCGCGTGGACCTCCTCGGGGATCTCGGGGAACAGATCCCGCTCGACCCCCTCGCACTGGCGGATGCCGTCGGCCACCGGATCGTCCCCGGGGATGCCGATCCGCGAGAGGAATGCGATCAGGGCAGGGCCGTCCAGCTTCGGCTGCTGGATGTCGAAGCCGAAGAAATGGAGGCGGTCCTTGGGTTTGCGGTGGGTGCGGTTCCAGTCGCACATCCACTCTGCGAGGTCGCGCACCTCCGCGCTCGCCCAGACCCCGAAAAGGCCCTGGGTCAAGGCGTCTCCGGCGTTGCCTTTACACGTGGCAACGTACCGCGCCACCTTCTCCGCGTTCTCCCACGGGCTCTCGAAGGCGAAGACGCGGAACCCCATCTTCTCGACGAGGAAGCGGAAGGCCCGGTGCTTCATCCGGTAGTAGCCGCCCGAGGTGTGGATGGTCTCGCCCAGGCCCACCACCGTGGCCTTGCCGATGACCTGCCGCAGAGGCTCGAGGTCGTCGAGCGGCAGCGCCGGGTCGTTGCCGTGGGGAAGCCGCCAGACTCCCGGCTGCACCGGGTATCCGGAGGGTTTGGCGAGGGCGGCTTCGGTTTCGGGCTCCTGGGCGGCCAGAGGAGCCAGGAAGGCGACGAACCCGAGAGCCAGGGCCAGCGTGACGAAGAGCGACTTCATGCGTCCTCCTCCTCTGAAAAGAAAAAGGGGCCCGCCTCCCCGGGGGAGGCGCCCCGGGAACGACGAGCCGTGATAGCTGCACCAGAAACGGCCACTTCGAGAGTGAAACCTCCTGCATCTACTTTTTTAAACTAACTGCGCCTAAAAATCAACTTTGCGAATCTCTTGCCAGGTCGCGGGGGAGTCTTCGCCGGGGAGAGACCGGGAGGAGAATCGCCGGAATGCAGCCGGGAGTGGACGGGGCCGTCCCCCACCGCGGACGGCCCCGGGAGGGACAGCAAGAACTACGCGGTGGGATGAAAATCCGGAACGGCGGTGTGGCCTGCGACCTCACCCCAGCCCCTCTCCTAAAGGAGAGGGGCTCTGGTTTGTTGGGTTTGCCTTTCTCTCCCTCTCCTAGAACTTCTAAACCCTCCGCGACGGAATCGAAACGAGCAGCACCCGGTCCCAGGCCGGCTCGATCGGAAAAAGAGCCCCGAGA
>DATHUD010000829.1:0-6558 GCA_035462575.1 Thermoanaerobaculia bacterium | reverse complement strand
GGGCTATACGCCTCTTACTTCCCTGCGTTTACCGAAAAATCGACTCCCTCTCCTAAAGGAGAGGGAGAGAAAAGCCAGATCGACACACGGAAGCCCCTCTCCTTTAGGAGAGGGGTTGGGGTGAGGTCGCAGGCCGTTGACTTCCCGCTCATGGTGTACTACTAATGCAATACGGTAGATGAATCCCAACCGGAGGACCGACGCACCATGAAGATATGGAAGGTCTTTGCCTTGGCTCTCGTCTTTCTTCCCGGGGCGGTGTCGGCCTGGCAGGCTCCCGTGAACCTCGACTTCGAGCAGGGACAGGCAGGGCAGGCCCCTCCCGGATGGACGGTCCCGCCCGACGCGGCAGGCTTTTCCGCGCAGGTGGTTGCCGAGAAGCCCGAGAGCGGCAAGGCGAGCGGCGTGCTCGTGGCGGACGACACGGTCCTGGGCGCTCAGCAGGCGGGAAACCTGATCCAGTCGATCGACGCCACTCCCTACCGGGGGAAGCGGATCCGGTTTCGGGCAGCCTCCCGGGCGGAGCTCGAGTCGCCGGGCGGGCGGGCCCGGATCTGGATCGGTCTCGACCGGCCCGGCAGCCCGAACGGCGGGCGGTGGGATTACACTTCGGACACGATCGTGAATTCCGAGTGGACCCGCTATGAAGTCCTCGGCGAAGTGCCGGAAGATACCCGGATGCTGAACCTCGGCCTCGTGCTCGTAGGCCGCGGGCGGGCCTGGATCGACTCCGCGTCGATCGAGGTCGTGGGCCGCGTGGGCGAAGGCGACGAGCCGGCGCGCGCGCTCTCGGGCCGGGAGCTGGACAACCTCGTGGCCTTTACGAAGCTCCTGGGCTACGTCCGCTTCTTCCACCCGAGCGATCAGGCCGCGGCGGCCGACTGGGAAAAGCTCGCCCTCGCGGGGGTCCAGGCCGCCGAGAAGGCCGGGAGCCCCGAAGAGCTTGCCCGCGCGCTCGAGACGTTCTTCCTGCCGGTCGCCCCTACGGTGCGGGTCTACCCCACCGGTAAGCAGCCGGCACTCCCCGCGGAGCTTGCTCCTCCCGCGGGAGGGCCGCTCGAAGTCACGGTCTGGAATCACAACGGCGTGGGTCTCTCCAAGCAGGGGTCTGCCTATACGAGCAAGCGGGTCACCCTCGGCTCGTCCCGGGAGCCGGGGAGATTCGGACAGTACATCGAAGCCGCTCCCGTGAAGGGCAAGCCGGTCCGCCTGCGCGCCGCCGTGCGCGCGGACGGTTCGGGGGCCCGGCTGGCGTTGAAAACCTTCAGCCAGGGGCAGCAGGATTCTTCCCCTCTCGCCGAGAAGGAGATCCCTTCCACGGAGGGAGCGTGGCGCGTGGAGGAGCTGACCGCCACGGTGCCCGAAGGGATCACGGCGCTCGGCGTGGAGCTCCAGCTCGTTTCCGGGGAGCGCGTCTCCTGGGATGACGTGACGCTCGAAGTCGTGGGAGAGGCGCCCCCGGCGGAGCCGCTCCTCGACAATCCGGGCTTCGAGACCGCCGGAGCCGACGGCGCCCCGTCCGCCTGGTCCCTCGAGGCGGAAGCGAAACGGATGGGCTACTCCGTAGCGCTCTCCGGCGACGGAGCGAAGAGCGGCCGGAGCGTCGTCCTCACCTATAAGAAGCCCGACTCGGAGAGCCCGGCGGAGCCCTTCGTCGCCGACCTGGGCGGCGGGGTTTCGGCGATCGTCCCCCTGGCGCTCTACAAGGATGCCCGCGGCACTCTCCCCCACGTCCCCCCGCTGGTGCGGCCTCCGGTTCCGGAGAAGCCCGAGGGCTTCATCCCGTCGGGAACGGACCGCGCCACCCGGCTGGCGGACGTGGCGCTCGCGTGGAACGTGTTCCAGCACTTCTACCCCTATTTCGACGTCGTCCAAGCCGACTGGCCGGCCGAGCTGCGGCGGGCCCTCTCCTCCGCGGCCACGGACCAGGACGCGGCGGCTTTCCTGACCACGCTGCGGCGGATGGTCGCGGCGCTAGAGGACGGCCACGGCAACGTGTTCCATCCTTCACAGAGGGATTCCCACCAGCTCCCTCTGGCGTGGGACTGGATGGAAGACCGGCTCGTGGTCACCCGGGTCGATCCGGAGAAGGCGCCCGGCGTCTCTCGCGGGGACGTCGTGGTCGCGATCGACGGCAAGCCGGCCGGGGAGGTCCTGGCCGCCGAGGAGGAGCTGATCTCCAGCGCGACCCCGCAGTGGAAGCGCTTCCGGTCCCTCCGCGCCCTGCTCGCGGGAGGCGAAAACGAGGAGGTGCGGCTCACCCTCCAGCCCCCCTCGGGCGCCACGAAGACGGTCGCCCTCCGGCGCTCGCTCTCCTTCCAGGAGAGCCCGCAGGGCTTCGAGGACCCGCGGCCGGAGAAGATCGCCGAGATCCGCCCCGGCATCTTCTACGTGGACCTGGACCGCGTGCAGGAGGACGAATTCAAGGCCGCCGTGGACCGCCTGGCCGCGGCGAAAGGGATCGTCTTCGACATGCGGGGCTATCCCAACGGCTCGGCGCTCCTCGCCTTCTCCCACCTGATCGACAAGCCCATGGACACCGCGCGTTGGCAGATCCCCGAGGTGACGCGGCCGGACCGCGAGGGGATGACCTTCGACTTCTCGAACTGGCCCGTCAAGCCCGCTCCGCCCCGCTTCCAGGCCAAGGTCGCCTTCGTGATCGACGGCCGGGCGATCAGCTACGCCGAAACCTGCATGGGAATGATCGAGAGCTACAAGGTGGCCGAAATTGTCGGCGCGCCGACTGCCGGCACCAACGGCAACGTCAATCCGTTCACCCTCCCCGGCGGCTACCGGATGGTGTGGACCGGCATGAAGGTGGTGAAGCAGGACGGCTCGCGGCACCACGGCGTCGGCATCCTCCCCACCGTTCCCGTATCCCGCACCTTGAAGGGCGTGGCCGAGGGGAAGGACGAGCTTCTGGAGAAAGCGATCGAGGTGGTGAGCCGGTAGAGGTTTACTTCGGTTAAAATACCCCGGTCTTCACTTTTCGAAAGAGGAGGCCGGGGATGCAGCCGGAAAGGGTCTTCGAAGCACCCACGCCGTCTCATGAAACGCCGGATCTGCCGGAGGCCGCGGCTCCCGAGGCCCGGCCGGCCTCGCCTCCCGCGTGGAGTCTCGCGAAGCGGGTCCTTTTCCGGTTCTCCTTCGTCTACTTCCTCCTCTACTTCCTGCCCTGGCTGCTGTCCCTGATCCCGTTCGCGGGGATGGCGAGCCGGCCCGTGGGCGACGTCTGGAGCGGATTCGTCACCTCGATCGGAGAGCGGGTGTTCGGCGTCCACGCGGTCGAGGAATTCACCGGCAGCGGAGACACGACGTTCGAGTACGTGCGCCTCTTCTGCCTCCTCGGAATCGCCGCCGCCGCAACGGCCGTCTGGTCGATCCTGGACCGGAGACGGCCCCACTACGACCGGCTCTACGCGTGGCTCCGGGTGTACGTCCGGGTCTCGCTCGCGACCGCCATGATCGTCTACGGCGGCATGAAGGCCATCAACTCGCAGTTCCCCGCGCTCGGCCTTGAACGCCTCGTGCAGCCGTACGGCGACGGCTCGCCCATGCGCCTCCTCTGGAACTTCATGGGCTTCTCCCAGACCTACACCATGTTTTCCGGGATCGCGGAGCTCGCGGGCGGCCTCCTCCTCTCGTTCCGCCGCACGGCTCTCCTGGGAACGCTCGTCTCGATCGGCGTCATGGCGAACGTCGCGATGCTCAACTTCTGCTACGACGTGCCGGTCAAGCTGTTCTCCTCCCACCTGCTCCTCGCGGGCATCTTCCTGCTGCTGCCGGACCTTCCGCGGCTCGCGAATCTCTTCGTGCTGAACCGCCGGGTCGAGCCCGCGCCGATCCCCCCGCTCTTCGCCAACCGGCGGCTCGACCGCACGGTCGTGGTCCTGCGGACGGTGGCCCTCCTCGGCCTCGCCGGGTTCATGCTCTACAGCTCGTATCAGGGGAGGAAGCAGTACCAGGCCACGCGGTCCCCGCTGCGCGGTATCTGGAACGTGGAAGAGTTCGTGCTCGACGGCCAGGTCCGGCCGCCGCTCACGACCGATCCCGTCCGCTGGCGGCGAATGGTCTTCGACTTCCCCCAGCGGGTCAGCCTCCACCCCATGGACGCGCCGGCCCGGGGCTACATGGTCCAGCTCGACCCGAAAAAGCGCTCGCTCGAGCTGACCGGGCGCGACGACCCCAAAGCGAAGTCTGCCCTCACCTACGAGCGACCGAAGCCGGACGTCCTCCTGCTCTCGGGAACGTTCGAGGGGAAACCGATCCGCGCCCGGCTCCGCCTCCAGGACGAATCGAAGTTCCTGCTGACGAGCCGCGGCTTCCACTGGATCAACGAATACCCGTTCAACCGCTGAGCGCGGGAACCCGGCGGCCGCTCCTCTGGTCTAAACTGGCAGCACAACCAGGAGGTACGCATGAACGGGAAGCGGTCCGGTCTCTGGCCGTTGCTGGTCCTCGTCTTCTTCATCCTCGGCCGTATGGCCGCGGCGCAGCCGGCCTTCCTGGCCGCGGACGTCAACACGGCTCAGGCCGACGTCCCGGAGCCGCTGTTCCTCTTTTACGACTTCGCGGTTCTGGGAACGGACCTGTTCTTCCTCGCCCATGACGGCATCCACGGGATCGAGCTCTGGAAGACGGACGGCACCGCGGCCGGCACCACGATGGTCGAAGACATCTGCCCCGGTTCCTGCTGGGGGCGCCCATTCGGCTTTACTGTCCTGGGCAGCGTCCTCTACTTCCTTGCGAACGACGGGGCCCACGGGTACGAGCTGTGGCGCAGCGACGGCAGCTCCAACGGCACTTTCCTGATCAAAGACATCCTTCCGGGATGGCAGAGCGGAGCGTCCCTTCCCTGGGAGATGAACGGCCAGCTTCTCTTCTCCGCCAACGACGGAGCCCATGGGTGGGAGCTGTGGACGACGGACGGCACGGCGGCCGGCACGCTGATGATCGCGGACCTCCGGCCGGGTCCCGAAGGCTCGGAGCCGCAGCCGCGGATCGCCGTCAACGGCGGATTCCTCTTCAGCGCGGACGACGGCGTCCACGGCACGGAGCCCTGGCTGACGGACGGCACCGCCGCCGGGACCCGGATGCTCCGGGACGTCGAGCCCGGCCCCGGGGGCTCCTCCGATTGGATCAATCCCACGGCCTTCGAGCCCGACGCTCTCGCTCTGCCGGACGGCTCCTTCCTCTTCACGGCCTATGACGGGGCTCACGGGACGGAGCTGTGGTCGAGCGACGGGACTGAAGCTGGGACCGCTCTGGTGGCGGACATCGATCCGGGCCCGGAAAGCTCCTCCCCCTTCGGCCTGACGCTCCTGGGGGGCACCGTCTTCTTCACCGCCTACGAGCCGGCGACCGGCTGGGAGCTGTGGAAGACGGATGGCACCGCCGCCGGGACCGCGCTCTTCAAGGATCTGAACCCGTCGAACAGCTCCTCCCCCCGGGAAATGCGGGCTGTCCTCGGGCGCCTCTTCTTCCGCGCCTACCACGACACCTCAGGCTCCGAGCTGTGGACGAGCGACGGTACGGTGGCCGGCACCTCCGTCGTCAAGGACGTGAACCCCGGCTCCGGCAACGGCCTCTCCTTTTATGCCTTCAACGTCTTCAACGAGATCGGAGGCTCGGTCCTCTTCTTCGCCGACGACGCCGTCCACGGCATCGAGCTGTGGAAGACGGATGGTACGGAGGCGGGCACCGTCCTGGTGAAAGACATCTTCCCGGGAGCTCCGGCCTCGTTCCTCTGGCACTGGTCACCCTTTCAAAGGCTCGGCTCCCATCTCTACTTCTACGCCTGGGGTCCGGATGGGCTGGAGCTTTGGAAAAGCGACGGATCGGAAGCCGGCACTTCCCAGGTGAAGGACATCGCGAACCTGACCTCCTCGATGCACGTGTTCAACGGATACCTCTTCGGGACGACCTCCGCTCTGGGTGGCAGCTTCGTCTTCCCGGCCCAGGACGGAACATCGGGCGTCGAGCCTTGGCGGACGAACGGCACGCCGGCCGGCACGCAACAGATCGCGGATCTCGTTCCCGGCCCTCAGTGGAGCCAGCTCGACAGCATGGCCCGCCTCGGCGACCGTCTGCTGATCTCTGCCGGCGGCCTCTGGAGCACCGACGGCACCGCCGCCGGGACGACCCAGCTCCTGGGCTCCATGGTGGATGCCTACAGCCTCACTCCCGCGCTGGGCACCGTCCTCTTCTCCGGCTCGGACGCGACCGACGATTACGAGCTCTGGAAGACCGACGGCACCGTTGCCGGCACAGTCCGTCTGAAAGACATCCGTCCCGGCGCAAGCTCCGCTCCGAACGAGATCGTGCCCCTGGGCTCCTCGGCTCTCTTCGCCGCCGACGACGGGAGCCACGGCCGTGAGCTCTGGATCACCAACGGCACCGCCGCCGGCACCCTGCTCTTGAAGGACCTCGTGCCCGGCGCCCTCTCCTCCTACCCGTTCCGGCTGACGCGAGTGGGGGGCCAGATCCTCTTCTTCGCGAACGACCCCACGAACGGCCAGGAGCTTTGGAAAAGCGACGGCACTGCCGCCGGTACCGTTT
>DATHUD010000828.1:0-2600 GCA_035462575.1 Thermoanaerobaculia bacterium | reverse complement strand
CCCCACGGCGGAGGGGGACTGGCCGCTCTCTCCCGACCAGGAGCGGCTCTGGTTCATCTACCAGCTCGATCCGGTGAACTCGGCCTCCAACGTGGACGCCGCGAGCCCCCTCCTGGGGCCGCTCGACCTGGGAACGATCGAGGGGTGCCTCCACGAGATCGTCCGCCGGCACGCCGCGTGGCGTACGACCTTCCCGACCGTGGACGGCCGGCCGGTCCAGCGCGTCGTGCCCGGGAGGCGGCAGCATCTCTCGGTCGTCGACCTCTCGGCCCTCCCCGCCGAGGGGAGGCGCGCGGCCGAGGCCGACCGGGTGCTCTACGACGGCACGCGGGCCCTGTTCGACCTCGAAACCGGGCCGCTCGTGCGCACGGCGCTCGTCCGGCTCGGCCCCGAGGACCACATCTGCCTGCTGGTGATCCACCACCTGGCGACCGACTGGATCACCTTCCAGCACTTCTTCCGCGAGCTCGCGATCCTCTACGAGGCGTCCCGCAACGGCCGCCCCTCGCCGCTGCCGGAGCCCGCGCTCCAGTACCCCGACTACGTGCTCTGGCAGCGGGAGTGGATGCAGGGCGACGTGCTCAAGGACTACGTCGACTGGTGGGTGGAGCGCCTCGAAGGCTACCCCCGGGTCCTATCGCTCCCCACCGACCGGCCGCGGCCGCCGGTCGAGACCGGGCACGGCGACCGCTGGATGATCCGGACCGGGCGGGACCGCGCCCAGAGGCTGCACGCTTTTGCCCGGCGCGAGGGGGCGACCCTCTTCATCGCGGTCCTGGCGCTTTTCGACGCCCTGTTCCAGAAGATCTCCGGGCAGGAGCGGCTCATCCTGGGCACCAACACGGCCAACCGGGCCCGGCCCGAGCTCGAGACCGTATTCGGCTACTTCCTGACCCAGCTCCCGTTCCCCGCCGACCTGTCGGGTGATCCGACCTTCCGCGAGGTGCTCGCGAGGGTGCGGAAGTCGGCCCTGGAGTCCTACGCCCACCAGGAGCTCCCCTTTGGCAAGCTGGTCCAGGTGATCAACCCGGAGCGCGACACGAGCGTCATGCCCCTCGTCCAGGCGATCGTCCTCGTGCTCGACGCCCACTACCACAAGATCGAGATCGCCGACCTCTCCTTCGAGCCGGTGAGCGTGTTCGACGCCCACTCCCGCTTCGACCTGATGATCGGCGTCTACGACCAGGACGACGGGCTCGCCGGGCCCCTGGAGTTCAACGCCGACCTCTACGACCGGCCGACCATCGGCCGGTGGGTGGAGCTGTTCTACCTGCTGATCGACACCGTCACCGCCGACCCGGACCGGCGGCTCTCCGAGCTTCCCGCCCTCTCCGTGGCAGAGCGGCATCAGGTTCTCGCCGAGTGGAACGACACGGCGGCGGAGGTGCCGGACGCCCCGGCCTTGCGCCTTTTCGAGGCGGTGGCGGCCGGGCGGCCCGGGAACGGGGCCGTCGAGGGCTGGACTTACGGCGAGCTGGCCGAGCGGGCCCGCCGCCTCGCCCGCCACCTCCGGAGCCTCGGGCTCGGGGCCGGAGACCTGGTCGCGGTGGGCCTCGAGCGCTCGCCGGAGATGGTGGCGTCGCTCCTCGCGGTCTGGAAGGCGGGAGCCGCCTATCTACCCGTTGATCCGGACCTTCCCGCGGAGCGGCTCGCCTTTCTCCTCGAAGACTCCGGCGCCGCGGCCCTCCTGACCCGCCGGGGGCTGCTCTCCGCACCGGCGGGGCTGCCCGCGGTGTTCCTGGAGGAGATCCCCGAGGGTGACGCGGCCGTCCCCCTGCCGGCCGGGCCGCTCGCCGGGGACCGGGCCTACGTGCTCTACACCTCGGGCTCCACAGGACAGCCCAAGGGGGTCGAGGTCACGCACGGGGCGCTCGCGAATTTCCTCGCCTCGATGGCGTCCCTCCATCCGCTCGGAGAGGAGGACGTCGTCCTCGCGGTGACCACGATCTCCTTCGACATCGCGGCCCTGGAGCTCTTCCTGCCGCTCACCCGGGGCGCCCGGGTCGTGCTCGCGGACCGCGAGATCGCTGCGGACGGGGTGCTCCTCGCCCGCGCCCTCGAGGAGAGCGGCGCGACCGTGCTCCAGGCGACCCCCGCGACCTTCCGGCAGCTCCTGGGCTCGGGGTGGGAGGGGCGGCCGGGCCTGCTCCTCCTCTGCGGCGGCGAGGCCCTCCCCCGGGATCTCGCGGACCGTCTGCTTCCCGTCGGCCGGGAGCTGTGGAACCAGTACGGCCCCACCGAGACCACGGTCTGGTCCTCGACCGGCCGGGTCGGCCCCGGGGCCCGGCCGGTCTCTCTGGGCCGCCCGATCGGGAACACGCGGATCCACGTGCTCGACCGCGGCCTCCGGCCGATCCCCCTGGGCTCGACCGGGGAGGTCTGGATCGGCGGCGCCGGCCTCGCCCGCGGCTACCTGGAACGCCCCGGGCTGACGGCGGACCGCTTCCGCCCCGACCCCTTCTCCGAGGAGCCGGGAGCGCGCCTCTACCGGACGGGCGACCTCGGCCGCTTCCTGCCCGACGGCACGCTCGACTTCCTCGGCCGCACCGACCACCAGGTGAAGCTCCGGGGCCACCGGATCGAGCTGGGGGAGATCGAGG
>DATHUD010000827.1:0-4177 GCA_035462575.1 Thermoanaerobaculia bacterium | reverse complement strand
ATGCGGCCGTCGCGGGCCACGGCCACCGAGAGCCCCGGGATGTGCATCGCAACCCGAAGCTCGTCGACCGTCCTGGCAAACGCCTCGATGTCCGGCTCAGAAGAGGCCGGCTCTTCAGCCGGGGCGCCCGGGCCCCGGCTGGAGGCGCAGGCGTTCAGGATAAGAGCAAGGAGGACGGAGAGGAGGAGCGTTTTGTTCATGTCTGGTATGACTCCTTGGGGAGGAGAGTCCGAAGAGCAACAAACCGGGACAGATCCTTTATCTATAGCACATCCCGGTGTCAGCCACGCTCCCGACTCCAGACGGTGTTTGATGGAAATCTCCCTGCTCCGTCCGTCCAACTCCGTAGAGCGCAGCCGACGCAGCCCGTAGGGCAGAAAAGGAGAAGTAAAGATGGCGACTCAGAGGCAGGACGGGGTAGTCGAGATCTATCATGCGAGAGCGAACGCGGAAGTGGCTGCGGCCGTGGTAGGAGCAGCAGTCTCCCCCTTCACGATCGAGGTCCGCTTCCTAGGCGGTCTTACTCAGACCCAGATGAACGCGTTCAAGAGCGCCGCCGACCGTTGGACCCGGATGATCGTTGGGGACCTTCCTAGCGTCATTGTCGACGGCGAGGTCATCGACGATGTTCTCATCCTCGCTCAGGGGACCAACATCGACGGGCCCGGAGGTATCCTGGGACAGGCAGGGCCAACCCACCTGCGTCCGGCGAGCGCCGGGAGCTCGGCATTCCTGCCGGCGAAGGGCATCATGTCCTTTGACACGGCGGACCTCGCGAGTATGGAGCAGGCGGGCACGCTCAACGACGTTATCACCCATGAGATGGGCCATGTGCTCGGGGTCGGTACGATCTGGGACCAGAAGTCTCTCCTGACGGGAGCCGGCACCCCCAACCCGATCTTCGTGGGCCAAGCTGCCATGACAGAATACGGCACGTTGCGCGGCAGCGGGCCGACGGAGGTGCCGGTGGAGAACACGGGCGGCCAGGGGACGCAAGACTCTCACTGGAGGGAGACCATCTTCCGCAGCGAACTCATGTCGGGGTTCATCTCGGCGGCAGGGAATCCGATCAGTCGCGTGACGGTCGCAAGCCTCCTCGACTCGGGGTACATCGTGGATCTGAGCGCGGCCGAGCCCTATACTTTGCCCAACCTGCTGCAACTGGCGGAGGAGGGACTACTGATCGCACATGTCGCTCCAATCGACGAGGGAATCATGCTGCCGAACATTCCGATCGTCCTGCCGGATGCCAGCTTGCAGCAGTGAAGGGAGTTGAAGATCATGAAAGGGGTCGACCGCCCCGAAGCTTTCATCCTGCCGGAGAACTCCATGGTTCCCGACAGGAATTTAGTCTCGCCAGCGCCGGATCAGTTCACCCACGAACTGATCCGGTCGCAGCTCTTCTATCTCCACGGGGCACTGCAAGGGGCGCAGCCAATAGGGGAATTCCCAGCAGGAACGAAGGTGGTCCTCATGACCCATGACGGCGGCGACTACTGCCGCGTCGTAGATCAGCGGGGGCTGTACGTCGAGACGGAGTACGCAGGCCTGAAAAAGCTGCAGAGGGGGGCCGAGGAGCCGGATCCTTCGCTGCCTCTTGCCGAAGACTAGAGCTCGCGGCGCAGGGGCGGCCCCGTGATCTCGGACAGCAACGCCGCGAGCTCAGGGCGTTGCTCGGTGTTGACCTCCACGACGCGCCCAACACCCAACGGCCCGAGCGTGGCGAGTTGCCGAAAGCCAGCCAGGATCTCGGTGTGGGACTTGAAACGGTCCAGGTGGCCCTCGTGCCGCTTGCGGGCCAGAAAGCGCTCGGCTGCAACCTCCGGCTTGCACGCACAGTGAAGCTCGAGGAGGGCGCCCGGTAGCGACCGCAACCATTCGGAGGGCGTGCCAGACTCCTCGTGAGAGGCGGGATGGCGCCACCACGAAGCGATGACGGCACCGTGTGAGTGAAGAGCCTGCCTTCGGAGGACTTCGTCTGCGGCTCGGCTGAGCCGCTTCCTCCACTCCGCATCGCCAACCCCCAGGCTGTCGAACAGGGCCTCGAGGATTTCGTCCTTGTCCAACATCGGGAGCCCGAGCGCCGCTGCGACGGCATGCCCCAGGGTGGATTTGCCGCTTGCTGGGAGACCGGTGACGATAACGTATCGTTCCGTCAATCGAGACTTGCGAGGAGAGGGGGCCACCGGGGGATCATGACTGGATGAGGAGAGGGGATCAAGGGACCTGATCGCCGGATCTCCTTTGTCGGGATCGGTCAAGAGATTCCCGGGCGAGAAGGCCGTCATCCCGCCCGGCAGATTGCATGATTCCGGAACCACCACGGCCCTCTGGGTGCAGGCCCCTCCGAAGAGCGGCTTGCGGCAGCCCTACTGCTTGGGAACCGGAAAAAGCACGTACTTGCTGGCCTGCGTGCCATCTTCCACCAGCAGGAGATGCGGCTGCTTCGCCGCGCCGACGGAGATGCGGGTCACGGCCTCCACGTTGGCCAGGCCATTTTTCACTTCCTCGGGCAGCTCTCTCCTCTCCAGGGTACCGTTGTCATGTCGGAACCAGAGAGCCACGCTGGCTTTTTCAACGATGCCGTCCGGCGGGTCCGGCGAGAGCCCAGCCACGATCCAAAGGCCGTGCTCTTCAAGGTCATAGAACATCCCGCGGATTCCGCCGCCTTTCAGATCCAGAGCGGGCTTGATTGCAGTCGCCTTGAGAGGAGCCGCGCTCAGCTCCTCAACCTCCAGCAGGATGGCGTCTTCGTTCGGCTTTCGTTCCTCATCCACGGTCTGGGTCGGTGAGCGCAGACCGAGCAGGAGACGTCCATCCTGGCTCCAGGCGGCTCCCTCGATGTTGAAGCCTGCCTGGGCCGGCGTACGCTCCGTCGCCTTCTGGAGCTCCGAGGGCTCTTTCAGGTCGAAGACCGCGTCCGGTTTCAGGCCATCGGGTCCGAGGATCATGCGGACAATCGCGCGTCGCTTGGCAGGGCTCTTCCCCCGGCGGTTTTGGCTGTGGGAGGTGACGAGAAAGACGTTCGACTGTCTGTCCCAGGCCACGTCCTCCAAATCGTCCACCTCTCGCGTCTTCCCGTCAGCTCCTTTGAGCTGATCCTTGAGCGAGATCTTCTTGAAATCCGTCTCGGCGACCGTTCCCGTCAGCAGCCGTTGCGTGGCCTGCTCCAAGAGGAAGACCGTCTGGCCCTCGTCGGCGACGACGAGAAGGCGGTCTTCCGGGAGGAACGCGGCTCCCGAGATCTCGGGGATCCGGATCTCCCCGGTGATGATTTTACTCCCGGCCGCGCCGGGACTTTGCGCGGCCCCGGGTGGCACGCAGCACAGGTACGAAAGAAACAGTGCCATTCCGATCCACAAGGGGATCTGCCGTTTCATGTTTTCTACCTCCTGGCTTGGAGACGGACATGAGGAGAGGTTTTCGTCCGTATTCAGCCGATGGGCCAGCCCGGCTATGGCAACTGGCCGAGCGATGCCATGCCTGGTTCTAGTGCTTCGCCTTGACGGAGAACTAAAGCCTGCCACAGGGTCGAGACCCCGGCGCCTGCGCGATCGGGCCGCCGGCAGGCGCCCCTCCTCTCCCCTGGCGGGTTTCCCCGCCCTTTCGCGTAACCCTCTCCGGACGCACTTCTTTTGTGTTGGCTTTGATGTGCTGGGAAGTGAGATCAACCCGAAGTCGAGGGCGCGCTGCTGCGGCAGCCAGGAGATATCATGTTTTTGAAAAAGAGAGTTGCAGTCATCGGAGCCCTTTTGTTGACCCTGGGCCTTCCGGTCCCACCGGCCTCGGCCATCACCGGAGGAGAGCCGGACGGCAACGGCCACCCCGCCGTGGGAGCGGTCCTCGCGTTTGTACCCAACCGCCCCAGGCCGCTCCTCTGCACCGGCGTTCTGGTCCACCCCCAGGTAGTTCTCACGGCGGGCCACTGTCTCCACGGCTTTCTGGCACGCGGGGTCGCGGCGTCCGACGTGGTGGTCCGTTTCGAGCCGGATTTCGACGCTCCCGGCGTGACCGACCGGGCCGTGGCCCAGGGCATGATCCATCCTGATTACCTTCCCGGCCGGGAGCGAGAGCACTACCGGGAAGACATCTCCGTGCTCATCCTGGCCGAGCCGGTCACCGACATCGTCCCGGCCCAGAAGGCCGGGCTCGGCTTCCTCGATGATCTCGATGCTCA
>DATHUD010000826.1:0-4534 GCA_035462575.1 Thermoanaerobaculia bacterium | reverse complement strand
TCGGCCGGGGCCTGGGCGAGCGCACCTTCCTCCCCGAGGGAGACGGCGTACAGCTCGCGAAGACCGAGGGCTTCTACGGCCGGCACATCCTCGTGCCCCGGCACGGCGTGGCCGTCCACATCAACGCCTTCAACTTCCCCGTGTGGGGCTTCGCCGAGAAGGCCGCCTGCGCGCTGCTCGCCGGCATGCCGGTGATCACCAAGCCCGCGACCTCGACCTCCCTGGCGACCGAGCGGGCGATCGAGCTGATCGTCGAGGCCGGCATCCTCCCGGAAGGCGCCCTGCAGCTCGTCATCGGCTCCACGGGGGACCTGCTGGACCGCCTGGGTCCACAGGACGTCCTCGCCTTCACCGGCTCGGCGGACACGGCGAAGATGCTCCGCTCGCGGGACAACCTCTTAGCCGCCAACACCCGGGTGAACGTGGAGGCCGACAGCCTGAACGCCGCCATCCTCGGGCCGGATGTGGCCGACGGCTCCGCCACCTGGGGTCTGTTCGTGAAGGACGTCCTCCGCGAGATGACCCAGAAGACCGGCCAGAAGTGCACGGCCGTGCGGCGCATCCTCGTCCCCGCCGGGCGGATGGACGCGGTGCAGGAGGCTCTCGCGGGCCGGCTCTCCGAAGTGGTCGTGGGCAATCCCGCGGACCCGTCCGTGAGAATGGGCCCGGTCGCGACGGCCCAGCAGCTCAAGGACGCCGAGAGCGGCATCGCCGAGCTCGCCCGGGGCGCGCGGATCGTCCACGGCACCGGCAAGCGGGTGGACGGCGCCGGAGCCCCCGAAGGCAAGGGCTTCTTCCTCCAGCCGACCCTTCTCCGGAGCGACGACGCCCGCAGCGCCGGCCCCGTTCACGAGCGGGAGGTCTTCGGTCCGGTCGCGACCCTCCTCCCCTACGACGGTACCGCCGCCGAGGCCGCCGAGATCTCCGCCCTGGGAGGCGGCACCCTCGTGACCTCCGCCTACACGGACGACGCCGCCTGGGCCACCGACTTCGTCACCCGGGGCGGAGGCGCCACGGGCCGCGTCTACATCGGCTCCGAATCTTCCGCCAACGATGCCCCCGGCTCCGGAGCCGCCCTCCCGCAGACCCTCCACGGCGGCCCCGGCCGTGCCGGAGGAGGCGAAGAGCTGGGCGGGCTCGTGGGAGTGAGGCTCTATCTCCAGCGCGTGGCGGTGCAGGGGAGCAAGACGGTGGTGGACGGCGTGATCGGAGAGTAGAGATGGACAAGGACCGCGCCCTCCGCGACCACCTCCTGGAGCTGTTGCGCTGCGGCAGCGCCCACCTCGATTTCGACAAGGCGATCGCGGACCTCCCGGCGAACCTCCGGGGGGTCCGTCCCGAGGGCTCGCCCCACTCCGTCTGGGAGCTCGTCGAGCACCTCCGCTTCACCCAGTGGGACATCCTGGACTTCAGCCGAAACCCGGACTACGCCACTCCGAACTGGCCCGAAGACTACTGGCCGAAGACCCCGGCTCCGGCGAACGACGCCGCCTGGGAAGAGAGCGTCGCCGCCTTCCACCGCGACCTCAAAGCCATGCAGGATCTGGTCGCCGACCCGAAGACCGACCTCTACGCGAAGATCCCCTGGGGAGACGGCCAGACGATCCTCCGCGAAGCGATGCTCGTGGCGGACCACAACGCCTACCACCTGGGGCAGATCGTGCTGGTGCGGCAGATGCTGGGGGATTGGGGTTAGAACCCGAGCACCCGCTTCAGCCACTGAAAGAGCGGCTCCTCCAGAATCCGCCGGTGCTCCGGCGCGGCGAAGTGGTCGGCGTGTCCGAACTCCGGGATGAAGTTCCACGTCACGTCGTCCGAGCCCAGAAGGTCGATGTTGTCGCCCATCCAGGCGCCGAAGCTCTGTCCTCCGCCGATGGCGTAGACAGGAGCGGTGAAGCTCGGAAGGTCGTTTGAGAAGGTCCGCTCGCCCGCGAGAGCGCAGGTGTAATCGCGGATCAGTGCAAGCGGCTCGTAATTATTGAGCTGGAGGATGAGCATCGCCAGACGCTCTTCGGACGAGTAGAGGAAACGGTCCTCCGCGACGCTCCCCACGACCAGCGTGTACCCCGGAACGTAGGCCGGGGGCGCTGGCTGGGGGGTGGAGAGGAGGGCCAGAAAGACCTGCCGGTTGGTGAACCCCGGAGGGAACCCCGGGATCGGAGTGGGACCGTTCGGGTCGGTGACGGCCAGCGCATAGATCAGACGGATGACGGGATAGTTGGCGTCGTCCCACAGCTCCCCTCCGGCCAACCGGGCCTCGACCTCGTCACAGGAGACCTGGTTGGCGTCGAGGATCACCGGGCTTTCGCTGTAGATCATCCCCTCCCAGATCACCGCGCCCGCCCAGTCGCCGGGAGAAGCATTGATCACCGCCAGGGTCGTCATGGCCCCCAGGGAGAGCCCGGCAATCGCCGGCTTCTCTTCTCCACGGACCGCGCGGATCCGCTCGCGGATGTAGAGGGCGTCGTCGACCACCGACTGCATCCCCCAATCCGCCATCCCCGAGCAGTCGACCGCGCCCGAGCAGGCCCCCGGAGCGAGGCTCTGCGTGCGCGGCGAGTAGCCCCAGACCTCGATGCCCCGGAGCGCGAAATACGCGGCGAAGGACTGGAGCTCCTTGCCGTCCTCGTCCGCAGCGTAGAAGGCGAAATTCGAGGCCCCGCCGGGCATCAGGAGAAGAGCTCCGCGGGAAGCCGCCTCCGGCTTCCGCATACGATGCAGAGTGAACCGCGCGACCGGGTCGTCGCCGGCCTGGACGGTCTCCTCCGTCACCAGGAGCGGCCCAACGCGATGCTCCGTGATGGAGATCACCTGGTAATCCGCCGAGACGGCGGGAGAAGTGGCGAGGATGGTGAGGATGAACGTCAGCGCGGCAACTGGCAAAACGGTCCGTTTCATGGATTGGGAGTCCTCCTACTCGAAAGGTGCCGCGCGATCACGAAACGGCGACGCGCGGAGATCTGGAGCACTGACGGTAACGGGTGACTGCGATGGACACCGTCGCGTGGAAGGGATACAATCTTCTCCCAGGAGGAGCCTGATGACACTGGAAGCCGGAGCACAGATCTGGGTCCCTTGCGAGGTCAAGCCTGGGCCCTTCTCGGACGAGCGGCTTGTGCGGGTTCGCGACAGCGGCAGGGAATGGCTGGGCTTCGTGCAAGCCAACCGTCTGAGAGAACCGATCGGTGCGCTGGTGGTGTCGGTCAACGGAGAAAGTTCAAGGCTCGAATGCCGGGAGAGGCGGTAACTCCTGGCCTGTTCGAAGGTGCGGTCGCCAGGGTCAGGCCATTTGGTCCTTTCGAAGTCTGACATCCTTCGCGAGGACGGCTCAGGAGTAGCTCCGAGACATCGCTCGACGAGCGATCTCGCGTTGGGCCAACACGGAATTCCGGTTGCATAGAGCTTAAAGTCTTCATTCGCCAAACTTGTCATGATACTATAAATTCGTGAAGATATCTCAAGAATCATTCGACCGCCTTCCGTTTGGGCACTTGTCATCATTGTTTAGCCCTACTGTGATTCGCCGCCTCGCAACCCATGAGGCAGCGAGTTCTATTCGCGAAATTATCGTGACCGCGGGTTTAGATCACCACTTCGGCCATTGCTCTCTTCGGGATGTTTTCGAGGGTATTTACGACATCTTGAGACAGAACTACCGTTGCGAGTATATATACAAAAACGCGATCGCGTCGAAGATTCTCCTGGGGCGCCATTCACCGCAAACCTCCGGTCTCCTTACTGAGGTGCAAGTTGGGCCCTCCAAGGCCGACTTGGTTCTAATCAACGGCGAAACCACCGCATATGAGATCAAAACAGAGCTTGACTCATTGGATCGCCTCAACTCTCAACTTGCGTCGTACCAAGCTGCCTTTGATCGCGTCTATGTAGTCTCTTACGAGCGTTGCTTAGAGCGGATCGTCCAGCGTTTGCCACTGGGAGTGGGCTTGTTATGCCTGACATCGCGCTACACGATTGCTACTAAGAGAGAGGCCACCGCAGATTTGTCACGACTCGATTCGAGTGTTATTTTTGACATCCTCCGCCGAAACGAGTACACTTCTATTATAAAAAAACATTTTGGGTATGTGCCACGCGTGCCCAACACCTTACTATATCGGGAGTGCAGGTCCTTGTTCCTATCCTTGCACCAAGCCTGCGTACGCAACGAGTTTGCAGCTATTTTGAAGCGCCGTGCCCAAACCGCGGTGGCAGTTCTGCCTCATGAAATTGCCCTAGCGCCCCACTCGCTGTTGCTCCGAACGCTTACAGGCGAGCTTGGCCCAGACCACTATCGACATCTCAATTTACGTCTTGCCTGAATCTGAAAGGGAGGACAATGTATTTCCCCTACTTTCGCGGGAAGCGCTTTGAATTGTTAGCTATGGCGGAGATGTCGCCGGTTCTCTCTGGCGGGTCACGAGTAATCCCTACGATTGAACCAGTCCGTGGCGCAGCGCAGGAGATGGACCTATTGCGCAAATTGATGGGCCTGGGATTCCCGCTCGTTATTATCGAGAATCCAATCCATGGTGAT
>DATHUD010000825.1:0-7614 GCA_035462575.1 Thermoanaerobaculia bacterium | reverse complement strand
CGGAGGACCACCTCGTCTTCGAGCTCCTCGATCCGCTCGCCGTATTTTTCGAGGACGGGGAAGAACTCGTCGACCAGCGCGTCGATCAGGGCATAGGTCAGGTAGTCGGGCCCTGACTTGCGGATCAGCCCCTTGCCCTTGCGGATGCGCTCGCGCACGGCTTCGAAAGAGTCGCCCGGCACCTCCTGGAAGGTGATGACGAAGTTGCCGGCGAGGAAGAAGCTGATCTGCTCGGTTTCGAGCGCCCCCTCCTTGATGAACAGCGACCTCATCACGAGGAAGTGGTAGCTCCCGTAGTCCTCGAGTTTGGGCCGCTGCCCGCAGTTCAGGACGTCCTCCAGAGCCAGGGGGTGGAGGTTGAACATCTTGCCGATCTTCTCGACGACTTCCACGTTACCCAGGCCTTCGACGTTGATCCAGGTGACGGTGGGGGACTCGAAATAGTGTTCGAGCTCCTCGACCCGCTCGATCTTCTTTTCGACCACTCTTTCGGGCGAGTAGTCCATCACGGTGATACGGACCGGTCCCGCCGCGGCGGCTGTTTCGAGGGGGCGCAGCGTCCCCGGAGCCGTGCCCGGCTTGTGATGCCGCTTCCCGAGTTTGCCTTTCCTGGCTCGAAGGGCCATGGAGTCTCCTTTGCCCGCCCGGGTGGGGGGCGTTCCCGTGATTATCGCTCAGGGAGGCTACAGGACCGTCCCCCCGCCCGGCCCTCACCCCTGTCCCCTCTCCCATCGCCCCCCCGCCGGCCGGGAGAGGGGGACGCCTGCGGGCGGTATTGCCGTACGGTGCGCTTTCCGCACGTGTTGGGTGGTGGAAAACAACACGTGCGCAAAGCTCACCCTACAAGCACCGCCGGTTGTAGAGCGTCCCCCTCTCCCGGTGGAAGGGGGGGCGATGGGAGAGGGGACAGGGGTGAGGTCCCGGGCGGGGGCTTCTTTTACCGGCACTCCCCGCCCGTCACCGAAGCCAGCGCCGCGCAGGCGTCCACCTGGCTCACGGTGTGGGGGTTGCCTGTGCCGGCGATGGGGTGGGCGGTCTTGCGGATGAGGTCTACCAGGCGGCCGGGAGTGAGCTTGGGGTCTTTTTCGAGGAGGAGGGCGGCGACGCCGGAGACCTGGGCGGCGGCCATGGAGCTGCCGGAGAAGAAGTCGTAGGAGCCATGGGGGACGGTGGTCAGGACGTCCACGGCCGGGGCGGCCAGCGCGGCCGTGGGCTGGCCTCCGGGCGTCTGAATCCCCCCTTTGAGATCGTCGCTCCCGAGGACGCCCAGCACGCCTTCGAGGCTCGCGGGGAAGCCGTGGCGCTCGTCCCCGCCGTCGGCGGCCACGACGACGATGCCCCGCGAGAGGGCGGTGCCCAGGAGCCGGGCGAGCAGCGGGTCTTTGGGGCCGGCGAGGCTGAAGTTGAGCACCTGGGCCTTCTGGACGATGGCGAAGTCGAGGGCCTTGGCGAGGGTGTAGCTGTTGCAGACCGCCTCGCGCGCGCCGGGCGGATGTTGCCAGCAGGCTTTCAAGGCCCAGATCTCCGCCTGCGGCGCGACTCCCACGATGCCGACCTCGTTGCCGGCGGAGGCGGCGATCAGGCCGGCGACGGCCGTGCCGTGGACGTCCGTGGTGAAAGTCTTCTCTCCGCGGTCGACGAAATTGCGGGCCACGGCGATCCGGCCGCGCAGGTCCGGGTGGTCCAGGTCCACTCCCGTGTCGACCACGGCCACGCGCACTCCCTTGCCCGTGGCCCAGCGGTGCGCCTGTTCGAGGCGGAGGGTCTGGGCGCCGTGTTGGAGATGGGCGTAGGGATCGGCCGGGGCCGCCTGGGTGGTATAGGTCTCGATCGGCTGGGCGGAGCCCACGCGGGGGTCGGAGGCGAGGCGGGGGAGGACGTCCTGGGCGGTTTTCCCGCGGGGGACTTCGAAGACCACGCACTGCTCGCCCAGGGAAGCGAGGGTCCAGGAGTAGATGGTGCGCAGGCCGTACGTCTGCTCCAGCTCCCGGGTGGCCCGCGTCCAGACGAACGGCGGGGCCGGCGTGAGCATCACCATGACCTGCTCGCTCTCGCCCATCGTGTTGGGGGCGACACCCTCCGGCCCCGAGACGGCCCGCGGGGCGCCCGAGCAGCCGGAGAGGAGCGCCAGGGTGGCCGCGAGCGCCGCGGCCACCGCCCGAAGGCTTTTCACGGACCGTTCCCTCCGCCCGCCGCCGGCATGGGCTCGGCGAAGCGTACCTGGGGCTGGGAGCGCAGATGGGCCAAGAGGGCGCCCGGGGTCTCGCCGCCGGTGGGGATCTCGACCGTGTAGGCGCCGAAGGCCGAGGGGCCGCCCACGATCTCGCCCTGGACGCGGAGGAGGATCTCGCGGATCTCCTTTTCGGTGGCGTTCTCCTTGAAGAGCACCCGCACCCGGGCCGCATCCCCCCGCGGGGCCTCGGAAGCGGAGAGGGTGCGGTAGAGCGCCAGGGTTTGCGGCTGGCGCTGCTGCCAGAAGAGGAGGCCGACCAGGAGAGCGGTGATCGCGATCTGGACCGCGAGGAGGGCCCGCATGGGATTCGTGGGGACGAGGAACGCCCGCAGGGCGGCGAGGAAGGGACGCCGGCCGCGGCCCTGGCCCGACTCCAACTCGTCGACTTTCGTCAGGAGGCGCGCGAGCTGGACCGGGTGGGGGGACGGCGCGACCTCGCCGGCCTCGGCGAGCGCTTCGCGCGTGGCGTGGCAGACGACGACCTCTTCCCGGCACCGGGAGCAGGCGGACAGGTGGTCTTCGACCGCCCGCTGCTCCTCGGAAGGCAGGGTGCCGTTCACGTACCAGGGGAGCAGGTCCCAGATCCTCTGGTGGGCCCTCTCGCCGCGATCTTCGGGTCTCCGCATGGACTTGAACCTCTCTCTAGCCTGTGTGGCTCGACACGCCCAGGCCGGGAAGCAGCTCTTTCAAACGTCTCCGGGCGTGGAACATCCGGGTTTTCACGGTGTTGACCGGGCAGCCGACGATCTCGGAGATCTCCTGGTAGGAGCGTCCGTAGAAATAGGTCAGCTCGACCACGGCCCGTTGCTCGGGCGACAGCTCATGGAGGGCGCGCCCGAGGACGCCCGCGAGCTCCCGGCGGGCGAGCAGGCTCTCCGGCTCGTCGCCGTCCACGGGCTCGGGGGCTGGATTTTCGCCTCCGGTCTCCGCCGGGGCCGGCCGCCGCGCCAGGGCTTTCAGGGCCTTGTGGTAGGCGATGCCGAAGATCCAGGTCGACGGGCGCGACCGGCCGTCGAAGCTCGCGGCGTGGCTCCAGAGGGCGAGCATCACGTCGTTCACCACCTCTTCGACCAGGTCCGCCCGCCGCACCATTTTGAACAGGTAGGCGAACAGGCGCCGGTAATAGAGATGGTAGAGGGCCTCGAAGGCCTTCTTGTCCTTGGCCGCTACGCGCCGAAGGAGGGAGAGCTCGTCGTCCGGAGCCATGGTCGATGAGTATGTCCCGGAACGAGGGCCCAAGGTTCATCGAAGTTGAAGAACCTTTTCACGCGACGGCGGAACACACGGTATCGTGAGGCGCCCGAACAACGACTTGGAGGAGACCCTTCTGATGCGACTGCGCCGTGCCCTGACCCTCACCGCCCTGATCTTCACCTTTCTGACCGCTCTCGTCCCGGCTGCCGGGGCCGCGACCCACAACGTCACGGTGTCGAGCTTCCAGTTCGCTCCCTCGACCCTCACGATCCAGACGGGTGACACCGTGATCTGGACCAACGTCGAAGGGTTCCACAACGTCCTGGCCGATAACGGGAGCTTCACGAGCGGCTCGGAGGGCTCGGGGTGGACGTTCTCCCACACCTTCAACAGCGCGGGCACGTTCCGCTACTACTGCGTGCCTCACGGCGGCCCGGGCGGCTCCGGGATGTCCGGCATGGTCATCGTCCAGGGCGCCGGAGGCGGGGAGGAGAGGGGAGCGCTCCGGTTCAGCCTGGCGGCCTATACGGTGATCGAGGGCAACACGGCCACGATCACCGTCCAGCGGGTGGGCGGGGACGACGGGGCGGTCTCGGTCAACTACAGCGCGGCGGCCGGCAGCGCCTCGGCGGCCGACTTCACCCCGAAGAGCGGCACGCTCAACTGGGCGGACAACGACGACAACTCGAAGACCTTCACCGTCGCGACGACCAACGATTCGGCGAGCGAATCGAACGAGACGATAGAGCTCACTCTTTCAGCGCCCGGCGGCGGGGCTTCCCTGGGAGTACCCTCCTCGGCGCTCCTCACCATTCAGGACAACGACGCCAACCCCGGCGGCACCCCGGCGGCGCCGACGGGCCTCCAGGGCATGGCTCACGGCACGACCGAGATCATGCTCACCTGGACGGACGCCTCGAGCAACGAGACCGGCTTCGTGATCGAGGCGCGGCAGGTCGGCGGCACCTTTGAGACGGTGGACACGGTGGGCGCGAACACGACGACCGCCACGATTCCGGGCCTCGATCCCGCGACCTTCTACCTCTTCCGCGTCCGCGCCCAGGGGAGCGGCGGAACGGCCTCCGCCCCCTCGAACCAGGTCGGGATCGCAACTCTGGGAGAGATCGCGGCGTGCGTGGCCGGTCCCGAGACGCTGTGCGTCAACGGCGGCCGCTTCAAGGCCGAGCTGGTCTGGCGGACGGGCGAGGGCTCGGGCACGGGCAAGGCCGTGCCGGTCCCCTCGGCGCCCGACTCGGGGCTGTTCTACTTCTTCTCCGCGAACAACCTCGAAATGCTGCTCAAGGTGCTGAACGGCTGCGGGGTCAACAGCCGCTACTGGGTCTTCTTCGCGGCCACCACGAACGTGGAATTCGCCGTGGTCGTGACCGACACGCAGACCGGGCGGACCGCGTCGTACTTCAACCCGCTGGGCACGCCGGCGCCGCCGGTTCAGGACACGAGTGCGTTCCAGTGCCCCTAGTACTCTGTCAAGGCAGATTTGCCGGGAGTCGTCTCCCCGCGAATCCCAGAACCGCGACTCCCAGAAGGGCGGTCGCGGAGAACCACCCCATCGCCGTCCGCAGGCGCGATCTTTCCGCCACGATCTCGTAGCGGTTGAGGCCGGCTTTGAGGGGGAGGATCATCAGACCGATCGAGCCGCGGAGGGGACGGAC
This sequence comes from Thermoanaerobaculia bacterium, assembly GCA_035462575.1. Lineage (GTDB taxonomy): Bacteria > Acidobacteriota > Thermoanaerobaculia > Multivoradales > UBA5704 > DATARR01. The sequence continues at coordinate 2,514 of DATHUD010000825.1, read as the reverse complement.
GGGCCTTCCGTTCCGGGTGATGTGGAGGTCCGGATGCCACGGATGGCTCACCTGAACCCAGCCGGGCCGTTCCGAGCGGACGACGAGCGCGGCCGTCTGCTGGTCCATCCGGTAGGAGAGGAGGCCGGCCTTCCAGCGCTCCGGCTTCGCGGCGACCGCCCGGGCTTCGCGGGGGAGCTCCTGCACGGGGAGGACGGCGGCGAAGCCGCTCGCTTCGTCCCAGGCCATGGCCTGGTGGACCTGGCGGACGAAGGACTCGGTCGTGGGGATGCGCGGATCGCTCCGGCGGTGGAAGTCGGAATCCCTGAAGAAAGGTTTTTCGATCCCTTCGGGCGGCGAGTGGAGCGCGAGGCGGGAGGAGAAGACGACGGGCGTGGCTTCGGGGAGAGCGATCGCCCGGCCGAGAGGACCTTCCTCCCGGGCGGCCTTGATCTCGGGGGGAAAGCCCATCCCCTCCCCGCTGTCGGCGACGAGCCGGGTGGTGTGGAACATCGAGAGCATCTGCCGTGAGAAGGGCGAGAGCTCCCCGCGCTCTTCGAGGTCCCGCTCCGCCGCCTTGATGACGACCGCCACGGAGTTGTGGACCCGGGGGGCCGTCATGGGGTGCGGCCCCGCGAGGTTGGGTACCTTGCCGTAGAAGAGCGGCGTCGAATTCATCCCTACCGAAGCCTCCAGCTCGCCATCCCAGTGGGCCACGAGGAGAACGCGGCCGGTGGGGGAGGTCCGGACGAGGTAGGAACGGGCTTTGTCGAGGTAACCCTTGTCCGCCCGCGCCAGGGGCTGCACGCTGGTCGAGGAGAGATCGACCAGAACGAGGGCGAAGGCCAGGGCCGGCAGGTGGCCGGCCTCCCGCTTCCCCGAGAGGAGGAAATCCGCGCCCAGGGCCGCCGCCAGGGCCACGAAGAAGAGAATGAAAAGGATTTCCCGCACGTGCTCCCCTCGCAGGGTGAGCGACAGGAGAACGCACGCGAGCGTCGTGAGCGTCAAGGCTCCGAGCCCGTTCCGGCCGCGGTGGCGCAGCCGCAAGACTCCGGCGAGGACGAGGGCCACGACCGAGAGCCCTAGATACGCGGCGTTCGAGAACCCCTGCCCGGTGCGGGTGAAATTCCACAGGAGGAGCTTTTTCGCGAAGCCCAGGTCCGGCAAGAACCAGAAGAGGAGGGAGGGGTCTTCGTGGATGGCCACGTATTTCCTCTCCGCGAGGATCGGGACCACCGCCGCAAGCGACAGCACGACCCCGGCGAGGGCCGCCGTGCCCAATGGGACGACCCGCGCCCAGCCGTAGCGGCCGCCGAGCAGGCAGCCCAGGGCGAAGGCCGCGAGGAACAGCCCCGCGATCAACGCCGTGGGCTGGTGGTTCCACGCCAGCGCCGCGAGACAGATCGCGAGACCGGCCCAACTCGGGCTCCAAGGCCGGGAGTCCCGGCCCACGCGGTCCATGAAGAGGAGAGCGAGCGGGAAGACCGCGAGGACGATCGCCTGCGGCAGGTTCCCCTTGATCAGGACCACGTGCAGGTGCGCGAACGAGCCGCTGTAGGCGACCGCTCCGAGGAGCGAGGCGGCCCGGGAGAGGCCCAGGTCGCGGCACAGCCGGTAGAAGGCGAACCCGCCGAGAACAAAGAGCGCGAAGAGGAGGAGCTTGGTGCCCGCGGTGGGATCTCCCAGGGCGAGGGTGAGCGGCGCGCCGAGCCAGAAGAGGAGCGGCCCCGTGAACTGGAGGAACGGAGCGCCCAGGTACTGGTAGTTGTTCCACGAGGGGAGCTGCCCCTCCCGGAGCGACTCGGCCAGATGGGCGATCCGCACCACGTGGGCGCTGCTGTCTCCGGACAGAAGGTAGCCCGGGTAGAGATAGGAATGGCCCAGCCAGAGAAGGACTCCGGCGAGGAGCACGGCCTGGCTCCGCCCCGTGCTCCCCGTGAGCGCCCGCGACAGCTCCCGGCCCCGAGCCTCCCACACCGCGACGAGGACGAGGAGCGCCAGGGCGAGGGCGCCGAGCGTCCACGCGAGGGGCCCCAGGGACCTGAGAGCCAGGGAAAGGCCCTCGCGCAGCGTCCCTCCCTGCCGGAGATGCCCGGCCACGAGGTATTTGATCGGATCGAGCCCGAGCCAGGCGAGGAGCGCTCCGGCGAGGAGCGCCGCGTCCAGGGCGAGGACCGGGCGGGGGACCCGGGTGCGGTACCAGGGAGCGAAGACGGGCGCGGGCTGCGCGACGGGAACCGACATCGTAGTCCTCCTTCCGGGCCGGACGTTCTGCTCAAGAAAGATATGAAGGAGGCGGAAAATCCTGTCAAGCTTATGAGCACACTCCGAAATAGGAATAGACGGGCGGCATCGTCCCGGCACGTCTTTCGCAGCCCTCTCCGAATGTGGAAACGCGGCCTCTTCGGATCCTGTCCTACAACATCCATGGCCGGGCGCACCGGTTCGACCGCCGGTACCTGGAGCGCATCGCCCGGGTGATCGGCGAGGCGCGGCCGGACGTGGTCGGCCTCCAGGAGGTCTACCGCGGGAGCC
>DATHUD010000824.1:0-6439 GCA_035462575.1 Thermoanaerobaculia bacterium | reverse complement strand
CGAAACTTCACCAGCTTATCTCGTTGATACTGATTATATATAGCAATTCGAATCGATCTAGATATGCCACGCTGATTACCAGCTATTAAATCAGCAACAATAGGGACTTTTCCACCTGCAAACAGGGCCGGAAATGACTTCCAAACTGAGGGTACAATGTCGAGGTTTGCAACTACCTGATCTTGTCACCAGATGTCTGCATGCAGACCCTCGATACCTTGTAGAACATTGCGGCGGACCTCATCTAGCTTGACTAGAGCGTCCCTGCTCCCCGAGACATTAGTAACCAAAAAGAAATATGTAATTCGATCTTTGCTATGAGCGGGTATTATATTATCGCGTAACTCTGCACTGAATTCAGAAAGCACCCTGCTCCGCACGTCAACCGGTCGCGCATCTGTAGTGCGATGAAACTTAGACTGAAAAACGTACTTACCTGGACGAACGGGAGACAACCACGGCCTCCGCGCTTTTTTCACATTGGTTTTCAGGATTTCAAACTGCATATAGGGATTGTCGGTAGCGGTCTCGGAATCACGCCCGCCATCTTGTCCACTGAGAGGCGTGATTCTAATATCTTCGCCTACGCGCGCAACAAGAATGGCGTTAATGAGCCGTTGGAAGCTTTTTGGATCTAGCTCATTGAAATAATATTCCATAAGCAAAGTATACCACGACCATGCACGATATCGCCCACAAAGAGCACCTACTCAGCGACAAGACTATTTACTTGATTAGAATAAAAGTCTCCGTTTGATATACCCTAGAAAACCAGCAGGCGCAACGTAGCGTTTTTCCAGGACGGAGTCGCGGCAACCTTCCTTGGCAGCCCGAATATCCCCCAGAGCATGCGCCCTGCTGGCCGACGCGGACACGCGGCACGACAACGTTGGTTCGTTATAGAGATCGGTCCAGATGAAATGCTCCTAATAAACACTGCCCCCCTTGCGTGCGATGTGGTCATTTAACGAGCAGAAGGGTAATAGGGTCGCCTTTAGGTAACCACCTTGATGCAGCGCTAGAAGCCTCCACGCAAATGAGCCGTCTTCCACTTGCCCTTCTGACTCGCGCCTGATTCCGATGTCTCTCAGGCGACGAAGCCGGCTCCCGGGCGGACCTGGACGAAGCCTGGGAGATCGCCGAACGGGGCCCAATGCCGCTGTTCCAGGCGGACATTCAGCTCACCCGCGCGCGGCTCTTTCGCGACCGCGCTGCGTTGGAGGAGGCCCGCCGGTTGATCGAAAAGCATGGATACCACCGGCGGGATGGGGAGCTGGCGGATGCGCTCGCGGCGGCAGAAAGGTGGTAGAGGCACCGGAGCCCAGGGTGTTTTACCGCCCCGCAAGGGGCACAGGAATAGAGCCTGGCATTTCAATGCCAGGTAAGGGAGCCCCCAAAATCCCCAAAGTCCCGAAGGGACGCAGGCATTCCGCAGGCCTTCAGGCCGCCACGGCTCCGGGGGGGGCCGGAATCCTGGCGCTGAAGCGCCAGGGTCACTCCTGCGTCCCGTCGGGACTTATAAATAATTTGGGGGGTCTCCGGACCTGGCATTAAAATGCCAGGCTTTATTCCTGGGCCCCTTCGGGGCGAGGCGGCGAGTCGTTGACGGCCACTTAAAGATCACCGCACCACAAACCTCCCCCGCGCCTCCCTATCCAGCCGGTCGATCGTCTCCTCGGTCCACTGAAAAACCCGCCACTGCGAGGGCTTGAATTCCCCCTCTTCCACACGTCCATACGTGGGGAAGTAGATGGGGTCCGGGAAGTCGGGGGCGTGCTCCCAGCCGAAGGCGGTGTAGGCCCGGCGGATGCGGTCGTTCTTCACGTCGTAGAGGCAGAAGGCCCGGCGGGCTCCCTGGTGCCTCGCGTAGCAGGCGAGGCCGGCGATCTGGAGGGGCATGGCGGTTTCGTAGGTGCCGGGGCGGTAGGTGAAGGTGTTGAAATCCATCACCGGGAGCTCGGGGTCGAGGGCGTAGGAGGGTCCGCCGTCCCGCAGGGCCATCTCGAAGGGCAGCACCGCACCCGGCCGGTGGTGCGTTCCGCGGCAGGTCATCACCAGGTTTCCCGATCCGTCGGCGACGACGAGGTAGACCGAGCGCTGGTGGAAGACGTCGTCGATCTCCCAGGAGAAGCCGGTGTATCCGAAGTGGGTCACCCGCTCGGCGTAGAAGGTGCGGACCGAGCGGGTCAGCTCGTCCGTGGTCGAGCACACCGGCACACGGCAGCACACCAGGCCGGTTTTCGGATCGTGGATGAACGCGAAGTCCTCGAAGCGCAGAGGGATCTCCCTTCCCTTCCTAGACGCGAGAAGGAGACACTTTTCGGGCCGGGAAGGTTTAGGGCGCCGGAGGCGTGCCGCGGTGCGGTCGAGCCCTTGGGGATGTTGTGCCCGATTCGGAGACGCCTCACGAGGCGTCTCTACATTGGGGGGGAATCGTTGTCGTTTCTCGAAGCGGTGGCGCCTCTGCGCGCCGTTGGGGAAAGGAACCGCCGCTTCGACCAAGATGCCGCTGATCCCCAAATGTAGAGACGCCCCGTGGGGCGTCTCCCACGACGGCGCCCCATCTGCGAATACGGTCCGGAACCATCCGACCGCCTTTCGAATTCTACCCCGCCCCACAGAAGCTTCGAACGTCTCTCAGAAGGTTCGAACGCCTCTCAGAAGGTTCGAACGCCTCACAGAACCTTCCAACGCCTCTCCGAAGGCTTGAACGCCTCATAGAAGCTTTCAATGCCTCTCAGACGATTCGAACGGCTCACAGAGCCTTCGAATGCCTCACAGAAGAATCGAACGTCTTACAGAAGCTTCCAACGCTTCGCAGAAGAATGGAACGCCTCTCAGAACCTTTCGACGCCTCTCAGAAGAAGGGAACGCCTCTCAGAAGATTCGAACGTCTCGCAGAACCTTCCAACGTCTCTCCGAAGATTCAAACGCTTCACCGAACCTTCCAGCGCCTCTCCGAAGAATCGAACGCTTCATAGAACCTTCGGGCGTCTCTCCGTAGGTTCAGCGTCCCGTATGAAGCTTCCGGCGAGCCCCAGAAGCTTCCGTGGCTCTCCGAAGCTTCCAGCGGGCCACCGTAGGTTCCCGAGGCTCACCGAGCTTTCCCGGCCGCCGCAGAAGCTTCACGCGGCCCTCCGAAGCTTGTGGCGCGCGGCCGAAGATTCTCGGGGTCGCCCGAGCCTTCTGCCGACCGACCCAAGATTATGGCGGCCCCAGAGTTTTCCAGCGCCCCGCCGAACCTTCCGGCTGCCCGCCGAATTTTCTGGGTCAGGACGAAGCCAGCGCTGCCGCGGCCATTTCCTGCAGCCCAAAGCCGCACTTCCTCTCTGTGATTATTGAACTTGGTGGCTCAGGGCAGGCCGACCACGGTCACGTTCCTGTACGAGGCGGCAAGCCGGTTGAGATCCTCGGCGTCGACTGTCAAGGCGAGGCCAGCTTCGGCATCGAACACGACAAAACGGCTCATTGAAGGAGTCCGGCGTACTTCTCGACCAGAGATTCGTCGACCGGCCCCTGTTCGGCGTCGAGTTGGTCAAGCAGTTCCACGAGATGCCGGTTGCGACGGCAACGTTCAAGTTCCTCGCGGACGGCCGAGTTGACTTGGGCAGAGAGGCCCCGGTCCTCCTGCTCAAGCTCCTCGACCAGATCCTCGTCCAACCATATCGACACCTTACGCTTGGCCGTCATCATACTCAAAGGTCAGGACGAAGCCAGCGCTGCCGCGCCCATTTCCTGCAGGGGGCGGACGCTCAAGCCGTCCTTCTTGAGCGCCGCGATTCCCTCGGCGCAGGCCATGGCTCCGGAGAGGGTGGTGATGCAGGGGATGTCGTACTTCAGGGCGGTGCGGCGGATGGCGCCGTCGTCTTCGTGGGATTCGCGGCCCAGGGGGGTGTTGATGACGAGGTCGATCTCGCCGTTGATCAGGTGGTCCACCACGTGGGGGCGCTCTTCGTGGACTTTGTTGACGGTGCGGACGGTCAGGCCGTGATTCCGTAGGTAGTCGGCCGTGCCGGCGGTCGCCACGAGCTCGAAGCCCAAGTCGGCCAGGCGCTTCGCCGGAGCCAGGAGGCCGGGCTTGTCGCGGTCGTGCACGGAGACGAAGGCGGTTCCGGAGAGCGGGAGCTGGTGGCCGGCTCCCATCCAGGCTTTGGCGAAGGCGTTTCCGAAGGTGAGGGCCTCCCCCATCACCTCGCCCGTGGACTTCATTTCGGGGCCGAGGACCGGGTCCACGCCGGGGAAACGGCGGAAGGGGAAGACCGGGGCCTTCACGAAGACTCCGGGCACCGGCGGCTCGTCGGTCAACCCGAGCTCCGCCAGGGTCTGTCCGGCCATGGCGCCCACCGCGATCTTGACCAGCGGCACGCCCACGGCCTTGGCGATGAAGGGGACCGTGCGCGAGGCCCGGGGGTTCACTTCGAGGACGTAGATTTTGCCATCCTTCAAGGCGAACTGCACGTTCATCAGGCCCACGACGCCCAGCCTCAGCGCGAGGCGCCGGGCGATGTCGCGCATCTTGTCCTGGTCTTCGCCGGAGACCTTGTAGGGCGGGAGCACGGCGACCGAGTCTCCCGAGTGGATGCCCGCCTCTTCGATGTGCTGGAGGATGCCCGCGATCACGGCGGTCTTGCCGTCCGAGAGGAGGTCGAGGTCCACTTCGAAGGCGTCTTCGAGGAAGCGGTCGAGGAGGACCGGGTGGCCCGGGGAGACGTTCGCGGCCTCTTTCATGTAGTGCTCGAGCGTAACCTCGTCGTAGACGATCGCCATGGCCCGGCCGCCCAGCACGTAGCTGGGCCTCACGACCACGGGGAAGCCGATCCGCCGCGCCACTTCGAGGACCTCGTCGTGCGAGGTCGCCGTGCCGTTCTCCGGCTGCAGGATCCCCTCTTCGGCGAGGAGCGCTCCGAAGCGCTTGCGGTCTTCCGCGAGGTCGATCGCGTCGGGCGGCGTCCCCCAGATGGGCACGCCCGCGGCGGCCAAACCCCGGGCGAGCTTCAACGGCGTCTGGCCGCCCAACTGGACGATCACGCCCAGGGGTTTTTCCCGCTCGAGGACCGCGAGCACGTGCTCCAGCGTGAGCGGCTCGAAGTAGAGGCGGTCCGAGGTGTCGTAGTCGGTCGAGACCGTCTCGGGGTTGCAGTTGATCATCACCGTCTCGTAGCCCAGGTCGCGCAGGGCGAAGGCGGCGTGCACGCAGCAGTAGTCGAACTCGATCCCCTGGCCGATCCGGTTGGGGCCGGAGCCCAGGATGACCACTTTCTGGCGGTCGTCCGGCTCGCTCTCGTCCTCATCCCCGTAGACCGAATAGAGGTAGGGGGTCGTGGCCGGGAACTCGGCGGCGCAGGTGTCCACCCGCTTGTAGACGCGGCGGATGCCGTGCTCCCGCAAGGCTGCCGCGAGATCCTTTTCCGGGCAGTCGAGGAGCCCGGCGATCCGCGCGTCGAGCAACCCGAAGGATTTGGCTCTTTTGAGCAGCAGCCTGGGGATGGACGGGAGGTCCCAGCAGGCGAGCTCGGCTTCGAGCTCGACGATCTCGGCGATCTCCCGCAGGAACCAGGGATCGATGTGGGAGACCTCGGAGACCTCCTCGGGGGTCCATCCCTGGCGCAGGGCGGCGAAGACGGCGAAGAGCCGCTCCCAGTTCGGGACTGCGAGCCGCTGGCGCAGGCGCACGGGGTCGGACATCTTGCGCTCCCGCGAGGCGGGGCTGCCGTCGAGCTCGAGCGCCGAGAGCCCTTTCATGAGCGCCTCTTTGAAGGTGGCGCCCATGGCCATCACCTCGCCCACGGATTTCATGGAGGTGCCGAGCGTGGTCGACGTGTCCGGGAACTTTTCGAAGGCCCAGCGGGGGATCTTGACCACGATGTAGTCGAGCGTGGGCTCGAAGGCCGCGAAGGTCTTGCCTGTGATGTCGTTCGCGATTTCGTCGAGCGTATATCCCACGGCGAGGAGGGCCGCGATCTTGGCGATCGGGAAGCCGGTCGCCTTGGAGGCGAGAGCCGAGCTGCGGGAGACGCGGGGGTTCATCTCGATCACCACCCGCTCGCCGGTCTTGGGGCTCACAGCGAACTGGATGTTCGAGCCGCCGGTCGCGACGCCCACTCTCCGGATGACCTTGAAGGCGTCGTCCCGCATGGCCTGGTATTCGCGGTCCGAAAGGGTCTGCTGCGGGGCGCAGGTGATCGAGTCGCCGGTGTGGACGCCCATCGCATCCACGTTTTCGACGGAGCAGACGACGATGGCGTTGTCCGCCGTGTCGCGCATCACCTCGAGCTCGAACTCCGTCCAGCCGAGGACGGACCGTTCGAGGAGCACGCTGTGCGTGGGGCTCGCCTGGAGGGCGCCGGCCACCACCTCTTCGAGCTCGTCCCGGTTGAACGCGACGCCTCCCCCCTCGCCGCCCAGGGTGAAGCTCGGGCGGACGATGACGGGATAGCCG
>DATHUD010000823.1:0-3137 GCA_035462575.1 Thermoanaerobaculia bacterium | reverse complement strand
TCGGTGGGAAGCGGCACCGGCACACGCCAATCTGCGGTGCGGTTCCGTGTCGAAATCCCGGCGGCGCCCGATGGTTCGGGCGGCCGCGGGGTTCAGTCAGTCCTCGAGGACTGCCTGGACGATCTCCAGGGGCACGCAGGGTCGCCTTCTACTTGCGGATCTCGGCCCTCCAAGTGGGTCACCCTGCGGGCCTGCACCGCGCTGCGAGCCGCCCACGGATGAGCCCGCTCCGGTGACGGGCCTGGCCGTACCGGACGGGTGGTTTCGGCCCCAGAATCCGATGCAGAGTGAGACGCCCACCATGTGCGCCCGTCTCGAGGCGCATCAGTCGACGAGCTGCCGCAGCTGGGACTGCACCGGGCGAAGAGGACGAAGAACAGGGCCCAGAGGACCACCAGGACGCTGCCGGGATCCATCTCGTCGCCCAGTACGGATGCTCGGGCTAGTGGATCGACTACGCCGCGCAGCACCCAACCCGGCCCGGCCCAGATGATCCTCGCCATCGAGTGCGACGGCGCCTCCTATCACTCCAGTGCCACAGCTCGCGATCGTGACCGATAGCGAGGAACACCTCGAGCGGCTCGGTGACCTGAGACCAATGGACGGTCCCATCACGCTGGCCAGCGACAGCCAGGAGGAGCGTTGCTGAGCAGTACTCGCCGTGCGGATCGGGAGCGTCGGCGATTTGAGCTTCCAAGCGTCAGACCCGGCCATGGCGGCTCCTCGCTTGGGTCGGAGGTGGGCGGGCATGACCGCCGGTTTCGGGGCCGTCTGCCAGGCCGGCGGCGTCTCCGCCGGTGCCGGAGCGGACGCCTCGAGCGCCAGCCGCGAGTAGCGGACGACCCGGCCGTTGCGGAAGGGCTTGGGGAACGTCGGGTCGCGCCGTTCGAGCCGCAGAATCGTGGCGGGGGAGCAGTTCATCAGGGCGGCGGCCTGACCCTGCGTCAGCCACTCGGCGGCCGGCTGATCGGTGTCGGCGGCTCGGGGGGCGAGAAGGGGCCGACACTGGTCTTCGGGGGCAACATCGTCCATGCGGAGCGACCGTCCCGGGCCCTCCGCCGGGTGCAATCGGCGCCTGTAGCGCGCCCGCCAATCCGGACCGATCCGGACCGAGAGGGCCCACTCAGACCCAATGCGGGCGGCGGCGGCACCACCGGCCCGCCCTGGGCAGGAGCGTGACCGGAGCAAAAGTGCCGGTCAGCGACCCCGGACTCGGGCCCTGCGGCCCGGCCGACTAGAATCCCTGGCTGAACGGGCTGTGGCGCAGCTTGGTTAGCGCGCTTGACTGGGGGTCAAGAGGTCGGGAGTTCAAATCTCCCCAGCCCGACGGAGAAGCTGCAGGTCAGAAGCCAGAAATCCCCGGGTACTCCCCGGGGGTTTCGTCGTTTCGGGGGCGTTTGACAACCTAACTGACAACCTAAGTTCTGGACGGCCGTGGACTCATTCGCCGTAAAGAACCCGGTTCATCGCCTCCGCCGCCCGCCTGCTGTCTTCGGCGACGAGGTGGCCGTAGACGTCTTTCGTCTCCCGGATCGAGGAGTGCCCGAGCACCTCCGAGACGACGTGGAGCGGGACGCCCTGGGCGAGGAGGAGAGTGGCGGCGGAGTGCCGGAGTTCGTGGGGAGTGAGCTTTCCGACGCCGGCCTCGCTGCACAGCCGGGTGAAGCGCCGGCGAAGGTTCGACTGATCGAGCGGGGTGCCGACCTCGCTCGTGAAGACGAAGCCCGTCTCGTTCCACAGCTCGCCGGCCTGGAGCACCTCTTCGCCTTGGCGGGCGGCATGGGCCTGGAGCGTTGCCACCAGGCCGTCGGACAGGTGGAGGGTTCGCCGTGAGCCCTGGGTCTTGGTCTCGGCGCTGGTGCCCGTCCGGTCGAGACGCCGCATGACGGTGACGACGCCGTGCTCCAGGTCGATGTCGTCCCATCGCAACCCGAGTGCCTCGCCGAGCCGGAGCCCAAGTTCGAGGAGAGTGGCGTACAGCGCTCCGAGCCGATCGTGCCGGGCGGCGGCCAGGAGCCGCTGGGCTTCATCGAGACTGAGCGCCCGCTTCTGGGGCTTGGGTACCCGGACGCCGTCCACGAGTGCTGCGACGTTGCGGGGGACCTTGCCCTGCCGTTCGGCATGGCGGAGCGCCCGTCGCAGGACGGCCCGGATGAGCCGCACGGTGTTCGGAGACAAGCCCGCGTCGTGCTTGCGCCGGAGCAGCTCCTCGACGTCCTCAGGGCTCAGCCGGGTGAGCCGCTTCTTGCCGATGGAGGGGATGAGGTGGGTCCGGGCGATGCAGGCGTAGTTCTCGGCGATTGAAGCTCGAACGGAGAGCGGCAGCACGTTTGTGATCCAGTGCTCGAGGTGCGCCTCGACCGTGAGTCGTTCGGCCGGAGCGCGCAGTCCGGCCGCCACGCTCTGCTGGACGGACCGCATCTTGCCCAACGCCTCCTTCTGCGTTGCGCCGTATACGAACTTCCGTTGCCGGCGGCCGTCCACCCAGCCGAGGTCGACGATGCCGACCCACCGGCCGTCCTTGCGCTGGATCAGCGCTCCTTCGCCGAGCGCCCGTCTACCCATCGCTGCTTCCTTTCCGCCCGGCCGACTATCCCCGGTCGCCGCGTAGTGGGCAGTCCGGATGACTCCGGAGCCGTCCTTGACGGTACGGGCTCGTCTGCCCGGCGACAAAGGAATTCTCTGGAGGCCCCAGCGTCAAGCTGCCGACAAGTCCTCACAGTTCTCCTGCGCGAGCCGGTCCACATAGTCCTGGAGGGCTCTGACCGGCACCCGCCTGCAACTGTCGATTCGCACGGATCCGATGCGTCCGGCGGCCATGAGTTCGTAGAGCTTCGATCGCGAGATGGACAGCGCACTAGCAGCCTCGACGGGGTTCAGCCATCTTTTCTCCATTGCCGCAGGAGACCACGGCTCCGGAGTCAGCGATAGCTGACAGGGGTTAACAGGGGTTGACTCACGCCTGTGGCGGTTGCCCCATGGTGCCCATCTCTCGGTCATCGTCGATCGGCCCGAAACGCCATGGCCAGATCGTTGGAACCTGAGGTCGGGGATTGTTTCTTCTGCATCCAACGATGGAAGGGCGGCGCAGTCCGCTGCGCTCCCTGCGCCGCCAACCAGGGCCTGTACTAGCGGTT
>DATHUD010000822.1:0-5907 GCA_035462575.1 Thermoanaerobaculia bacterium | reverse complement strand
GGGTGGTGGGAGAGAGGGGCCGGGGGAGTGAGGGCCGGACGGGGCGGGAGGCCAGAGGAGCGACGGTTTTGCTACAGTCATCCGTCCGATGAAAACCACCGACGGAGGTCTCGTCTCTATGGAAAATCTTAAACAACACTCCCGAGGGATCCTGGCTCTGGCCCTCACCGCGGCGCTCCTCCCCGCCGCCGCCGGCGCCCAGGGCAATCTCCCCCTCCCCCCCACCGCCGAGCAGGCGGCCAAAGTCATCGACCGGAATTCCCTCGAAGGCCCCATCCGCTACCTCGCGGACGACCTGCTCGAAGGCCGGGGCCCCGGCAGCCGGGGCGACGAGCTCACCCAGCTCTATCTCGCAACCACCATGGAGTTTATGGGGCTCCGGCCCGGCGGCCCGAACGGGAGCTGGGAGCAGCCCTTCGAGATCGTCGGCATCACGGCCGAGCCGCCCAAGGTCTGGGAGTTTTCGGCCGGCGGCAAGACCGTGCCCCTCGAATACTTCCAGGAGTACATCGCCTCGAGCGGCGTCCAGAAGGAGCAGTCCGCCCTCAACAACGCCGAGCTCGTCTTCGTGGGCTACGGCATCGAGGCCCCGGAATACGGCTGGAACGACTTCAAGGGGATGGATTTGAAGGGCAAGGTCCTCGTGATGCTCAACAACGACCCCGACTGGGACGACAAGCTCTTCGCAGGGAAAACCCGGCTCTACTACGGCCGCTGGACCTACAAGTACGAGAGCGCGGCCCGGCAGGGCGCGGCCGGCGCCATCATCATCCACACCATCCCCTCCGCCGGCTACCCCTGGCAGGTCGTCCAGACCTCCTGGAGCGGCGAGCAGTTCGAGCTCCCCGCCGGCAACGAGCCGCGCATCCAGGTGGCGGGCTGGGCTACCGAGGACGCCGCGAAGAAGCTCCTGGCCGCCGCCGGCCACGACCTGGCGAAGCTCGCGGAGCAAGCGAAGTCCAAGGACTTCAAGCCCGTGCCGCTGGGGATCACCACCTCGCTCACGATGAGCAACAAGATCACCAAAAAGCAGACCGCGAACGTCCTGGGGCTCCTGCCGGGCAGCGACCCCAACTTGAAGGACGAAGTCGTCGTCTACAGTGCCCACCACGACCACCTGGGCGTGGGCGAGCCGGACAAGACCGGCGACAAGATCTACAACGGCGCCGTGGACAACGCCGCCGGCTGCGCCCAGCTCCTGGCCATCGCCCGGGCGTTTTCGGCCCTCCCCGAGCCCCCGAAGCGTTCCATCCTCTTCGCCTTCGTGGCCGCCGAAGAGCAGGGGCTCCTGGGCTCCGAGTACTATGCCCAGAACCCCACCGTGCCGCCGGGCAAGATCGCGGCGAACATCAACTACGACGGCGGCAACGTCCTGGGCCGCACGGCCGACCTCACCTACATCGGCCTCGGCAAGTCCTCGCTCGACCAGGTCGTCCAGACGCTCGCCGCCCGCCAGAACCGCAAGGTCCTGGGCGACCAGTTCCCGGACCGCGGCTTCTTCTACCGCTCCGACCAGTTCAACTTCGCAAAGATCGGAGTCCCCGCCATCTACCTGGACAACGGCACCGAATTCATCGGCAAGCCCGCCGAGTGGGGCAAGCAGCAGGTCGAGGACTACGAGGCCAACCGCTACCACCAGCCGAGCGACGAATACGATCCGAAGTGGACCTACGACGGAATGATCGAGGACGCCCGCCTGGGCTTCTACGCGGGCCTCGCCATCGCCCAGGATCCCAAGCTCCCCGCCTGGAACCCGGGAGACGAGTTCGAGGCGGCGAGGAAGAAGGCGTTGGGGGAGGCGCAGGGGAAGTAACCGCACATCTCGAGCCCCGGCCGCTTGGCTGGGGCTCGCTCAATCTTCGGGGGTTCGGACGAGACGGAAGCCGACATCGTCGGCACGAGTTCCCGGCTCGGAGTCATTCCGGGTGACCGCGTCGCAGTTCTTGGCGACGATGTCCCAACTCCCACCCCGCCGAACCCGCCGCGTTCCCGTCAAAGGACCCCGAGGATCAGAGCGCGGCTCCCAGGGATACTCGGCGTACCAGTCCACAACCCATTCCGACACGTTCCCATGCATGTCATAGAGGCCCCATCGATTGGGCCTGAAGGATGCGACCGGCGCTGTCCCATCGAACCCGTCGTTGCCGCCCTTGCAATTTCCGTAGAGAGACAGATCATCCGGATCTCCCCCGAAGGCAAACCGCTGCCCTGTGTCAGCCTGTGCGCCGTACTGCCACTGCGCCTCGGTGGGAAGGCTGTAGCCCACGCCCGGCTCCAACCGGTTGAGCTCCGCGGCGAACTTCTCCGCGTCGGCATGAGAAACATTTTCGACCGGGAGCCTTTCAATTCCCTTGTGGGCGCTCGGGTTGTAATGCATCACATTATACCATTGCTCCTGCGTCACCTCGGTGGCGCTCATGCAGTAGGGACGGGTGATCTCGACCTCGTAGACCCGCTTCTTCCCGGCAAAGCTCCTCTTCGACTCCATGATGAACGTTCCGGGATCGATCCGGACGAACTCCAGACCCAGAAGCTTGCTGCGCGGACAGCCTCTTGTATTCGGAGGATGGACGGGATTGTCGGGCGGAGGTGTGGAACCAGAGCGAGATTCTTTGTCAGGTGGTTGAGGTGAGGGATCCGGCGCCCGGAGTCCCAGGATGAGCGCGACGGCACAAGCCCCGAGAAGCATCAGGAAACCCCAATTCTTCTTTAGCAGCTCCCATAAACGTGGCCAGAAATCGTCTCGGATGTCGAAGAGTTGGCCGTCGGAGGACCGCAGGAAAAGAACGGGCGTCCCCCACTCGATGCCGTTCCGGTCGGAGGAGAACATCGCCTGCCGTGCCTCCGCCACGGCGACGTCGACAGGATCTTTTTCCGCGATGGCTTCGTAGAAGTGGCGGGCAAAGACCACTGCCGCAGGATCCGTGATCTTGAACTGCATGGCGACCACGGCAGGAACCCCTGCCAAGGCCAAGGTCTGAGCGACCCCCGCAGAGGGAGCCGCGAGATCGCTCCTCCCTCCCTCGCAGGCATTGAGGATGATGAGAGAAACGGTCTTGCGGCCCAAGAGTAAGGCCCCAAGCTCACGTCCGGTGACCCGTCGGCCTCCTCCTTGCTCGTCCTCGAAGAGGAGGCCTCCTTCGCGCTGGTTTCGATCAAAAAATCCGTGGCCTATGAAATGGATAATGTGGAAGCGCTTCCGGAGCTTACGTTGGAGGTCCGGCAACGTCGCTCGCTCGAGAAGCTCGAGCACAACCTCTCCTTTGTTCACGAGACCTTGCAAGCTCGCCTGCAGCGCCTCCCACTCCTGCTGCACACCGATCCGGCCAGATCCGGGAGGGCTCGCGGCAACGACAAGAATGCGAAGGGGTAAAGTGCACCGGAGAGGTCGGACTGGAGCCATCGCCGCGGGATAACGGACCAGTGGTGTATCCACCGAGAGCGCCAGAAAACGTTTCGCGTGGGGATCGTAGAGCCATTCCCAAGGCCAGTCCGAGCTCCCGTCCGCATCCCGGAGATGCAGGCACAAGCGAACTCGACGGGCGCTCTGCGAAGCTTCCATTTGCCAGAGAAGACCGACTTCTCCCGCGAAGAAGGCTTCGAAGAGGCGACGCCCGACCTCCTCAACCTCTTCCCGGGGTCCCTTCCTCTTCACAAGCCGGGCATCCCGGATGGGGGTGACTGACCAGCTTACGAGGTCTTCCCAGGTTCCATTCCCAAAAGGCGGCGTGGATTCGTGTTCCACCTCGCGGCCATTGACCAATGCCCGCGCCAGATATCCCTTGCGCGATTCTCCGATCCAGAGATCGAAATTCGTAGACGCCACGATGGCGTGGAAGACCCCCGCCCCCCTTACTTTGTTGAGGCGCCCTTCCGCCCATGGTTCCCACCCTGGGCTGACGTTACAGCGCCCCCTGGGGCGCCGTTCGGATAGCCCAGGGTGGAAACCCTGGGCGGATGCGGATCGGGCTCATGCTCCCATGGCACGCATCATGAACCGCTCCCCTTACAGCCCGAACGGCACCGGAGACACCCTCCGCGCCGCTCGCAGAAACCCCAGAAGACATCGAAGGAGGTAGCACCATGGAAAAGCGTCTCGACGGCAAGGTCGCGATCATCACCGGCGCGGGGACCGGGATCGGAGAGGCGATCGCCCACAAGTTCGCGAAGGAGGGGGCGGTCGTGGTCGTCAACGGGCTACCGGGCGACCCGATCGAGGACGTGGCGAACCGCATCCGCGCCCACGGCGCCGAGGCGGTGGCCTATGCGGGAGACGTGTCCCAGGAGGATCACGCCCGGAAGTGCGTGCAGACGGCGGTCGAGCGCTTCGGCCGGCTCGACGTGCTGGTCAACAACGCGGGCACCTTCCCGGTCACCGAGGAGACCCAGGACTACCCGGTCGAGGCGTTCGACCGGATGATCCAGGCCAACATCCGGAGCGCCTTCCTGATGACGAAATTCGCGCTCCCCCACCTCCGGAAGAGCCGGGGCAACGTCGTCTCGGCCGGCTCCGAGGCGGGCCTCATCGGCATCGCCCAGAACACGCCCTACGGCGGCACCAAGGCGTGGATGCACGCGTTCATGCGCGGCGTCGCGGTCGAGCAGGCCAAGTACGGCGTGCGCGCCAACTGCGTCTGCCCGGGCCCGATCGACACAGCCTGGACTCACAAAGAGACCGGGCCGATGGACAAGAAAATGGAGGACATGCTCATCCAGGCAACACCCATGGCCCGCCGCGGCACCCCGGAGGAGGTCGCGAACGTCTACGCCTTCCTGGCCTCGGACGAGGCGAGCTATGTGACCGGAGCGCTCTACGTGGTGGATGGCGGCATCACCATCGCCAAGGGCCCCGTGGGCAAGGAGACGCCGAAGGAGCTCCGCAAGGAGCCCGTGGGCGAGCTCCACGACCTCGCCCATCAGTACGAAGGGCTGGAAGTGGAGCCCACGGGCACGCGGCGGTAGGGTTGAGGAATTCGGAGAGGCGTCGGCCTGCGACCTCACCCCAACCCCTCTCCTAAAGGAGAGGGGCTTGAGGTTGCTTTTCTCTCCCTCTCCTATAGGAGAGGGAGCCGGAGGGTGAGGTCGTAGGGCAACCCGGCCTGATTTTCAGAACGGGAGGTAGAAACCGCCCTACTTCGCCGCCGCCTTCTCCTGCTGGCGGTTGGCCTCGATCGAGATGGTCACCTTGACGTCGTCGCCCAGGACGGCGCCGGAGTCCATGACGCGGTTCCAGGAGATCCCGTAGTCCTTCCGGTTGATCGTGAAGGTGCTCTCGAACCCGGCCTTCTCGCCGTTCGGGGTCTTGGCCGTGCCCAGCACTTCGACGGGGATGGTGACCGGCTTGGTCACGCCCTTGATCGTCAGGTCGCCCGTCACTTCCAGGGTGTCCGCGTCCTTGGCCGCCACCTTCTTGCTGACGAAGGTCATGGTGGGGAACTTCTCGACCTCGAAGAAGTCGCCGCCGCGCAGGTGGTTGTCGCGGTCGTCGTTGTCCGTGTCGATCGAGGGCGTTTTGATGGTGAACTCGACGCTCGAGGCGGCCGGGTTCTGCTTGTCGTACTTGATCGTTCCGTCGAAGTCCTTGAACCGGCCCGGGGTGTTGGTCACAAAGTGGCGGATGGTGAAGTTGACGCCGCTGTGGCCGGCGTCCACCTTGTAGACGGCGAGCTCGGCCGCCGCGAGGGCGGGCAGCAGAAGGGCCAGCGAAAGGGCCTGGATGATTGCTTTGCTTCGCACGGTCATGTCCTCCTCGAGAGGTCTTGGTTGTAAGGGCAGGTGTTTGGGAGCAGTACTCTACACCGGCCTCCCGCCCCTCGTCACCGGGGGCGGGGAGGCTTTTTACGTCTTTTTACGTTTACTGGAGGAGGCTGGCGGCCTGCGACCTCACCCTCCGGCTCCCTCTCCTAA
>DATHUD010000821.1:0-2315 GCA_035462575.1 Thermoanaerobaculia bacterium | reverse complement strand
CCGTGGGCGTTCCCGGCGAGTTGCTCACGGGGGGAGACGGCCTCGCGCGGGGCTATCTGAACCGGCCGGATCTGACCGCGGAGCGCTTCGTGCCTGGGCAGGCCGGTGAGCGGCTGTATCGCACGGGCGACCTCGTGCGCTGGCGGCCGGACGGCACGGTCGAGTTCCTGGGGCGGCTGGACGACCAGGTGAAGATCCGCGGCTTCCGCATCGAGCCGGGCGAGGTGGAGGCGGCGGTCGCAGGTCACCCCGCCGTGCGGCAGGCGGCGGTGGTCGTTGCGGAAGGGCCTGGCGGCAAACGGCTCGTGGCGTTCGTGGCGGGCGAGGTTGCGGCAGACGATCTGCGCGCCTGGCTCCGCGAGCGGCTTCCCGAGCACATGGTGCCTTCAGGCGTCGTCCTCCTTCCGGAGCTTCCGTTGACGCCCAACGGCAAGGTGGACCGCAAGGCTCTTCCGGCGCCCGAGGCGGGCGTCCAGGAGCGGGCCGTGCTCTCCGCGCCGCGCACGCCGGTCGAGGAGATCCTGGCGGCGATCTGGGCCGAGGTCCTGGGCGTCGAGCGCGTGGGGATCGAGGACGGCTTCTTCGACCTGGGCGGGCACTCCCTCTCGGCGATTCAGGTGGTCTCCCGCGTCCGCTCTGCCTTCGGCGTCGAGCTGCCGCTCCGCCTCCTGTTCGAAGAGCCCACGCCGGCCGGGCTCGCTCCGCACGTGGAGGAGGCTCTCCGCGCCCGGGCGGGAACGCTCGCGCCACCGATCGTCCCCGTGCCGCGTGGCGGAGAGATCCCGCTCTCCTTCGCCCAGGAGCGGCTGTGGTTTTTAGAGCAGCTCCAGCCGGGCACGGCGGCCTACAACATGGGGATGGCGGTCGAGATGGAGGGCGCGCTGGATGTGGCCGCCCTCGAATCCGGCCTCCTGCAAATCGTTTCGCGCCACGAGGCCCTGCGCACCCGGTTCCCCACGGTGGACGGCCGCCCCGTCCAGGAGATCGCCCCGCCCCCGGCCCGCCTCCTGACGGTGGTGGACCTCTCGGGGCTTCCGGAAGAGATCCGCCGCCAGGCGGCCCGCGATCTGTCCGCAGAAGAGGCGTTGCGCCCGTTCGATCTCGTGACCGGTCCGCTCCTGCGCGCCGTGCTCCTCCGCCTCTCGGCCACCGGGCACGTGGCCCTTCTCTCCATGCACCACATCGTGTCGGACGGCTGGTCCCTGGACATCCTCGTCCGCGAGATGGCCACCGCCTACGCGGGCGGCGCGCTGCCGGACCTTCCCGTGCAGTACGCCGACTTCGCGGACTGGCAGCGGCGCTGGCTCGAAGGCGACGTCCTGGAAGCCGAGCTGGGCTTCTGGCGCAACCGCCTCACGGGAGCCCCGGCCGTGACCGCGCTCCCGCTCGACCGCCCCCGGCCGCCCGTGCAGCGCTTCGAGGGAGACCGCTTCCAAACGCCAGGAGATGCGGATCTGGCGGAAGCCGTCCGCGCCCTCGCCCGCCGGGCCGGCGCGACCTCCTTCATGGTCCTCCTCGCCGCCTTCCACGGTCTCCTCGCGCGCCTGACCGGAGAGACCGACCTCGTGGCGGGCGTGCCTACCGCCAACCGCAACCGGCAGGAGATCGAAGGGCTCATCGGCTTCTTCGTGAACACCCTGGCGCTCCGCTCCGACCTCTCGGGAGATCCGGACGCCCGAACCCTTCTCGGCCGCGTGCGCGATACGACCCTCGCGGCCTACGCCCACCAGGATCTCCCCTTCGAAAAGCTCGTCGCATTGCTCGCCCCCCAGCGGGACCTCTCGACGACGCCGCTCTTCCAGGTCCTTTTCCAGCTCCAGAGCGCGGCCTCCCGCCGCCTCGACCTTCCCGGCCTCGCCCTCCGCTTCCCGGAGCTCGAGACCGGCACGGCCAAGTTCGACCTAGTCCTCACTTTCGTGGAGACGCCCGAGGGGATCTCCGCCGAATGGCGCTACGCCACGGCCCTCTTCGACGGCACCACCATCCAGCGCCTCGCCGGTCAATTCAACCGCCTCCTCCGGGGGATGGCCGCCGCGCCCGAGCGGCCCCTGTCGGAGCTTCCTCTGCTCTCCGACGCCGAGCGGCACCAGGTGACGGCCGAGTGGAACGCGCCGGTCGAGGAGACGGTGCCCGAGATCACGGAGCTGTTCGACGCCCGCGTGCAGGAGACGCCGGAGGCCGTCGCCCTCTCCCTCGAAGGAGCCGACTGGACCTATGCCGGCCTCGCCAAGCGAGCGGAGGAGATCGCGCGCAATCTCCAAGCGGAAGGCGCCGGAACGGATTCGATCGTCCCTGTCACCCTGAAGCGGGGCCCG
>DATHUD010000820.1:0-15220 GCA_035462575.1 Thermoanaerobaculia bacterium | reverse complement strand
GCCGCACGACGTTTTGCGCCTCCCGCCGGGAGACCTCGACCCGGATGAACCGGCCCAGCAACTCCTCCGAGACGTGCCCTTCCACCATTCCATCCTCCTCTCGTGTTCTGTGATTGCGCGACCTCCATTCTACTTGAAGAGCTGCCACCGTGAGTGTTTCGGGGACAAAAAAACCGCCGGACCGTTCCGGCGGCATTCCTTCCAAAGACTTTTGTTCAAGTCAGCCGTTCGGGTCGATGGTTGAGCGGGTGTCCGTCTCGCCGCCGGTGGTCTCCGGGGCGGGGGTGCCGTCCGGGTCAAGGGTGCCGCGGGTCTTGTCGAGCGACGGCAGAAGCCCTGCCAGGGAGCGCCAGAGGAGAGAGAGGACGCCTCGGGCCTGTTTTTCGGATCGGGCCGGCTCGGGGCCGCGGGCGAAGGCCGGCCCGGCGGTGAGGGCCGCGAGGAGAAGGAGGAGGAGAAGGCGGGAGGTTGCTCGCTTCATGAAAAGCCCCGTTTCCAGGGCGGCACCTCTCCGGTCCCACCCCGGGACGGAGGGGCCGCCCTGTCTTAACAGTGCAACGGGGCGGGAGGAAGCGGAAGGAGGGTTTGTCAGAGGCTTGGCGAGGACACCCGAGTCAGAAAACCGGCGACGCCTCTTGTTTCTTTTCCGAGCCGCCGCCGAGCCGTAGAACGAGCTCGCCGTGGGGGGCGAGGAAGCCGCTCACGCAACGGTCGCCGGGCGGCTCCTTGCCCTGGCGCAGCTCCAGCCCGGCGTTCCGGCACACGCTGTAATCGCCCGCTTCCATGTTGGGAATGACGATCCGCCTGGGGTCCTGGCTCTGAACGCGCTGGAGCCGGATCCAGCGGGACAGGAGGGGGAGGGGCGTAAAGGACCCCTTATGGGCGAGCAGGGGTTGCGGGTCCTCTCTGCGAAGGCCGGGCATCTCGAGAACCAGGGTCCCTCCGGAGGTCTCAACGGGAACTTCGAGGGCTTTATCACGTTCCACGACCACCGGCAGCATCCGGAAGGCATAGCCGGGGGCGAAGACCGTCAGGTGAAACGCCTGGACGTTCGCGGGGAAGGAGAGGGTGAAGCTTCCGTCCGCCCGGGTGACAGCTTCGACCCCGGTTGCGAAGGGAACGTCCGCCACCGAGGGGAAGGCAAGGAGCTCGGCACCCGGAACCGGGCCCGCCGAGGAGAAGACCCTCCCCTGGACCTGGGTTTCCTTCCGGAGGACGAGGCGGAGCCGGGGAGCGTTACGATCCTCCGAGACCGTCACCTCGACCATGCCGCTCGTCCGGCCCTGATCCTGCGCCTCGACTCCGGCCGGGCCGGGCTCGATCCCCCGGAATTCGAACTCGCCGTCTTCGTCCGTGGTGACGCTGTGCCCCCTCTCCCGGATCACATCGACATAGGCTCCGGGCACCTTCCGGCCCTGGTCGTCCACCACCTCGCCGGCCAGCGTGGTGTCCGGAACCCGCACGTCGACTTTCGCCGCCCGCTTTCCGGGAAGGCGCTTGACCTCGACCGGCTTGAGGTTCAGTTCGAGGTCTTGTTCTTCCGAGGCGAGGGCCAGAGGCCAGGTTCCTTCCTCCGGCAGCGCCCCTTCGAATCGCCCTTTTTCGTCGGCATCGAACCGGATGCGGCGTTCGCCGGACCGGCCGCCGAACCAGAGGGTGGCGGCGAGGGGCTCGTCTCCGAGCGTCACCTTCCCTTCGACCCAAACGACGGGGATCTCCACGAAGACGGGCGGCCCTCCCCGTTCCAGCCGGATCTCCTGGTGGGCCCAGCGGGATTCGAGATCACCCACTATGAACAATCGATAGTCGCCCGGCGCGAGGCCGGTCTGGGTCCAGCGTCCCTCCTGGGAGGCCGTTCCCTTCCAGCTTCCCTCTACGCTCGCGTCCGGTGCCCGCTCCGGGTAGAGCTGAAGCTTCCAGGGCTGGCCGTAAGGATCGACCGACGGATCGAGGACGACTTCGAGCGAGAGCGGCCGGGCCAGGACGATCGGCTCCAGGATCTCCGCCTGCAGCCCCTCCCGCACCACGACGGGGCTGACCCGGGCGGGGGCGAACCCCGTATCGGAAGCGGTGACGACGTAGCTTCCCGGGGTGACCCCCTCGATCTGGAAGAACCCTCGCTCGTTCGTGCGCGTCTCCCAGGCCAGAGCGCGGAGCCTCTCGGCGTCGTGTGGAGTGTTGGAGTACGCAGCGGTCTGGGGGCTCAACGCCACCCGGACCGGCCGGGCGGGCGGCTCGCCGCCTTCGAGCTGGACCCAGCCGGCCACCGATGCGCCCCGCCGGAGGCTCAGGGTCCCCAGATCCTTCGTTTTTCCGGGCTCTACCCCGGTGCCCCATTGATAGACGGGGATCAGGCCCTCGCTCTTGATCCGCAGGTCGAGGCGGCCCGCGGGCACGGCGCACTCCCAGATCGCCTCCCGAACGGGGCAGGACACGGTGGCTTCCTTGGGAAGCCCGGTCTTCCCTCCGGTCCCGGGGGCTGGCTGGAACCGGACGGCCAGAGCCTTCGGTGGGCTCTCGCCGCGTGGAGGCTCGATCCGGGCCTTGAGAACGCCGGTTGGAAAGAGACGGAGAACAACCGAATCCTGGCCGTTCTTTCCGGGGAGGACGATCTGCTCCTCGGCCCAGAAGCCGTCCGCCTGCGCCTCCAAGAGCCACGTTCCGCCCGCAGGCAGATCGAAGGTGCGTTCTCCAGGAAGGGAAATGGACGCCTCGACGGGCTTTCCCGATTCACGGCCCGCGGGTCCGATTTGGGGAATCAACCGGACTCGTACCTCTGCCGGAGGCTTGACCGCCCCGTTGCCGGCAAGCTCCAGGGCGACGCGAACTGGCGCGCTCGGAGGAGACGCCCCGAGGAGGAGCAGGATCAAAGGGGTGAGCAGTGCCCGATATTTCATGAGCCAGACTGAGCTCCCATTCCGGACGAGCAGGAGACGGAAGACGGGGAGGGCTCCATGAACGAAGCGAGCAGAACGGTACTCTTGTCTTGAGAGTTGGAAGCGTACTGGCAGGGATTCGAGGTACTACATGTTCCCCAGACACTAACTGAACAGGTCTCGAAACCGGTCAACCAGCGGGCACTTCGGCAGGATTCATATAAAGGGCAGTCAGGTTGGGAACAATCAATAACTATCCGGCAATCGTCACAACCTGCTCTCCCAGACTTGGCCAGGAGAAAGAACATCGCAACTGCCAGGAACAGGGTTGCTCTCTTCATCGGCTTCCTCCCTCTCATGGGTCCTTAGGCTGCTGCTACAAAGCGCATTGTACAGTAGGTGCGTCTTTTCTCCAGGAAGAAACACCCGGAGCTGGTTTCCACCCCGGCTCTGGAGGCCCCGGCCCGGCGGTTGCATCCGCAGCTCCGCTGCGAGATCTTTACCGCCCATGGCCACCTACGCGATCGGGGACGTTCACGGCTGCTACGAGACGCTCCAGCGTCTCCTGGATCGCGTGCAGTGGGATCCGCGGCAGGACCGGCTGTGGCTCGTGGGCGACCTCGTGAACCGCGGCCCGCGGTCGCTCGACGTGCTGCGGTGGGCCGCGAATCTGGATGGGCGGATGGTCGTCACCCTCGGCAATCACGATCTCCACCTTCTGGCGCGGGCCGCGGGCGTGTCCGGACCCAAGCGGCGGGACACGCTGGACGAGGTGCTCGAGGCGCCGGACCGGGATGAGCTTCTGGAGTGGCTGCGCACCCGGCCGCTCCTTCACCGGGACGGCGACGCCATCCTCGTCCACGCGGGCCTTTTTCCTTCCTGGAGCGCGAAGCAGGCCGAGCGCCTGGCCCGCGAGGTGGAGGAGGCTCTCCAGGGGGACGGCGCGCCGAAGCTCCTCGCGAGCATCGATCAGAAGGCGCCCGAGCGCTGGAAGGACGGCCTCTCGGGGCTGGACCGGGCGCGCGCCGCCCTGGCCGGCTTCGCCAAGCTCCGGACTCTCGATGAGGACGGCCGGATGTGCGCGGAGTTCAGCGGCCCGCCCAAGGACGCGCCCAAGGGGTGCGCCCCCTGGTACTCGTTCCCCGACCGCAAGAGCGCCGGGGCCACCGTGGTCTTCGGCCACTGGGCGGCGCTCGGCCTCAAGGTGAAGAACGGCGTCGCCGCCATCGACACCGGCTGCGCCTGGGGACGGGAGCTCACCGCCCTCCGGCTCGACGACTGGCGGGTCTTCCAGGAGCCCGCGAGCGAGAAGACGTAGTAATCTGGGAGGGTAAAGCGTCCCTCTTCAGGAGGCCGTCCCATGCGATCCACCAGACTCCGTCTTCTCCCGATCCTGCTCGCGGCGCTCGCCGTTCCCGCGCACGCCGCCTCCGAGCTTGGCAGCGTCGACTTCCCGACGTCCGGCTCTCCCGCGGCCCAGGCCCACTTCGTGAACGGGGTGGCCGCGCTCCACAGCTTTTTCTATGACGAGGCCGCCGACCTCTTCCGCGAGGCGCAGAAGGCCGATCCCGGGTTCGCCCTGGCGTACTGGGGGGAGGCGATGACGTACAACCACCCGATCTGGTCCGAACAGGACCGGGACGCGGCTCTGGCGGCCCTGGCGCGGCTGGCGCCGACTCCGGCCGAGCGGGCGGCCAAGGCGCCCACGGAGCGCGAGAAGGCGTGGCTCGCGGCGGTCGAGACCCTCTACGGGGAAGGGGAGAAGGGGGCGCGGGACACGGCCTACGCCGCGGCCATGCAGAAGCTCCACGAGCAGTTTCCGGACGACGTCGAGGCGGCGAGCTTCTACACTCTGTCGCTCATCGGCCCGGCGTTGACCGGCCCTCCGGGCGACGCGCGCGACCGGCCGCTCATCCGGGCGGCGGCGATCCTCGAAGAGCTGTTCGACCGGGCTCCCGGGCATCCGGGCGTGCTCCACTACATGATCCACGCCTACGACGACCCGCTCCACGCGCCGCTCGGGCTGCGCGCCGCCCGCCTGTACGCGAAGACCGCGCCGGCCGCCCACCACGCGCGCCACATGCCGTCGCACATCTTCGTCCAGATCGGGGACTGGCCCTCGGCCGCCGCCTCGAACGAGGACGCCTGGGCCGCGAGCGTGGACTGGGTGAAGCGGCGGGGGCATCCGATCGACAAGCAGGACTTCCACAGCCTCTCCTGGCTGCTCTACGCCTACGTGCAGCAGGGGCGTCTCGGCAAGGCCCGGGAGACGCTGGAGACCGTGCGCGCGGCGGGCAAGGCGAGCGACAACCCGCGCGTCTCCTCCTCCGTCAAGGAGATGGAGGCCCGCTACCTCGTCGAGACCCGCTCCTGGCGGAAAGACCTGATGCCCGCCGAGGCCTCCGAGGTGGGCGGGGCGCACTGCCACGGCGGCGGCGCGATGACGCCCGGCCGGGGCGACGGCTCTCTCCTCTACGCCGCCGGCCTGGGCGCGGCCCGGAGCGGCGACCTCGCCAGCGCGGAGACGGCAGCCGCGAAGCTCCGGGAGATCGCGAAGACGGGCGACGGCCCCTATCGGGGAGGGGCCCCCGAGATCATGGCGGACCAGATCTCCGGCCTCGTGGCCTTGAAGAAGGGGAACGCGGACGAGGCCCTGAAGCTCCTCGCCCAGGCGGCCGAGGCGGAGTCCCGCCTGCCTCCGCCCTCCGGACCGCCGGACCCGATGAAGCCCTCCCACGAGCTCTACGGCGAGGCGCTCCTGGAGCTGGGCCGGACCGAGGAGGCCGGAAAGCAGTTCGACCTCTCTCTGCTGCGCACGCCCAACCGCACGGCCTCGCTCTTGGGCGCCGCCCGCGTCGCGGTCAAGCGCGGGGACGACGAGGCCGCCCGCCGGCTCTACGGCCAGCTCGCCGAGATCTGGAAGCAGGCGGATTCGGGCTATCCCGAGCTGGCGGAGGCGAAGAGCTACCTCGAGGGGAAGACGGAGCGGCCCGCGGCGCGGTGAGAGCGCCCCCACCCCGAGAACCTCACCCCGACCCTCTCCCATCGCCCCCCCTTCCTCCGGGAGAGGGCGCCCCCTCCCTTGCGAGCGGCAGTCTCCCTCCTCTCCCGGGGGATGGGGGGGCGATGGGAGAGGAGGGCCGGGGTGGTGAGGGGCTGGGTGGGCGGGTTCGGCCGCAGTTTGGCAGACGTCATCAGCCCCGCTTACGCTGTCTCCGCAGGTAGGCCACGACCCAGAGCGCCACGATCTGGACCGCGGGGATCACGGCGAGGTGGACCAGGGTCTCCGCCGTGATCTCCCCGCCTCCCGCGAACGGCCACGAGAAGAGCAGCCCGAGCAGGTAGGTCCCCGTCAGCAGGAGCCAGATCAGGAGCCACTTCACGGGAGGCCCTCCGCAGGGTGCGATTCCGGTGGGGGAGGGGATAAAAACGACGGGCCAGCCAACGGGGGCCGGCCCGTCGGCCATGGCATGGGACACCCGAGGGAGCCGAGGCTCCCCGGCATCCATCCAAGATCGTGTCGGGTGATGCGTTCCACCCGCGCAGGATGACCGACTGAGGTTGGCCGAGTCTAGTCAGGGACCCCGGGGCTGTCAAGAAATTTTCACTCTTTCCGGGATGCGGACTTGATAGCATCGGAGCCGGGAGGAGACGGCCATGGACGACGCGGACCGGAACGGCGACTGGGAGCTGCTGCGGCTCTCTTTCAAGGCCCACCCCTGGCATGGCATTCCGGCCGGGCCGGAGGCGCCCAACGTGGTGACGGTCTACATCGAGATCGTCCCCACGGACACGGTCAAGTACGAGATCGACAAGGCGAGCGGCCACCTGAAGGTCGACCGCCCGCAGATGTTCTCGAACGTCTGCCCCACGCTCTACGGCTTCATTCCCCAGACCTACTGCGGCGATCGCGTCGCCGCCTTCTCGGGAGCGCAGAGCCACCGCGAGACGATCGAAGGCGACGGCGATCCCATGGATATCTGTGTGCTGACTGAGAAGAGCTTCTCCCACGGCGACTTCCTCCTCCAGGCCGTGCCCGTGGGAGGCCTGCGCCTGATCGACCGCGGCCAGGCCGACGACAAGATCATCGCTGTCTTGAAGGGAGACGCGGCCTTCGGGCACGCCCGGGAGCTCGCCGAGCTGCCCCCGGCCCTGGTCGAGCGCCTGAAGCACTACTTCCTCACCTACAAGCGCCCGCCCGGCGCCTCCGACGCCGTCATCGACATCGCGGCCGCCTACGGCCGCACCGAGGCCTACGAGGTGATCGAGAGGAGCCGGGAGGATTACCGGGAGAGGTTCCCCGGGCTGCGGGAGAGGCTGGAAACGCCCGTGAAAGCGTAGAGAGATCGATTAGGTGAGGACTCGAAAGGTCTCCGACTCATCCCCGCGTCATTGCTGCCGAGTCCTCACCCGCTCAGAGTAGACGGACGGGGGGCGGGTTTTCCGCGTTGGGGCTATGATGAAGCGATGAGAGCCTCTATAGGGACAGTCATGGAGGGGAAGGTCGAGTTGCCGGAGGAGTTCGCTTCCGAGGGGACTCAGGTGGTGATCTTGGTCCCGGAATCTGGCGAGCCCGTCCGACTTTCTCAGGCCGAGGAGCGCGAGTTGTCCGAGGCTATGGAGGAGATCCGTCGGGGTGAGTTCGTAGATGGTACGGAGTTGCTGAACGAGTTGCGACTGCTGGGACGTTAAATTTGTCTATTTGGCCATTGCTGTCTGGAATTCCAGAGTCTCACCAAGAGTCAAGAACCAAAGATCTTCTCAACTGCCTCGGTTACCTTTACGAAGACTTCTTCTTGTCCGTTCCTGGTCATTTTGGTGAGAGGTCTTGAAGGTGGGTTGATCGCCTGAAACCGAGAAAGCATTTCCGTCTTCTCGAACCGGCAAGGGCTTACGATGATTGGGAGGATAGTCGCACCTCTATGCTCGGCTTCGGCTAGGAGCGGAAGAAGTTCATGTGTAGTTATAAAGTCTGACGCCAAGAAGTCTGCGCTCACAAGAAGAATGGCTGCGCTTGAACATCGTAATGCTTTTTCAATTTCTAGGTCCCACTTGGATCCCGAGCTTATTTTGGTGTCATCCCATGAGACAATTTCTCCGTGCCGTTCTAGGGGCTTAAGATGAATTTGAAGCCTCTTGAGCCACTTCGCATCACTGTGACTGTAGCTAATGAAGATAGTTTTGTGGTCCAGTCTCATGGCATTCACCTTTGCTGCGTCTATTGACTCTCTTAATTTTTATGGCTGATGCGGAACTCGAGGCTTTACTTTTGAGTCTTGTTCAGGGCTTCGGAAACAGGGTCATACCCCTTGGCTTTCGCATCCTTTCTGCGATAAGCCGCTCTTCCGCTTTCGGCCACATTTTTGCCATAGGTTTCATCCTCTGCCGCCATCACGAGAAACGTCTCGCCTGTGGGATTTTGGGGGTTAATTGTTTGTGGTTTTGGTATTGTTCCGCGGGCGCTCCGTAATTCTATCGCCTTAGTCCTGGTTGGCATTCCTGTTTTAATGCGAGCACCTGGGATGCCCTGAATCGACGGCGGCTGCCTGTAGAATCCTAGGGCAGGTGCCTGGGGCTGTCAAGGGGATTTTCGTTTTTTGAGGGGCGCTTCTTTCGGGCACGCCTAAGTGGATATTGGATGAGTAGTTGGTGGATATTGGATGAGTAGTTGGTGGGTAGCGGATGAGTAGTTGGATTGAGTTATAGGTGTCGGTGGCTTGCCGAGCATTAAGCCCGACACATCCAGATCACAAAGTATTGAGTCGCCAATTCTGTTGAGATAATTGGTCTTGATTTGGTGGAGTCATGAGAATGGGTTGTGATGTTGAAGATTAGAGTTGCGACGTTAGTGCAGCAGAAGGATAGTAGGGTTGGGTTGACATTGTTGACGAGATTAGATTGGCATTGCTGCGAGGTAAGAATTGAATCTCAGCAGAGATCGAAGAACTTCTGATGCAAGATGAATGAAGGAAGGTAGGGAGATCAACCTGCAATCTCTCTTCATCAGATCTGCTCCGATGTAGTGGTCAGATGAGAGAGGGTAGCAGGAGAGATGCGGCTGAACCTCAGCCCTGTCTCAGCCCTGCTACCCCAATGGGTGCGCCAGCCTTACCGGCAATTCTCGACCGCCCGCCGCACGTCGAAGTCCGCGGGCGCGAACACCCGGCGGAAGACGACCGCGTGCACGGGGCGGACGACGACGTCGGAGCAGACGCAGTTCGTGCCCGGCTCGATCAGGTCGGCGTCGATCTCCAGGATGCCGTCGTCGAGCCGGACGTCGGTGATCTCGACGAAGTGGCAGCTGTCGGGCTGCGTTCCGGCGGCCACCAGGGCGACCATCTCGCGGTCGAAGTCGACCCGCGGCGGGGGGCCTCCGATGCCGATGTCGTCCCAGACCCGTTCCCAGGAGGCCTGGTTGGTGATGGTCAGCTCCCGGCGCCCGGAGATTTCGGAGTCCTGGTTCTGGTAGAGGGTTTCGAACCGCAGGGGACCGTCGTCGTCGTCCGGATCGACGAGGTAGTCGCCGTCGCAGCCGGCGAGCAGGGCGGTCGCGAGGAGCGTCAGCCAGAGGACGGATCGCGTGGGGTGCTTCTTCACGGGAGTGCTCCTTTCTCGATCGCTGAAAGGAGCAATCCCCGTGCCTACGGTTTGACGCCCATCTCGGTCAGGAGCGGGCGGGCGGCCTCGCCGTGCTCGACGCCCAGGAACCAGAGGAGGTAGCGGACGTCGACGCTGATGTTCCTCGCGATGTCGGGGTTGTAGCCGAAATCGTTGGCCACGTTCTCCCAGACGCGGTCGAAGTTGACGCCGACCAGCTCGCCGCGGCCGTTGACCACGGGGCTGCCGGAGTTGCCGCCGGTGGTGTCGGCGTCCGCGAGAAAGCAGACGGGGACGTCTTTGAGCTCCTGGTCCGCAAAGGGGCTCTCCGGGGCGTTGGGGGCCGCGGCGAGGAGCTTCTCCGGGGCGTCGAAGGGCTCCTCGCCCGTGTTCTTCTCGACGATGCCGGAAACGGTCGTCCGCGGCTCCATGAAGACGCCGTCTTTCGGGCTGTAGCCCTTCACGTGGGCGAGGCTGACGCGCAGGGTGCCGTTGGCGTCCGGCGCCACGGGGCGGCCGGCGTGGGCGATCACGGCGCGCTGCCAGCGGGGGCGCAGGCGCGAGATGGCGCCTTTCAGGCGGTCGTCCCGCTCTTTAAGCTCCTTGAGCTCGCGGTCCAGGGCGAAGGCGAGGTCGAGGAGGGGATCGCGGCGGGCCCGGAGCTGGGCCTCGGTCTCCTCGAACATGGCTTTGCGCTCCGCGAGGTCGGTCACCTTCGTGCGGGCGAGAAGGTCGTCCACCTTGGCGCGGACGGCTTCGAGGCCGCTCGCGCCGCCTAGAAACGCGTCCACGGCCTGGACGCGGCTCCCCGGGGGGAGGCTCGCGAAGCGGGTGAGGACGTCCATGAGCAGGGCCTTGTCCGTTCCGAGGTCGATGCGCTTCTGGTCGCGCTCGAGGCGCTCTCCGAGGCGCTCGCGCTCGCGCTCCATGTAGTCGGGCTCGCGCTCGAGGTCCGGCTTGGCCTTCTCGCCGGACCAGCGGGCGAGGGTGAGGGCGAGGTCGAGCGGCTTGGGGCCGTTCTTCATCTGGTCCAGGAGGAAGTCGCGGTCCCAGGTGCGGCGCTTGGTCTCCATGAGCGTTGCAAGCTCGCGCTGGGCTGAGACGGCCGCCGCCTGGTCCGGGCGCTTCGCGGCCCAGGCGAGGACCTCCTTTTCGGAGGCCGTCTTCTTGTCCAGGATGCGCCCGCGCGCGAGGCCCGCCACCTGGCCGCGGGAGTTCTTCTCGCGGTTGGCGAGGGTCTTGATGCGGTCGGCGAGCGCGATCCGGGTCTTCTCGTCTTTGGCGGAGGCGGCCTCCATCAAGTCGATCCAGGTGCGGTAGAGCTCGGCGCGCCTGGGGAAGAAGAGCTCGGCCCGCTCGCGCATCTCGGCCTCGGTGAAGGAGCGCAGGGTGAGGCCGGGGTAGCCTGCCACCATCACGAAG
This sequence comes from Thermoanaerobaculia bacterium, assembly GCA_035462575.1. GTDB lineage: Bacteria > Acidobacteriota > Thermoanaerobaculia > Multivoradales > UBA5704 > DATARR01. The sequence continues at coordinate 4,325 of DATHUD010000820.1, read as the reverse complement.
TCGCCGGGCTCGACGCCCTTCTGGGCCACGGGGAACCAGTGCCGGGGCTTGTAGGGGACGTTGCCTTCCCCTCGCGGGGCGGGCTTGCCGTCCGCACCGGCGTAGATGCGCAGCAGGGTGAAGTCGCCGGTGTGGCGCGGCCAGCTCCAGTTGTCGGTCTCGCCGCCGTACTCGCCCACGGAGCGGGGCGGGGCGTAGACCACGCGGACGTCCGGGAACTCCAGGTTTTCGATGAGCAGGTAGCGCACGCCGCCGTCGAAGGCCTCCATCTGGCAGCGGCGGTTCTCCTGCTTCTCGCACTCGGCCACCAGCTCCTTGCCCTTGCGCTCGATGGCCCGGAAGCGCGCGAGGTCGTCCGCCCCGGCGGGCACCGCGGCTTCGATGACCGCGGTCACGTCGGTCGTCTTGTGGGGGATCGTGGCGCGGGTGCCCGCTCCGCCCAGCTCCTCGGCGGGGGTGCGGGCCAGAAACCCGTTCGTGATCAGGTCGCGCTCCGGCGTCGAGTGCTGCTGGAGGATGCCGAACGCGCAGTGGTGGTTGGTGATGAGAAGGCCCTGCCCGGTGATGAAGCCCGCCGAGCAGCCGTCCACCTTGACCGCGGCTTCGAGGAGGCCGGCACCGTCTTTGCCCCACAGCTTGTCCGGCGGGATTTCGAGGCCCAGCTCGCGAAGCCACTTGGGGTCATGCTCCAGGATCTGCTCGGGAGTCCACTTTCCGTCCACCGCGAAGGCCCCTCCGGAGATCGACAGGCAGAAGGCGAAGATGAGGAAGGCTCTGGTCTTCATGGGGCGGAAGTGTACACGGACTTCAGGGACTGCAAGGACTGCAGGGACAGCAAGGACGAACAGCGTGGGAGTCCGTGGTGGTCCGTGAAGGTCCGTGTCCGTCCGCGAAGGCCCCTACCCCTGCGTCAGCGTCTTATACGTCCGCAGGTGCCGGAACGCCGCTTCGGGCTCGCCCAGATCCTCGTAGATCCCGGCGAGGTTGTAGTGGGCGTCGGCCAGGGAGCGGTCGATCTCGAGGGCGGTCTCGTAGGCGGAGACGGCGTCTCTCAGGCGGCCGAGGTCCTGGAGGGCGACGCCCAGGTTGTAGGCGGCGGTGGCGTCGTCCGGCTGGAGCTCCAGAACGCGGCGGTAGTGGTGCTCGGCTTCGGCGGTCTCTTCGCGGTCGTGGAGGAGGCGGCCGAGGTTCAGGTGGGCGTCGGCGAGGTCGGGGTTGATCTCCAGAGCGCGGCGGTAGGCGGCGATCGCCTCCTGGGGTGAGTCCTCTTCGAGCTCGGTGCCGCGCTCGTACCACTCGGCCGCGCCGTCGGGCTCGGGGATCTTGGGGGCTGCGCTCTTCAAGGGGAGGGTGGAAGCCTCGCGCGCCAGCTCGGAGAGCTCGAAGTCGATGATGGTCTGGCCCGACTCGGGGATCCACAGGTCCCGCCCGTCGCGCACCACCACGTGGTGCCCCTGGGCGGAGATGCGGACGCCGGTGAGCGGCCGGCCCTCGGGGAGCTGCTCGCGGAGGTTCTGGAGCGCGAGGCGGATCCGCTTCTTCGGCACGCGGGCGGCGCAGAGCCCCTTGGCGGTGCGCAGGAGGACCAGGTCCTGGAAGGAGAAGTAGTACTCGCCCCGCGACCCCTGCTGGGGCGCGAGGAAGCCGGCGCGGACGTACGAACGGACCTGCGCGGGGGAGAGCCCTAAAAGGGCGGCGACGTCCTTCGTGGAGTAACCGGTCGGAGGAGCCGGGCGTTCCGGCTCACTCCGTTGCCTGAGAGCCGACGGGTGCTGCATCGCTCTCAGTGTACTCCGACCTGCTTACCGCTTTGAACTCTTTTTCTTCGTTTCCGCCCCGCTCGCGGCCACCTCGTCGTCAGCGGTGCGGGTGGAGCGCTTGGGGGGCTTCCTGTCGGCGAGCGAAACGGGCTGGGACGCCGCCTTGCCGGAGGTGGAGAGGCTCGCTTTCAGAGCCTCCATGAGATCGATGATCTGCGCCTTGGGAGCCGGCGCGGGGGTGGAGGTGATCTCCTGGCCCTGGACCTTCCGCTCGATGAGCTCGCGCACCTGTTTCCTCTGCGTGTCTTCGTAGGTCTCGGGATGGAACTCGTCCGTCGCGATCTGCTCGATGAGCTGCACGGCGAGCTTGAGCTCCGGCTCCTTGACGTCCGCCGGCGCGATCGGCACCTCGGAGAAGTCGCGGAGCTCGTCGGCGTAGCGGAGCTGCTGCATGATGAGCCCGCCATCGAAGGGGCGCAGCAGCACGAGCTGGTCCTTGCCGCGGGCGGCGTAGCGGGCGAGGGCCGCGCGGCCGGTCTTCCTCATCGCCTCGGAGAGCAGCCGGTAGGGGCGGTCGCCCCCCTTGTCCGGCCCCAGGTAGTAGGACTTCTCGTAATAGACCGGATCGACCTGATCGAGCGGAACGAACTCGGCGATCTCGATCCCGTTCGTCGCTTCCGGGTTCAGCGCCTTGAGCTCGTCGTCCGTGAATAGAACATATTGTCCCTTCGAGTACTCGTAACCCTTCACCACGTCTTCCCGTCCGATGACTTCATTATCGGTCGGGCAGACGTATTGTTGCTTCAATCGGGTACCGCACTTCTTGTGAAGCATGTTGAACTGGATTCCCGCAGCGCTTTCGCCGGTGGAATAGAGCTTCACGGGGATCGTTACGAGTCCGAAAGAGATGGTTCCGGAGGCAAAGGGTCGCGCGCTCATAAGGGAGTAATATACCATTTATCGGGCAGTGTTTGCGAGGCAATCGCGAGAAATCACATGAGATTTTTGTTTGATCCATTGGGCGTGATTTAACGTCCGGAGAGAACTCCGGTTCTTTTGAAACCGAACAACAGATCGAAACGCGTTCCGAAAGAGCACGCACGGGAGATCGAAACCGGGCTCCTGCGGCTCGGCGCGCCCCGGCAAGCGGTCGACCCCGGGGCGTTCCAGGTGATGAAGCCCGAGACCGGCGACCGGCCGTTCTCCCGGCCGGGGTGGATCTTCGAGCTCAAGTACGACGGCTTCCGCATGCTCGCCGCCGGAGGAGCGGGGGAGGCCCGCCTCTCCTACCGGAGCGGCATGGAGGCGACGCGCATCTTCCCCGAGATCGCGGCGGCCGTGGCCGCGCTCCCTTTTGAAGGGCTCCTCCTGGACGGCGAGGCCGTGGTGCTGGACGAAGCCGGCCACCCGAGCTTCCAGAAGCTCCAGCGGCGCGGTCTGCGCACGCGGGCCGCCGACACCTTACGGGCCGCGGCGGACAGCCCGGCGGCGCTCTTCGTCTTCGACCTCCTGGCGTGCGAGGGCTTCGACCTCCGGCCTCTGCCGCTCCTCCAAAGGAAAGAGATCCTCGCCCGCGTCCTCGCCGGGGTAGAGGGGCCGGTCCGCTATCTCGACCACGTGCCCGAGCGGGGGGAGGACCTGTACGCGGCGGTCGAGAGCCTCGGCCTCGAAGGGATTGTGGCCAAGCGGGAGGGCTCCCCCTACCGCTCCGGCTATTCGAAGGACTGGCTGAAGGTCCGCGTGGACCGGACGTGCGATTTCGCGGTCGTGGGGTTCGATCCCGTGCCGAACGCCAGGACCGGGTTCCGCCGCCTCCACCTGGCCGTGCGCGACGGCGGGACGGGCCTCGCCTACGTGGGCACGGTGGGCACGGGCTTTAACCGCGAGGACATGGCGGACCTCCGCCCGCGCCTGGAGGCGGCCCGCCGGGCCACGCCTCCCGTTTCGGTCGCCGCCGGGCGGGGCACGGTCTGGGTGGAGCCCCAGGCCGTGGTCGAGGTGCGCTACAAGGAGCAGACCGAGGACGGGCATCTGCGCCACCCCGTCTTCCTCCGCGTGCGGGACGACAAGACGGTCGACGAGTGCTTCCGTCCCGGCGAGGAGCCGGAGGAGAGCGGGGAGGCGCCCGCGCCGGACCCGGCCCCGGTCCCGGCTCCCGAGGCGGGCCGGGCCGTGAAGCTCACCAACCTGGACAAGGTCTTCTGGCCCGAGGAGGGGTATACCAAGGGGGACCTCCTCGAATATTACAGGGCGGTCTCGCCGTGGATGCTCACGTTTCTCCGCGACCGCCCGCTCGTCCTCGACCGCTATCCGAACGGGATCACGGGAAAATCCTTCTATCAGAAGAACGCGCCGGACGCGTCCGCCGTGCGTACCGTGGCCATCCAATCGGATGGGGGAGGTCGAGCGATCGATTATTTCCTCTGCGACGACGAAGCTTCGCTCCTCTACCTCGTGAACCTGGGCGCGATCCCTTTCCACGTCTGGGCGAGCCGGGTAGAAAGCCTCGAGCGGCCGGACTGGTGCATCCTGGACCTCGATCCCAAAACAGCCCCCTTCAAAGAC
>DATHUD010000819.1:0-4641 GCA_035462575.1 Thermoanaerobaculia bacterium | reverse complement strand
CGTCCGGATCGAAGAGCGTCATCACCTCCTCGTCGAAGCGCTCCCGGGGGGACTCGAAGAGCACTCCGTGGCGCTCCAGCCGCTCGGTCCAGTAGCCGAGCGAGCCCTGCGGCACCGAAAACGAGGTGACCGTGGCCTGCCCCGCTCCCCGCGTGCCCCGCCGGGCGAGGGGCCAGGGGAAGAAGGTCATGATGGTTCCGGGGTTTCCGGTCTCATCCCCATAGTAGAGATGATAGGTCCCGGGGTCGTCGAAGTTCACCGTCTTCTTGACGAGCCGGAGGCCCAGGACCCCCGTATAGAAATCGACGTTCGCCTGGGGATCGCTCGCCAGCGCGGTGACGTGGTGGATGCCTTCGATCTGCTGGGTCATGTCGGTCTGCCTTTCGGTAGAGCGTCTTTGTTCGCGGTGTAACGACGTCCGTTGAAACAGGTATTCTTCCAAAAAATTTTCAGGTCCTGGCCCGGGCTTCGCCGAGGAGGTCGACCAGGGTCTTCAGCTTCTCGGGCCCCAGAGGACCCAGGAGCTGCCCCAGGGTGCGCTCCACCGGCTCGTCCAGCGAGGCGAGGAGCGCGACTCCCTTCTCCGTGATCCGCGCCCGCACCACCCGGCGGTCCTGCGAATCGCGGAGCCGGGCGACCAGGCCGCTCGTCTCCAACCGGTCGAGGAGGCGCGTCACGTCCGGCCCCGGGGAGACCAGCCGCTCGCCGATCTCGCCGCAGGTCAAGGCGTCGGGCCCGGCGCCGCGGAGGATCCGCAGGGTGTTGTACTGCGCCGGCGTCAGATCGTGCTCCTTGAGCTCCCGCCCCAGGGCTTGGAGCAACAGGCTCGCCGTCCGCTGCAGTCCGAGAAAAGCCTCTTCTTCGAGACTGGGGAACGGCTTCGTCTGTTGGATCTCCTTGTCCAGGCTTCTGCTCATCGTTCGTTGCAACAGAGATCGTTGGGCGGATATTCCGGGCTTGTCGGTTGCATTCCCTTGACCGTATGTCGCGTTCGAGGCTCTGGCTGCTCCGCTTAGCTCTTCTCGCGGCCTCGCTCGGCCTCGCCGTCCTTCTGGCCGAGGCCGTCCTCCGGCAGGGCGGTGCCGGCCCCCTCGTCCGCCGGGCGGAGGCCGCCGGGATCACGGCGCACGACCGGTTCCTCGGCTGGGCCCTTCTCCCCGGGGCGCGCGACCGGCAGACGAGCGCGGAGTTCGACGTGCCGGTGCGGATCAACGCCCAGGGCTTCCGGGCGGACCGCGAGTACTCTCCGGAGCCGCCGCCCGGGATCACCCGCCTCGTGGCCGTGGGCGACTCCTTCACCTTCGGCAACGGCGTCCACGTCCACGAAGCCTGGCCGGCCGTCCTCGAACGGCGCCTCGATGCCGAGGTGATCAACCTGGGGGTCGCGGGCTACGGCGTGGACCAGCAGCTCCTCATGCTCGAAAGCCGCGGGCTCGACTTCCAGCCGGACGTCGTGCTCCTGGGCCTCCACACGCCGGACATCTTCCGCAGCACGAGCGCCGTCCACAACGGGACCGGCAAGCCGCGGTTCCGCCTCGTCCCCCAAGGCGGGCTCGCGCTGACGAACGTCCCCGTCCCATCGCCCGGCTCCCCTCTTCCGCCGCCGCCCTCTCGCGGCCCCCTCCACCGCTTCCAGCTCTGGCGGATGCTCTCCACCCAGCTCGAGCGCCACGGCGTGGGCGAGGTCTGGGGCCTGACCGAAGGCATCCTCCGCCGCATGGAGCGCTCCGCCTCCGAAGCCGGCGCACGCCTCGTCGTCCTCCTCCTCCCCCCGCAGTACGCCGTGGACGGGAGCCTCCTCGAAAGAAAGAAGCAGGCCCACACCACCGGATGCATCGCCGGGATCCTCCGGAAGAACGGCATCGAGCACCTGGACCTGACCGCCGCGCTCCAGGCCCGCGCGGAGGCAACGGGCGAGCCCCTCTTCTTCCCGCAAGACGGCCACTTCACCCCCGCCGGCCACCGGGTCGTAGCCCGCGAGGTCGAGAAGCTCCTCGGCGATTGAGACACATCTCTTATAAAATGCTTCCAACGCTGGGACGGGAAAGGGGAACCCATGTTCAAGGAATTCAAGGAGTTCGCGGTCCGCGGCAGCGTGATCGACCTCGCGGTGGGCGTCATCATCGGAGCGGCCTTCGGCAAGATCGTCACCTCCCTGGTGGACGACATCCTCATGCCTCCGCTGGGCATGCTGATCGGCCGGGTGGACTTCACCAACCTCTTCATCAACCTGTCCGGAGGAAATTACCAGACTCTGGAGCAGGCGAAGGAGGCGGGCGCGGCCACCATCAATTACGGCCTCTTCTTGAACAACGTCCTGAGCTTCCTGCTCGTCGTCTTCGCCATCTTCCTCCTCGTCCGCTGGATCAACCGCCTGCGTCGCCAGGAGACGCCGGAAGCGCCGGTCGCCAAGGAGTGCCCCTTCTGCCTCTCGACGATTCCCGTCAAGGCGACCCGCTGCCCCAACTGCACCTCGCAGCTCGCGGAGGCGGGATCTTCGGCGTAAGAAAACAAAGGACTGCAACGACAGCAGGGACTGCAAGGACGATCACGGTCCGCGGCTCGACTTCACCGGGCCGCCGCACCTCTATTTCATGAAGGACTGCCAAAAAGGCAGCACCCCTTGAAAGGAGCCTTCATGACTCGGAACCTGTTGCGCCTGGCTGCCCTCTCCTTTGTCCTTGCCACCACCTTCTGGCTCAGCCTGCCGCGTCCGGCGGAGGCGATCTCCTGCGGCACGGGAAGCTGGTTCGTGAGCTGTACGAAGAAATGCTGCGGCACGGGTGTGACCACCACCTACTACCGCAACGGCGTCGGTAACGACTGCCTCGGCGCGAGGAGCGCCTGTTCAGGCTGCTTCCCGGCCTGCCCGGCGGGGCAAAGCCCGTGCGGCACCACCTTCGGGACCTGCCGGTCCTAGGAGCGCCCAAAGGGCGGCATTTGAATAGCCCGGACCGGCCGAATCCAGTGGATCTACGGCAAAACCCACTGGGTTTTCGGCAAAACCCACTGGGTTTTCGGCAGAACCCACTGGGTTTTCAGCAGAACCCACTGGGTTTTCGGCAGAACCCAGTGGGTTTTCGGCAGAACCCAGTGGATCTGCGGCTGGAAGGAGCGGATCTGGAGCAGGAAGGAGGGGGGATGGAGGCGACGACCGGATTCGAACCGGTGAAGCTACCAGGCGAGAGACACTTTTCTGGTTTCGAAAATCTTCGTGGCACTCTCGATGTGGTACGCCAAAAACAGACTCCAGAGCTGCCTCCAAAGCGGATCATCCGTCTCCAGAAAAGAAACTTTGAGCCCCATCTCTCTGGCCTCTCGCCAGTCGATGACCATGCCATGAGACCGGAACTGCGCAACAGTCTCGACGCTCATCGACTCTCTACTTGAGGTGGACGGCGAAGGTGGACCGAGCGGCAATCCCCTTCTTCTTGGGACTGTGTTCGAACTGTCTCTGAAGCTCGCGGAACTGCGCAAAGTCCCGGAGGAACGACTGGTACTTCGACACAAGCTCCGGCTGCCGCCTCTCGAGGCGCTCTCGCTCGCGGATCAACTCGTAACCCGAGATCTCTTTCGTGCCGATGTCGCGCATTGTCGTGTCCCCCAGTTCCATCTTACCGCCACTCCCGTACAAATGTACAGAGTGTCCTATTCCCCATCTGGGGAGCAGAGCCAGATCTCAGAGAGGTTGAACGTGGAGCGGGAAACTGTCGGAGAGGAGGGGGGATTGGAGGCGACGACCGGATTCGAACCGGTGGATAAGGGTTTTGCAGACCCTCGCCTTACCACTTGGCTACGTCGCCCTAGACACGCAGGGCCGCTTGCGCGGCCCCGATCCTAGAGAACGCGGAAGACGTCCGCGAGTTTCTGAAATTTCAAATTTGGAGCGGGAAACGGGATTTGAACCCGCGACCCCAACCTTGGCAAGGTTGTGCTCTACCACTGAGCTATTCCCGCCCTCACAGGCTCGCAAAGGATAGTCACGAGCCCCGGGGCTGTCAAGCGGTCGTCCCGAGGGAAAATTCCCGGGGGGCTACCAGCGCCGCCGGGCGGGGCCGGGGCTGTAGGGGAAGGCGTTCCTCACCAGGGTGTAGCGCCAGCCGTTCCCCTCGCGGTCCAGCCCTAAGACGTCGAAGCGGGCGGGGAGGCGGTGGAGGCCGCGGACGGCGATGTAGAGGGAGGCGGCGCGGGAGAGGCGGCGCTGTTTGCCGGGGGTGACGGCGGCGATGGCGGGGCCGTAGAGCTTGCCGTCCCGCGCCTTGATCTCGATGAAGCAGAGGGTGCCGCCCTCCTTGGCCACGACGTCGATCTCGCCGCCGTGGTTGACGACGTTCCTCTCGACGATCTCGAAGCCGTGGGCGGCGAGCCAGCGGACCGCGTCGTCCTCTCCCACCCGGCCGCGGGCCCTCGCGTGGGGCTGCTCGCTGAACTCGGTCACTTCCGCTTCCAGCGGGTCCCCTGGGGCGTGTCTTCGAGGACGATGCCGCGGTCGGTGAGCTCGTTCCTCAGCCGGTCCGACTCCTTGAAGTCGCGGCGCTGGCGCGCCTCTTCGCGCTCGCGGACGAGGCGGTCGATCTCGTCCGTGTCGGCGTCCCCGGCGTCGCCGGCCGGCCAGGCGGTGGGGTCGAGGACGCCGAGCAC
>DATHUD010000818.1:0-16866 GCA_035462575.1 Thermoanaerobaculia bacterium | reverse complement strand
GGCCCAGGCAGATCTCGGGATCGATGGTGATGCGGTCCAGTCTCTCATCCATGGGCGCATGGTAGCACGCCAATCTAGCCCCCCCCCGCCCACCGTTCCGCCTCCGCCTCCGCCCCGTCCAGCCGCCGCTTGAGCTCCGCCGCCGCCTCGGCCGGATCGCCCCGGCGCGGCACGGTCAAGGGCTCGCCATAGACGAAGTGCACCGTCGACAGCGGAAGGGGGACCAGGAAGCGGTCCCACGATCGGAGCCTCCTGGCCCGCGAGGCGGCGATCGCCACGGGCACGATCGGCAGGCCCGTGGCCGCGGCGACCAGGATGACTCCGGGCTTCACCTCGCTCACGGGTCCCCGCGGGCCGTCGGGAGTGAAGCCGATGTCCCAACCCTCCTCGGCCTTCCGCAACAGCGTGCGCAGGCCCGCGACGCCCCCCCGGCTGCTCGATCCCCGGGAGGCGTCGATCCCCAGCCGGGCGATCGTCCGCGCCATCAGCTCGCCGTCCCGGCTCTGGCTCGACAGCACCGAGATCCTCCGCCCCCGGTACGCGTAGGGCATGAGCAGCAGGTGCCGGTGCCAGAAGGCGAGGATGAAATGATCCCCTCGCCGCTCCCACTCCCGCAACCGGGCGTCCCCGTGGTGCCGCAGCCGGACGCTCGCCCGCAGGCACCGGATCAGCCAGGCTGCGAGAAACGGCAGCACCGGTCACACCCGAAACTGCAGGTCGTAGAGCCGCTTGTAGGAGCCGCCGAGCGCGATCAGCTCGCCGTGCGAGCCCTCCTCCACGATGCGCCCGCTCTCCATGACCACGATGCGGTCCGCCCGGGTCACCGTCGAGAGGCGGTGGGCGATCACCAGCGTCGTGCGGTCCTGCATGAGATTGCCGAGCGCCTTCTGGACCAGCGCCTCGGACTGGCTGTCCAGGTGCGAGGTCGCCTCGTCGAGGATGAGGATGGGGGCGTTCTTCAACAGGGCCCGGGCGATCGCCAGGCGCTGCCGCTGGCCGCCCGACAGGCGGATTCCCCCCTCCCCGATCACCGTGTCGTAGCCTTGCGGGAGCTCCATGATGAACTCGTCCGCATAGGCCGCCGCGGCCGCTTCGCGCACCCGCTCCATGGGGAGGTCGGAGCGCCCGTAGGCGATGTTGGCGCGGATCGTGTCGTTGAACAGCACCGTGTCCTGGGTGACGATGCCGATGAGCGACCGCAGGCTCTTCAAGGTCAGGTCGCGGATGTCGATGCCGTCGATCGCCACCCGCCCGCCGGTCGGATCGAAGAAGCGCGGCAGGAGGTTCACGAACGTCGACTTGCCGGCCCCGGAAGGCCCCACGACGGCCACGATCTGCCCGGCGGGGATCCGGAGCGTCACGTTCCACAGCGCGGGCCGGTCCTCGTAGGCGAAGGTCACGTCCTCGTAGACGATCCCCTGGCGCACGGTGTCGATGGTCCGGGCGTCCGGCCGCTCCGCGATGTCGTTCGGAAGCTCCAGGAGGCCCGACACCCGCTGCACGGCGGACAAGGCCTCCTGGAGGATGAGGTTGACCTTGTTGAGCTTGCGGACCGGGTCGTACATCATGAGGAGCGTGGTCAGGAACTGGATCAGCTCGGGCGTCGAGAGCTGCCCCGCCCGGATGCTTTTGCCGGCGTAGATCAGGAGCGCCGCGGCGCCCAGGGCCGCGAGCGACTCGACCACCGGGCTCGACGCGTGGGCGAGCATCTGGGCCCGGAGGTTCGTCCGCAAGTGCCGCCTCGTCGCCTCGCCGAACTTGCGCAGCTCGAAATCCTCCATGCCGAACGCCTTGACCACCCGGTGGCCGCGCACCCCCTCGGTCATCAGGCTCGCCAGATCCGCCATGCGCTCCTGGCTCCGGTGGCTCGTCTTGCGCATCCCCTTGCCGACGCGGATGATCGGGTAGAGCAGGAGCGGGGTCGCGACCAGCGAGATGAGCGCCAGCCGGAAGTCGGTCGAGAGCAAAAGGCCGAGGAGGACGAGGAGCGTGATCGACTGCTGGAAGAGGTCGAGCAAGCGCGTCGAGACCGCGTTCTGCATCAGGGCCACGTCGTTGATGACGCGGGCCACCAGCTCGCCCGAGGGGTGCTCGGCGTGGAAGCGGCTCGACTGCTCGAGGACGTGCCGGTAGAGGTCGTTCCGGATGTCGGTCGTCACCCCCAGGCCGATGTGCTGGAAGGCGTAGCCGGAGACGAAGTCGGCCAGGCAGCGGACGAGGAAGATCGCGACGAAGAGGAGGGGAACGAAATAGACGACGTCCTCGGGATCCACCCCCAGCCTTCGCTTGACCGAAGCGTAGGTTTCGTCGATCTGCCGGGAGATGTCGAACCGGCGTTTCAGGTCCGCGAGGAATCCGGTCTCCTCCGCTTCTTCGGAGTCCCCCTCCCGGGTCTGCCCGCCGGGCACCACCGCGCCGATGGGTCCGGGCACGTCGCTGCCCGCGAGGAGCACCTCGCCGAAGATCGGCTTGATCAGCGAGACGGTCCCCGCCGTGGCCGCGGCGTAGACCAGCATGCCCACGGTCGCGAGGACGATCCAGCCCGTGTACCGGCGGACGTAGTGCCAGAGGAAGGCGGACTTCTTCACGCCCGGACCTCCGCCTGGAGCAGCTCCGCCACCTCCCGGGCCGCCCGGCCGCTCGCGCCGCCCTCCCCCAGCCGGCCGCGCAGGCCGGCGAGCCCGGCGCGCATGCGATCGCGGATGCCGGCGCTCGTCAGGATCTCCTCGGCCTCGGCGGCGATCGACTGCGGGTTTGCCCGCCCCTGAATCAGCTCGGGGACGACCTTCTGGCCCAGCACCAGGTTGACCAGGCTCACGTAGGGCAGGTGCACCATCATCTTCGCCAGGAGATAGGTCCAGCTCCCCAGCCGGTAGAGCACCACCATGGGGGTGCCCAGAAGACCGACCTCCAGCGTGGCCGTGCCCGAGGCGCAGAGAGCCAGATGGGAGTCGGCGATCGCCGGGAAGCGCTCTTCGGAGACGATCTCGACGGGCAGGCCGGCCAGCTCGATCATCTCCTCGACGAGATCGCGCGGGACGGTGGGCGCCTTGATGAGCCGGACCTCGATCGGAAGCTCGGACGCGAGCAGCCGGACCGCCTCGAGCATCACCGGGAGCAGGGCCTCGATCTCGCTCACCCGCGAGCCGGGAAGGATCGCCACCCGGTAAGGCTGCCCCTGGGGCTCGCCTTGTTCCCACACCTGTCCAAGGACCGGGACCTCGTCCACCAGCGGATGTCCGACGTGGACCACGTCCACCCCGTGCTCCCGGTAGAAGTCCACCTCGAAGGGGAAGAGGACGAGCATCCGGTCGACGACCTTGGCGATCGACTTGACCCGCCCCCGCCGCCACGCCCAGACCTGCGGGCTGATGTAGTAGACGACCTCCACCCCCCGCTCTTTGAGCTCCTTGGCGAGCCGGAGGTTGAAGTCCGGAAAGTCGATCAGCACGGCCAGGCGCGGGCGGCGGCGATCCACCTCGCGGAGCAGGTCGGCGAAGATCTGGCGGGCCCGGGGCAGCACCTTCAACACCTCGGTGATTCCGACGACCGAGATCTCCGAGCTGTGGGCCCGGGCGTTCAAGCCCTCGGCCCGCATCTCGTCCCCCCCGAGGCCGAAGGGCTCGAGGTCCGGAACGAGGAGACGCAGCTCCGAGATCAAACGCGCGCCGTGGAGGTCGCCCGACGCCTCGCCGGCGACCATCAGCAGCTCGTTCCCGCCCGGGCTCATGGAATGGGGGCCGGCGGGCCCGGCGGGAACGGATACATCAGCCAGGCGATGAGCAGACCTCCCCCCACCATCCCCAGGAAAAGCTGGAGGAAGAGCCGGATCTGCTCCTTGCGCTCCCGCCTCCAGAGCAGCGTGAAGAACAGGCTCACGATGAGCGCGTAGAGGACCATCAGGAAGAAATGACTGAGCATCGCAGGCTACTCCTTCCTGCCGCGGGCGATGTCCCACGCGTCCATGACGAGAAGCAGGTTCATGAGGCCCGCCGTGAGCAGGAAGGCGGTGCCGTACTCGTAGCCCGCGCCCACGACGTCCCCCTCGTAGTGGAGGAAGTAGCGCAGGAAGAAATAGGGCAACCCCATGCCCATGGAGCCCAGGGTGGCCAGGATGGTCAAAGGCTGATTGGGGAGCACCCGGTACAGGTTCCCCTGGAGCGCGCAGCCGGCCGCGAGCGAGACGAGCACCAGCAGGAGGAAGAAGAGGCCGCGCATCCACCTCTTGAGATAGACGTGCCCCAACCCGGGGATCAGCCAGGCCAGGACCACGGCCACCGCGGGATTGCCCACGGCGGTGTGCGGTACCGCCTCGGACGTCCTAGGACTACCCGGTTCCGTCAATCAACTCTCCTCTTTCACGAAGAGCGCCTTCAGGCGCTCCCGGGACCGGCCCAGGTCCTCCGGCACCAGCCGGACCTCCGCGAGCACGGTCATGAAGTTCGTGTCGCCGCTCCAGCGCGGGACCACGTGGAAATGATAGTGCCCCGGCACCCCGGCTCCGGCCGGCGTGCCCAGGTTGATCCCCATGTTGAAGCCGTGGGGCGCGTAGGCGGCCTCGAGCACCCGCTGGCACTTGAGCACCAGCGGCCAGAACTCCTCCCGCGCCTCTTGAGAGCTCTCCTGGGGAGAGGCCATGTGCTCCAACGGAACCACCATCACGTGGCCGTTCGAGTAGGGGTGGAGGTTCAGCATGACCAGGTGATGCCGGGCCTTGTGGATCACCAGACGAGCGGCGTCGTCCGAGTCCTCCGCAGCGGCCGCGGCACAGAAGAAGCAGTCGGAATCCGGCGGCTTCGCAGTCGCGGTGATATACGAGTACCTCCAGGGAGTGAAGAGATGTCGCATCCGGGTCCAGGGGAGAGAGGACGGCGCCGCTTGATTGAAATCAACAGCGCCGTCCGGATCAGCACTCGTCGTTCAAAAGCTCCCGGAGCTCCTTGCCCGGCTTGAAGTAGGGGATCCGCTTGGGCGGAACCTTTACCTTGTCGCCGGTCTTCGGATTGCGCCCGGTCCTGGCGCCGCGGTGGCGGATGCGGAAACTGCCGAAGCCTCTGAGCTCGATCTTCTCGCCATCCTTCAAGGAGTGGACGATGCTGTCGAAGACCGTGTTCACGATGATCTCCGCGTGCTTCTTGGTGAGCTGAGTGGTGCGGGCGACCTCTTCGACCAGCTCGGCCTTGGTCATCCCATCCTTCGAGTCGGTGTTCTCCATCTCGTCGTCTTTCAGGGACACCATCTCCCACCCCTTTTCTCTCTATGGCGACGGCGGTCTCCGAGCACCGCGAAGGAGACCGCCGCTCTCCGGGTCGACTTTACTCCTCCTCGGACTCGGACTCGGACTCGGACGTCTCACCCTGCTCCTGGTCCTGGTCCTGCTCCGGTTCCTGCTCCTTGCCACCGCGCTTCTTGCCGCGGCCGCTCTCCTCTTCCTCCCCACCGCGCCGGGCGTTGGCCTCGGCCTGGAGCACCGCGATCTCCTCCTCCGTGGGCTGCGACACGCCGCGCATCGAGAGGCCGACCTTCTTGTCGTCCTCCTCGACCCGCAGGATGCGGGTCCGCACCCAGTCACCGACCTTGTAGAAGTCCTCGAGCTTGGCGCCCTGCCCCACCTCGATCTCCGAGACGTGGGCGAGGCCCTCGAGGCCGTTGTAGATGTCGATGAAGAGCCCGAAGTCGGTCACGTTGACGACCCGGCCGTCGAGAGTGTCGCCGGGCTTGTGCTTGTCGGCGAACTCCTCCCACTCGTTGGGCATGAACTCCTTGATCGACAGGGAGACCCGCTGGTTCTCCACGTCGATGTTGGTGATCCGCGCCCGCACCGTGTCGCCCTTCTTCAAGACCTCGCTCGGGTGCTTGACCCGCTTGGTCCAGCTCATGTCGGAGACGTGGATCAGGCCGTCGATCCCGTCGGTGATCTCGACGAAGGCGCCGAACTCGGTCAGGTTCCTGACCTTGCCCTCGATGACCGTCCCTTCGGGGTGGGTGTCCTGCAGCTCCTCCCAGGGATTGCGCTCGGTCTGGCGCAGCGACAGGCTGATCCGCCGCTGGTCCATGTCGAGCTCGGAGACGATCGCCTCGACCTCGTCGCCCACCTCGAGGATCTTCGCGGGGTTGACGACCTTCTTGGTCCACGACATCTCGCTGACGTGGATCAGGCCCTCGACCCCCTCCTCGATCTCGATGAAGGCGCCGTAGTCCACGATCGACACCACCCGGCCGCGCACACGCGAGCCGATCGGGTACTTCTTGTCGACCAGGGTCCACGGATCGTCCTGCCGCTGCTTGTAGCCCAGGGAGACGCGCTCGGTGTCCGGATCGAACTTGAGCACGACCACCTCGACCTCGTCGCCCACCGAGAAGTGCTCCGAGGGGTGGTTGACCCGGCCCCAGGAGATGTCGGTGATGTGGAGCAGGCCGTCGATGCCGCCCAGGTCGATGAACACGCCGTAGTCGGTGATGTTCTTGACCGTGCCCTTGAGGCGCGCCCCCTCCTCCAGCCGCTGGAGGGTCTCGGCCTTCTTCTTCTGGAGCTCGGTCTCGAGCACCGCCTTCCTGGACAGGACGATGTTGTTGCGCCGCCGGTCCAGGCTGATGACCTTGAACTCCAGCTCCTGGCCCCGCAGCGACTCCAGGTTCTTGACCGGCTTGATGTCCACCAGGGACCCGGGCAAAAACGCGCGCAGACCCACGTCCACCGTGAGGCCGCCCTTGATGCGGTCGGTGATGCGGCCCTTGATGACCCGGCTCTCTTTGTAAGCCCGTTCCACCTCGGTCCAGCGGCGCATCTTCTGCGCCTTGCCGTAGGAGAGGAGCACGTGGCCCTCGAGGTCCTCGGTCTTTTCGAGCAGGACGTCCACTTCCTCACCGACCTGGACGGTCAGTTGGCCGTCTCTGCCGGTGAACTCCTCGATGGGGATCAGCCCCTCGGACTTGTAACCCACGTCGACGATCACCGCGTTCGACGTCAAGCCGATGATGCGGCCCTGCACGATCTCACCCTCGGTGAGATTGCGCATGCTCTCGTCGTACAGCTCGAGAAGCTTCTGGTAATCCTCTGGACTCTGCTCGTACTCGTCGGACTCAGCCGTCAGCAAGGCCGACTGGTCCTCGGTTCGTTCACTCGCCGGCATACAAAAACGTACCTCCTTGGCGTGGATTCAGGCTCCCAGAGCCTGTTTGCCCCACGGACGTGGGGTCGTCGAGTTCCGCTTAAGTTATTGAGAACTCGGGTCTTCGAGTATAGGGAGAGGGGGGCCGGGTGTCAATCCGCCGGGATGCTCCCCGGTGTGACAGCCGCCGCGAGCGCCGCTTCCACCTCGCTCCGGACTCCCAAGTCCGCCTCGTTTTCGAGCGCCCGGGAGAGCGCCTCCCGGGCCGCGGCCCCCCCGATGCGGCCGAGGGCCCAGGCGGCGTGGGAGCGTACCACGGGCTCGCCCTCCGCGAGCGCCTTGGCGAGCGGCGGCACATACCGGCGGTGGAGGCGGTTCCCCATGGCGACCGCCGCATTCCTCTGGAGACCGGGGAGCTTCGCCCGCTTCATCGGGCTCCCCCGGAAGCGCTCCACGTACTCCTCCCGGGAGAGGAGCAGCAGCCCCGCGAGGTCGAGCTCCGCGCGCTCGGGAGGCAACTCCATCTCCGGATGGACCGCCCCCCGGGGCTCCCGGTTCCACGGGCAGACCTCCTGGCACACGTCGCACCCGAAGACCCACCCCCCGACCATCTCCCGAGCCGCCTCCGGCAGAGCCCCCCGGTGCTCGATCGTCCAGTAGCTGATGCACCGGTTGCTGTCCAGACGATACGGCTCGGCGAGCGCCCCCGTCGGGCAAGCCTCCAGGCACAGCGTGCAGCTCCCGCACAGATCCGTCAGGGAGACGTCCGGAGCGAGGTCGAGCGACAGGAACAGCTCCCCGAGCAGGAACCACGACCCGGCCTCCGGATGGAGCAGCATCGTGTTCTTCCCCACCGCCCCCATCCCCGCCCGGGCCGCCAGCTCCCGCTCGAGCACCGGCCCGGGATCTACATAGGGCCGCGTCTCGCACCCCGGGAACGCCTCCGTGATCCGGGCCGCGAGAGCCTTGAGCCGCGCCCCCATCACCTCGTGGTAGTCCTTCCCCCGAGCGTACCGAGCCACCCGCCGCCACAGATCCCCCGCCGGCTCCTCCTGCTCAAGAGGATGGTATAGAAGCGCGACGACGAGAACGCTCCCCGCCCCCGGAAAGATCCGAGCCGGCTCCATCCGCTCCTCCACCCGCCGCCCGAGGTAGCCCATCCCCGCCTGATCCCCCCGTTCGAGCCAGCGCAGCAGCGCCTCTCCGCGCTCCAGCGGAGCCAGGTCCGCCACCCCGGCCCGGTCGAAGCCGGCTTCGAGGGCCCAGGATTTGAGGAGGTCGGTGGTGGCGCGGGGGGTCATGGGGGTAGGATATTCTGATGAAGCCTTACTGGCGCGGTACAGCCCACGAGGAGCACAGGTGCATATTAGACGATTGAGGATTAAAAATATCCGGGGCTTCAGCGAGGTAGATCTGGATTTCAGCCGGCCAGATGGGAGTCTCGCAGGGTGGACAGTCCTCGCTGGACGGAATGGTTCTGGCAAGTCTACCTTGTTGAAGGCAATCGCTCTTGCAGTTGCAGGACCAGAAACGGCCCGAGCTTTGTCCCTAAGCTATTCTGGCTGGATCAGAAACGGCAAACTAGAAGCTGAAGTAGGAGCACATCTAGCACTCAGGGAGCCAGAAGAGGGAGATACGACTGAGGGGTGGGCTCATCTCAATTGGAGGATCAATAGAGAAGGTGATGAACCTGTTCTTTTGGGAAAATCTCCCTCATCAAGAATTCTCAACTTGCCCGACAATCCTAAGCGTTTCGATGCACTTTTTTGGTATGGAGATAAGGACAAGACACAAGTCCTCAATATAGCAAAGCAACTTCAAGATCGAGGACTTAGCGTATTCACTGAGCCTAGCCCCATAGTTGCAAGGCCGGGCACAAAACGTAGAAATCCTATAGAGGAAGCCAAAGCAAATTCGCATGCCCAGATAATATTCTTTGGAGCAGACACTCCAAATTTTTCCTTAGCCGATCGATACGTCAACGATATAAATAGCCGCCCCGTTATTCCGGTCGTTCTAAAAGGCCACCCGAACAGAATATATACAACTCTTGATGACCTAGTATATGTGGATCTTAACGAGCCCACACCAGAGCCCATGGAACTATTAATTTGGGGAATAACTGGAGACGCCCCGAAAGTTGAAACCAATAATCAAGAAAATTTATACCACGATTTATTTTTGGCGGCTTATGGACCTTTCCGCCGCCTTACTGGACATGCGACTGACGCACAACGGTTAATGGGCGGTCCGCAGCCGGTAGCTCGCCTAGTCTCTCTTTTTCGAGAAGATGCCTCTTTACTCGAAAGCATGGGATGGCTAAGAGAAATTTATCTGCAGAGGCTAGAAAACAAAGCCGGCGCGGCAGAATTAGAGAACTCCGTCCTATCGCTACTGGGAGATGGATTGCTTCCAGATGAAGTACAGATTGAGCAGTTTGATTCGGAGGGGCTTTGGGTTCGTCAAAGAGGGACCCGCTTACCCCTGGGTGAAATCAGCGACGGTTACCGAACCACTGCCGCCCTCGTCATGGATATTGTTAGACACCTCCATCAGTGTTTCGGAGAATTGAAAGTTGAACTAGTAGAGGACTCAGAGGGCCCCTATAGATATGTGCCGTATGAAGGTGTCATCCTCATTGACGAAGTAGACCTCCACCTCCACGTATCTTGGCAGAAGAAAATCGGCTTCTGGCTGAAGCGCCACTTCCCCAACATTCAGTTCATCGTCACAACCCACAGCCCGTTCGTCTGCCAGGCGGCCGATCCCAAAGGGCTGATCCGCCTTCCCGCCCCGGGGGAGGACCGCCCTGTCGAGCATGTCTCGGAATCCCTCTACAACACCGTCGTCAACGGCAGCATCGACGACGCTGTCCTGACCGAGCTCTTCGGTCTGGAGACCCCCTACTCCCAGGAAGCCGAGCGCCTGCGGGAGCGGGTGGCTGAGCTCGAAGCCAAGCTCCAGACCGGGGAGGTCTCGGCTAGAGAGAAGAGCGAGCTTCGGGATCTCCGGTCCCGTCTCCCCAAGACGCTGTCTTCCGATGTCGAGCAGGCCCTGCGCAAGCTGGTGAGCGAGGGATGAAGCGTATCCAGCGATTGCCTCTGACCTCCCCAAGCCTCGCCTTCCTCCTCAAACGCACCCAAAAGGTCATCGGTGCGAGCGATGCGAGAGCGGAGGCCAAACGGCTCTGGGAGATGCGGGACAGCCAAGCCTTCCGCGAGATCCGTGAAGTGCTCGGCCAGATGGCGACCGGCATCGAGCGCTGCATGTACTGCGAGGACAGCGAGGGCACGGCCATCGAACACTTCTGGCCCAGGGCGGTCTACCCGGACCGGGCCTTCGACTGGCTCAACTACCTGATCGCCTGCTCGCGGTGCAACAGCAACTTCAAGAGGGACCAGTTCCCTCTGGACGGCGGAGGGCAGCCTCTCCTCGTCAACCCCACCGAAGAGGACCCGCTCGACCATCTAGCCTTCTCACCGGCGACCGGCCGCTACGCGGCGCGGCCCAGGTCCGCCAAGGGAGATCCCTCGCTCGAAGTCTTCGGGATCAATCGGGCGACCCTGAGCCGAGGACGCCTGAACGCCTGGACGGGGCTCAGCCAACTCCTGATCGGCTACGCGAGGGCAAGACGCACGGGAAACGACGAGAAGGCTGAGAGAATCGAGAAGACAGTCCGGGAGTATCCTTTCGCGGGAGTTCTGGCGGCTCTCCTCCGGATTGCGGTGGGACCGGACGCGGATCTGCTGGTCGATGCCGAATGCCTCGAAGCGATTCGGGACTGCCCGGAAATCGGCGGGTGGGGGTAGAGCTCTCAGGACGGCCCATCTCCAGAGACATCGTCCCATCTCCCGATACACCAGCCCAACGCTACAACGCCAAGGCAATGTCTCTGGAGATGGCGCGTCTCCCCAGACGCTGGCTCAGCGTAAGCAACGCTGCTCCGGATAAGCATCGCCGGGGCAATGTCTCCAGAGATGGCCCAGCGCTGCAGACACCGCCTCAGCGTAAGCAACGCTGCCTCAGATAAGCATCGCCAGGACGATGTCTCCAGAGACGGCCCAGCGCTGCGGACACCGCCTCAGCGCAAGCAACGCTGCCCCGGATAAGCATCGCCGGGACAATGTCTCCGGAGATAGCCCATTGCTGCGGACGCTGCCTCAGCGCAAGGAACGCTGCCCCAGATAAGCATCGCCGGGGCGATGTCCCCGGCGATACGCCAGCGCCGGCAGAGCTCAGCCGTCACGGCAGGGCCGCAATGTGTTGAAATCCGCAGGATGAGACCGACGGACGCCCCCCCGGATCCCAAGGAGATCGACGCGCGGCTGGGAGAGGTCGAGCCGGACGCCGCCCGTGACATCTTTCTGGATCTTCTGACCGGAGAGGTCTTGCCGGCCCTGGCTCTCGCCCGCCTGCTCCTCGTCCTGGGCTCCGCGCGGGACGCCGAGGATCTGGTCGCGCTCGTGGCGCGGCGGTGGGGACGGCCGCTCGATCCCGCGCTTCGCGAGATGGCCCGCCTTCTCCACGACCACCGGGAAGGGTGCGAGAGGGTGGCCACGATGCTCCGCGAGCACCCGGACCCGGCCGTGGTGCCCATCTCGCCCGAAGAGTCGGTCGCGGACTGCCGGGTCTTCTTCGACCGGTCGGTCAGCCGCAACGAGGTGGCGAGCGTCGCCGCCTATTCGCTCGGGGACCCCGACTTGCTCGCCGTGGCCACGCGCGAGATCGTCGTCCTCTTTGAACGCTGGGGGTTCCTCGCGCCGGACCGGAAGACGCTCGAGATCGGCTGCGGCATCGGCCGCATGCAGGGCGCCCTCTCCCCCCGGGTGGCCGAGGCTGTCGGGATCGACGTCTCCCCGAAGATGATCGCCGCCGCCCGCAGGCGCAACGTTGGCTTCCCCAACGTGCGCTTCGCCGTCTCCTCCGGCCTCGACCTCGCGGACTTCGAGGCGGAGAGCTTCGACCTCGTCTTCGCCGTGGACTCCTTCCCCTACATCCACCAGGCCGGCCCCCGCCTCGTCGAGACCCACTTCCTCGAGGCCGCCCGGGTCCTCCGGCCGGGGGGAGACTTCGTCCTCCTCAACTACTCCTACCGGGACGACCTCGCGGCGGACCGCGCCGAGGTCCAGAAGCTCTGCCGGGCGATGGGCTTCACCCTGGCGGTCAACGGGGCGCAGCCGGTCGAGTTCTGGGATGGGGTGGTGTTCCATGGGAGGAAGGAGGATCGAGTCTCCTGAAGAGGCGTCCTCCCCAACGGAATCTTTCCTGAGGTACAATACATTTCATGGACGAGCGCGACGACATTAAGCCGGAGCTCAGAGAGAAGCTTCAACGGATGGTCGACTCCGGCCAAGCTTCATGGAGTGGCCGCCGGTTCGTGCCTGACCCCAATCGGCCACTCGTTACCGTTCGAGGCTCAAAGACCTTGGCAGAGCTTCTGGGCGAAGAGCAGAGTCTTTCGCCGAACGCTATGATGGAGCCGATGAGAACCTATATGGCGGTCATCGAGCGCTGTCCCGAGACGGGCCTTTACGTGGGCTACGTTCCCGGCTTTCCAGGTGCTCACTCCCAAGGGGCGACAATCGACGAGTTGCACGGCAATCTCCGAGAGGTGATCGAGATGCTCCTGGAGGATGGCGAGCCGAAGCTTGAAGCGGAGTTCATCGGGACCCAGCGGATTAC
Source organism: Thermoanaerobaculia bacterium (assembly GCA_035462575.1). Classification (GTDB taxonomy): domain Bacteria; phylum Acidobacteriota; class Thermoanaerobaculia; order Multivoradales; family UBA5704; genus DATARR01. The sequence continues at coordinate 4,072 of DATHUD010000818.1, read as the reverse complement.
CGTCGGATAGCATGCCCCCCGTCCTCAAACCGCGGGAGGTTGTATCCATCCTGGAAAGGCTCGGGTTCATCGAGGTCCGTCAGCGGGGCTCGCATAAGCAGTACCGCCACCCTGACGGCCGGTGTACGACCGTTCCTTTCCACCCCGGCCGTGACGTGTCTCCCCTGCTCCTCCGGCAGATCGTGAAGGACATTGGCCTCTCGATCGAGGAGTTCCTCTCCCATAGGTGAGGAAAGGCGCCGCCTTGAGCTAAACTCCCCCCTCCGGCGGGCATCCCCCCGCCCCGAAACTTTTCTCTTCGAAGGGAGCTTTCAATATGGCCGAGTGGATCGAAGAGGGTCAGACCGCGCCCGATTTCACCCTTCCTGCCGACGATGGACGGGAGGTCAAGCTTTCCGGGCTCCGGGGCAAGCCCGTGGTGTTGTACTTCTACCCCAAGGACGACACGCCCGGCTGCACCAAGGAGGCGTGCTCCTTCCGCGACCGCTCCGGGGACTTGAAGGCCACGGGCGCCGTGGTCCTGGGTGTCTCGCCGGACGACGTGGCGAGCCACGGGGAGTTCCGGGACAAGTACAGCCTGAACTTCCCCCTTCTCGCCGACACGGACCACCAGGTGGCCGAGCGCTACGGGGCCTGGCGCGAGAAGAACATGTACGGCAAGAAGTCCGTGGGCATCCAGCGCTCCACCTTCCTGATCGGCCCGGACGGCACGGTGCGGAAGGTCTGGAAGAAGGTCAACGTGGACGGCCACGACGAAGAGGTCCTGGCCGCCCTGGGAAGGCTGTAGGAGCCTCTCCGGCAGACAAGGACCAAGGGACAGCAAGGACTGCAAGGACAAGAAGCCGTGTCCCTGGTGTCCTTGCAGTCCTTGGTGTCCTTGGTGTCCTTCGGATAGACTTCCCCCACCGTACGGCGTCCGCCACAGACAACCCTGGAGGCCGGACCTTCCAGGGTTCTTGCCCCAAAGAGCCGGGGTCCGCCCCGAGAACACCGCGAGGCGCGGAGCGCGCCTCACCGGGTCGCCGAGGACCGCTAAGCGCAGAAAGGGAGCTCCATGGAACTGTTTCAGCAGATGGTGAGCATGAAGCACGAGCGCGTGCTCTTCTGCTCCAACCCGGAGGTGGGCTTGAAGGCCATCATCGCCGTCCACTCGACGGTGCTCGGCCCGGGGCTCGGCGGCGTCCGGATGTGGCCCTACAAGAGCCTGGACGAGGCGCTCCTGGACGTGCTCCGCCTCTCCCGGGGAATGACCTACAAGTCCGCGGCGGCCGGCCTCCACCTGGGCGGCGGCAAGGCGGTCATTCTCGGCGATCCCAAGAAGGACAAGAGCGAGGAGCTGTTCCGGAGCTTCGGCCGGTACGTCGAGTCCCTGAACGGCCTCTACATCACCGCCGAGGACGTGGGGACCGAGCTGGAGGACATGGAGATGGTTCTCACGGAGACCCGCTGGGTGACCGGCCTCTCCGCGTCGAACGGCGGCGGCGGCGACCCGTCGCCGGTCACGGCGTTCGGCGTCCTCCTCGGAATGAAGGCGGCCGCGCAGTGGCAGCTCGGCGACGCGTCTCTGAAGGGCAGGACCGTGGCCATCCAGGGGCTCGGCAACGTCGGCTATCACCTCGCCCGGTACGTGAAGGACGAGGGGGCCAAGATCTTCGGGACGGACATCGACACCGAGGCGACGGCCAGGGCCAAAGAGGAATTGGGGATGGAGATCGTGCCCCCAGGAGAGATCCTGGAGGTCGAGTGCGACATCCTGGCCCCGTGCGCCCTGGGAGCGGTGTTGAACGACCGGACGATCCCCAAGCTGCGCTGCAAGGCGGTGGCCGGAGCCGCCAACAACCAGCTCGAGAACGAGGACCGGGACGGCCAGGCCCTCCACGACCGCGGCATTCTCTACGCGCCCGACTTCGTGGGCAACGCCGGCGGCCTGATCAACGTCTACAACGAGCTCCAGGGCTACAATCGCGACACCGCGATGCGGATGGCCCGCGGCATCAGCAACGGCATGATGCGCCTCTTCGAGATCGCCCGCGCCCAGTCGATTCCCACCTACCGGGCTGCCGAGCGGCTGGCCGAGGAGCGGATCGCCCGGGCCCAGGCTCTGGGATCGCGGCACTGGAGCCGCTCGATCCGGCGGCTCCGGTCGCAGAAGTAGGGGCGGTCCTATGTGGCCGCCCTGGAAGGCAGGGCGCCCACGCAGGGGCGCCCCTACAAGAACGAAGAGGCGTACCGGAGGTTCTCGAATCATGGCTCTCTTTCGGTCCCGGTTGATTCTCGCGGCGCTCGCGATCGCCGCAACGCTTCCGGCCGCTCCGGCCTTCGGGGTGGCCCCGATCTGCGACGGCTCGACGGCCCTGACGCTGATCGGCATGGACACCTCGTCCGGCCAGATGCTTTTTTCCGTTCCGCCGATCGGGGACAAGGGGCTGGGCTGGATCGTCGAGCTCGACGGCGACGGCAACGAGGCCCGGGCCTGGCGCGACGACGCCAAGGGGCGCTTCGGCGGCTCGGTGGGTCCCGGGCCGGTGCTCGCGGCCGTCCCCTGCGGCGACCGCTGCCTGCAGCCGGTGCGCTGGAAAGAGGGGACCTGGGAGCCGCTGGGCGAGGCGCTGGCCGCTCCCGTGGCCTCGACCGTCACCCCCACCTATGACCACGCCGGCGCCGCCTGGTTCCTCCTCCACGGGGCGACCGCCACGGACGGCCAGATGACGGCGTGGGCCTTCCGGCTGGTGAACCGGGAGTGGAAGAGCCGGGGCTCCATGACGGTCACGGCCGTGGGGCAGCCGCAGGCGCTCCCGGCGCCGCAGCGCAAGGACGGCGTGCTCACCGGCACCGGCCTGTTCTCCGGCTCCGGCCGCCCCGAGGCCTGGGTGGCGGGAGTGCCCACCCTCCCGTCCGCGCGCCGGGGCCAGCTCATCGCTCTCACCGGCACGTCGGCGGCCTACGTGTCGGGCGACGGCGTCGTCTACCTCTCGGAAGACTCCGGCAAGAAGTGGCGGCGCTCCACCTGGACCCCCTGGGGCTCCGGGGACACGGTGGGGATCTGGAGGCAGGGGAACGACTACTGGGTGGACCTCCCCTTCGGGGATCACCGCGGCTCGCTCCGGCTCACCTGGTTCGACCGCCGGGTGCCGTCGGAGGAGAAGATCCTCCTCACCCGCCTCACCGGGTCGGGGGACTGGGTCCGCCTGATCGAGGCGCCCGGGGAGGTGAGGACGAAGAGCGACGAGCGCCTGCCCGTGACGCAGGTCCTGGTCCCCAAGGGGAACCTCTGGATCCTGCTTTCGGGCTGCGCGGCCACGGCCCAGGGCTCGGGCCTCGTGCTGCGGGTCTTCGACGGGACCAACCTCTCCCCCGCCCGCTTCGTGACGGTCCGGGAGAGCGGCAGGCGATGATCGGGCGGGGCGGCAAGAAAGCCCGCCCCGCACAGAAGAAAAAGGGTTAAGCGCTCGCCTGGGGCGGGATGCGCAGCTTCTGGCCAGGGTAGATCTCGTCCGGGTCCTTGAGCATCGGCTTGTTGGCTTCGAAGATCACCGGATACTTGTTGGCGTTGCCGTAGAACTGCTTGGCGATCTTCGAGAGGCTGTCGCCCGACTTCACCTCGTAATACTGGCCCTCGGGCTCGGGCTTCTCGACCTTCAACTGGTCGTCCACGCTGCCGGTGCCCTCGGTGTTGCCGACGAGGAGGACGATCTTCTCCCGGTCCGCCTGGGAGGCCACCGTGCCGGTCAGCGTCACCTTGTCGCCATCCGCGCGGACGCCCAGGTCGTTCACTTTGAGGCCCATGTCGTTGACCAGCTTGACCAGCGCCGCGGCCCTGCGGCGGTCCTTGGCATCCTGGACCTGCTGCGCAGTGGCTGCCCCCGCGGGAGCGGCCTGCGGTTTGCCCCCAGCCTGCGGCTTCTTGTCGTCGTCGTCCCCGATTCCCAGCTTCCTACCCACACTCTTAGCAAAGTCGATGAGTCCCATCGTCTAGCTCCTTTCCGGTGAATCGCGCGCCACGTCCGGGCCGCTTGATGGCACAACGATATCTTAAAGACCACTGCGGCCCCAGGAGGAAACTAAGCAGGAA
>DATHUD010000817.1:0-1912 GCA_035462575.1 Thermoanaerobaculia bacterium | reverse complement strand
TGCGGCCGTTCGCGAACGACGCGCCGCCCAACGTGGAGCTGCCCGCCTCGCCGGCGCTCGACCCGAACAGCGCGGCGATCGTGGCCAACCTGAACAGCGGCCAGCACAACGCAAGCCTGTATCGCTCCGGCAAGCCGGCCTACGACGCGAGCGCGGGGACTCCCCGCACGATCGTGTGCACGAAGACCTCCTGGGGGACGTGCGGGGCCTCTCTCCAGCCCGTACCGATCAACGCGGCCTGGAAGCCGTCGGCCGGGAGCGATGGGGCCATGGCCGTGATCGATTATGCAAACCGGAAGATCTACGACTTCTATCAGGTATCCAAGAACGCGGATGGCACCGTGATGATCAATGCCGACGGCTCGGTGACCGTGAGCTGGGGCAGCGTCGTGGACCTGGACGGCTATGGAGGGGAGGCCGCGGTCAACGGCTCGGGCCTCTCCAATATGTTCGGAACGATCCGCGTCTTCGAGATGGAGCGCGCGGCCGCGGACCCCGCGAACGCCATCCAACACGCGCTGGCGTTCAACACCCAATACGCCTGCAACACCTATCGCTACCCCGCTTCCAAGACCAACGGGGCCGCCACGGGAACGGGCTGCATCCCGACCGGCGCCCGCGTGTTCCTGGACAGCGCGGCGGACTGCTCGACGGTCACCCCGGTGGGACAGAAGGCGATCTGCTACGCGCTCAAGAAGTTCGGCGCGTACGCGACGAACACCGGGAGCGGGCCGATGGGGCTGTGGTTCGAGACCCCGAGCGGTGGGCAGCCGGGCGGCTCGGCGGCCGATCCGTACCCCGGCGTGGGGCTCACCTCCGACGGAATCGACCTGCCGAACATCCCCTGGTCGCGGCTCAAGGTGGCGGCGGACTGCCAGTGCAGCCGCTCGGACCTCGCGGTGGCGAGCGGACGCCCGTACGCGGCCAAGGCGGCTTCCAACGTGGCACTGCCCGCCTCGAAGACGCTCGACGCAAACAGCGCGGCGATCGTGGCGAACCTGACCAGCAGTACGATCTACGCCAATTACGAGACCGGATATCCCGTCTACGACGCGAGCGCGGGCACTCCCCGCACGATCGTCTGCACGGAAACGTGGGGGACGTGCGGCGTGGCCCTGCAACCGGTGCCGATCAACGCGAGCTGGAAGCCGGGGGGCGGGTACGGCCGGCCGCTGACCGTGGTCGACTCCACGAACCGGAAGGTCTACGACTTCTATCAGGTCGCGGTCAACGCGGACGGCACGGTGAAGATCAACGCGGACGGCACGGTCACCACCGGTTTCGGCAGCGTCTCCGACCTGGACGGCCGGGGACAGGCCAAGGCGGTGAACGGCGCGGGCCTGGCCCATCTGTTCGGCATGATCCGCCTGTTCGAGATGGAGCGCGCCGCGACCGACCCGGCGAACGCCATCCAGCACGCGCTGGTCTTCAGCACGCAGTACGCCTGCAGCACGTACCGGTATCCCGCGGCGCAGAGCAACGGGATCGATACGAGCACCGGCTGCATCCCGGTCGGCTCCCGCGTCTTCCTGGACAGCGGTGCGGACTGCTCCACCATGCCGACGGCGGGTGAAAAGGCGATCTGCTACGCGCTCCAGAAGTACGGCGCCTACTCGTTGGGGCAGTCGGGGGTGAAGCTCGGGTTCAATTTCGAGATGTCGACCAACGGGCAGCCGGGCGGCTCGGTGCCGAGCTCCTATGCCGGCGCCGGGTTCACCGGGAACTACTACGCTCTGACGAACATCCCGTGGTCGCGGCTCAAGGTGGCGAAGGACTGCCTGTGCTCGCCGTATTAGCAAAACTCTGAGCGGTGGTGGCCTGCGACCTCACCCCTGCCCCTCTCCTAAAGGAGAGGGGTTTTAATTTGTTTTTCTCTCCCTCTCCTTTAGGAGAGGGAGCCGGAGGGTGAGGT